>NZ_QUAL01000128.1 GCF_003579925.1 Jiangella rhizosphaerae | reverse complement strand
ACCGGCCCGGGCGCCGCGGGCCGCCTGCGGCTGGCGGGCCGCCGGACGCACCTGCTCGACCTGCCGCTGCACGCGGGCGTCGCCGTCGACCGTCGGCGCGGTGTACTGCAGCTGCTGCGGCCGCTGGACTCCGCCGAGACCCTTGGCCTGCACCACGGGTGCGCCGGGCGCCGTGGGCGCCGCGCCGTCGCCGGGGGCCTGCACCTGGACCTCCAGGTTGAACACCAGGCCGACGGACTCCTCCTTGATGGCGTCCATCATGGCGACGAACAGGTCGAAGCCCTCGCGCTGGTACTCGACCAGCGGCTGCTTCTGGGCGAACGCCCGCAGGCCGATGCCCTCGCGCAGGTAGTCCATCTCGTAGAGGTGCTCGCGCCACTTGCGGTCGAGCACGGTGAGCAGCACCCGGCGCTCGAGCTCGCGCATGACCTCGGTGCCGAGCTCGGCCTCGCGGCGCTCGAGCGCGGCGTGGGCGTCCTCGACCAGTCGCTCGGTCAGCCCGGCCGGGGTGAGCGCGTTGCGGCCGCCGGCCTCCTGCTCGACCTCCTCGACCGTGACGCCGACCGGGTACAGCGTCTTGAGCGCCGTCCACAGCTGGTCGAGGTCCCAGTGCTCGGGGTAGTTGCCGGCCGTGGCGCCCTGGACGTAGGCGGTGACGGCGTCGTCGAGCATGCCGGTGACCTGCTCGTGCAGGTCTTCGCCGTGCAGCACGCGGGCGCGCTCGTCGTAGATGACCTGGCGCTGGCGGTTGAGGACGTCGTCGTACTTGAGGACGTCCTTGCGCATCTCGAAGTTCTGCGCCTCGCGCTGCGTCTGCGCGCTCTTGACGGCGTTGCTGACGCGCTTGTGCGAGATGGGGACGTCGTCGGGCTGGTTGAACGTCCGCATGATCATCTCGACCCACTCGCTCTTGAACAACCGCATGAGGTCGTCCTGCAGCGAGAGGTAGAAGCGCGACTCGCCCGGGTCGCCCTGGCGGCCCGAGCGACCGCGCAGCTGGTTGTCGATGCGGCGGGACTCGTGCCGCTCGGTGCCGAGGACGTAGAGGCCGCCGAGCGCGCGGACCTCTTCCCGTTCGGCCGCGACCTGCGCCTCGAGCTTCTCGAGCGTGGCGATCTCGGCGGCCTTGTACTCCTCGGGGTTCTCGATGGGGTCCAGCCCGCGCTGCTTCAGCTCGGCCTGGGCCATGAACTCGTGGTTGCCGCCGAGCATGATGTCGGTACCGCGGCCCGCCATGTTCGTGGCGACGGTGACGGCGCCCTTGCGACCGGCCTGCGCGACGATGGCGGCCTCGCGCTCGTGCTGCTTGGCGTTGAGGACCTCGTGCGGGACGCCGCGCTTGCGCAGCAGCTGCGACAGCCGCTCGGACTTCTCGACGCTGGTGGTGCCGACGAGGACCGGCTGGCCCTTCTGGTGCCGCTCGACGAGGTCCTCGACGACCGCGGCGAACTTGGCCTCCTCGGTGCGGTAGATCTCGTCGTCCTGGTCGATGCGGGCCAGCGGGCGGTTCGGCGGGATCGGGACGACGCCGAGGTTGTAGATCTTGTCGAACTCGCTGGCCTCGGTCATGGCCGTACCGGTCATGCCGGAGAGCTTGTCGTAGAGGCGGAAGAAGTTCTGCAGGGTGATGGTCGCCAGGGTCTGGTTCTCCTGCTTGATCTCCACCCCTTCCTTCGCCTCGATGGCCTGGTGCATGCCCTCGTTGTAGCGGCGCCCGCCGAGGATGCGGCCGGTGTGCTCGTCGACGATGAGCACCTCGCCGTCCTTGACGACGTACTCCTTGTCGCGCCGGTACAGCTCCTTGGCCTTGATGGAGTTGTTGAGGAACTGGATCAGCGGGGTGTTGGCACTCTCGTAGAGGTTGTCGATGCCCAGCCAGTCCTCGACCCGCTCGATGCCGGGCTCGAGGACGCCGACCGTGCGCTTCTTCTCGTCGACCTCGTAGTCGGTGTCGCGCCGCAGCCGCTGGGCGATCTTGGCGAACTCGGTGTACCAGCGCGTCGGCTGGTCGGCCGGCCCCGAGATGATGAGCGGCGTGCGGGCCTCGTCGATGAGGATGGAGTCGACCTCGTCGACGATGGCGAAGTGGTGCCCGCGCTGCACCTGGTCTTCCGCCCGCTGCGCCATGTTGTCGCGCAGGTAGTCGAAGCCGAACTCGTTGTTCGTGCCGTAGGTGATGTCGGCGGCGTAGGCCTCGCGGCGCTGGGCCGGCGTGAGGCCGTTGAGGATGACGCCCACCTCGAGGCCGAGGAAGCGGTGGATGCGGCCCATCCACTCGGCGTGGTAGCGGGCCAGGTAGTCGTTGACGGTGACGACGTGCACGCCCTTGCCCGTGAGCGCGTTGAGGTACGACGGCAGCGTGGCGACGAGCGTCTTGCCCTCACCGGTCTTCATCTCGGCGATGTTGCCGAGGTGCAGCGCCGCGCCGCCCATGATCTGGACGTCGAAGTGTCGCTGGCCGATGACGCGCTTGGCCGCCTCGCGCACCGTCGCGAACGCCTCGGGCAGCAGGTCGTCGACCTGCTCGCCGTCGGCGAGGCGCTTGCGGAACTCGTCGGTCATGCCGCGCAGGTCGTCGTCGGACATCGAGACGAAGTCGTCCTCGATGCTGTTGACCTGTCTGACGATCGCCTCGAGACGCTTGATGATCTTGCCTTCGCCGGCACGGAGGATCTTGTCGAGCAGAACAGGCACGCGGGTCAACTCCTATGCAGCGGGCTTGGGCGTTCGCGCCCGGTGGCTCCGTGAGATACAGAGACTCCGTCGACCCATGGTACGTCGGGTCACGGAAAAGATAACGACTCGACCGCGAAGCGCGGCAGCGGGCAGGATGCAAGACGTGCAACCGTTCGAGCTCCGCGGCGAGCGCCTGCTGCTCGCCGCTCCGGTGGCCGCCGACATCGACCGCATCGCCGAGCTGTGCCAGGATCCCGAGATCCAGCGCTGGACCACGCTGCCGTCGCCGTACACCCACGAGCACGCGAAGAGCTTCGTCGAGGACGTCGTCCCGGCCGGCTGGGACACGGAGAAGGACCTCACCTGGGCCATCCGCTCGCCGGAGGACCGCGTCGTCCAGGGGATGATCGGCCTGCGCTCCGAGGGCGACGGCGCCGCTGAGGTCGGCTTCTGGCTGGCCCCCGACGCGCGCGGCCGCCGGCTGGCCTCGCGCGCGGTCCGGCTGGTCGCCGAGTACGCGTTCGCCGACATCGGCCTCGGGCTCACGCATCTGCACTGGCGGGCGTCGGTGGGCAACTGGCCGTCGCGGCGGGTGGCGTGGTCGTGCGGGTTCCGCGTCGAGGGCAAGCTGCGCGGCGGCGTCGCCCGGCGCGGCGTGCGCGAGGACATCTGGATGGCGACGCTGGCGGCGGGCGAGCCGATGCGCCCGGCGTCGCCGTGGCTGGACGTCCCGACGCTGCAGGGATCGCGGGTGGTGCTGCGCCGGTTCGCCGAGACCGACGCCGGCGCCGTCGTCGAGGCGTGCAACGACCCCGTCACACAGCACTGGCTGGGCGGGTTGCCGTCGCCGTACACCCCTGAGATCGCCCGCGCCTACATCCGCGACCGCGAGGAGGAGGCGGCCGCCGGACGAGGCGTGCACTGGGCGGCGGCGCTGCCGGAGGGCGGGCCGGCGATCGGCGCGTTCTCGCTGATGGGGCTGCTCTCGCACGACGGCGGCGCGGAGATCGGCTACTGGGTGCATCCCGCCGCACGGGGACGCGGCGTGGCCACCGAGGCCGTCGGGCTGATGGCGCGGCACTCGTTCGCGCCGGTCTCGTCCGGCGGGCTGGGGCTGCGGCGGCTGGTGATCGCGCACGTCACCGGCAACGACGCGTCGCGCAAGGTGATCGAGCGGGCCGGCTTCCGGCCGTACGGCGTGGAACGCGCGGGCGAGCGCATTCGCGGCGGCGTCGTCCTCGACCTGCACTGGTACGACCTGCTCTCCGACGACCCGCTCCCCTGACGGCGCGAGCTTCCGCCCGCGCTGTGGTTCGCCGCCCCCACCTCGACGTTGATCTTGGACTTGTTCGGCCATCTATCGGACATATCGCCCTGCAATTGCCGCCCTTCTCCAAGATCAACTTTGGGGGGAGCGGGGCGGGGCGGCGGGGCGGCGGGGCGGTGGGGGCGGGCCGCGGCGCCTAAATCACGAGGAACTCTCCCGCTCACCATGGGCTGCCCCGGACGTCGTCGATGCCCGGAGCCGACTTCGATAGCCGCAGCCGCCTTGAACGCCTCGAGAAGCCCGCATAAGACGACCCCGGCTATCGAGGACGACCGTCGGCATCGAGGACCACGCGAGAGGCTCCCAGCCGCCGCCGGCGCGAAGCGTCCCCCACTCGTGCGCTCGAGGCGGGCGGACGCGGCCAAGAGAACGGGCATCAGGGGACGGCGAACGCGGAAGCCCCGGCGCACGCCACGCGCATGTCAGGCGGCGGCGCGGTGCAGGGCCTCGTGCAGCGGCGTGGCGAGGTCGCCGCGGCCGGTGGATGTCACGTCGGAGAGGCCGAGCCAGCCGGCCAGCGACACCAGCTCGTCGGCCAGCTCGTCGGGGGTTTCGGCCGGCGAACCGGGCTCGCCCCACGCCGACTGCACCAGCAGCACCCCGGCCTGCCGGTCGGCCTTGAGGTCGACCCGGGCCACCAGCTGGTCGCCGAGCAGGAACGGCAGGACGTAGTAGCCGTGCACGCGCTTGGCCGGCGGGACGTAGATCTCCAGCCGGTACCGGAAGTCGAACAGCGCCTCGGCGCGGGCCCGCTCCCAGATGAGCGAGTCGAACGGGCTCAGCAGCGCCCGGGCGTCGACCCTGCGCGGAACCCGGGCGTCGCGGTGGAGGTAGGCGGTCCGCTTCCAGCCTTCGACCGTGACGGGCAGCAGCTCACCGTCGTCGACCAACTCGGCGATGGCCGCCTTGGCGGCGGCGACGGAGAGGCGGAAGTAGTCGCGCAGGCACTGCTCGGACCCGACGCCGTGGGCACGGGCGGCGATGCGGATGAGCTCGCGGTGCGACTCCTCGGGTGTCGGCGTGGGGGCGGAGAGGACGTCGCGGGGCAGCACTCGTTCGGGGAGGTCGTAGAGCCGGGCGAACGAGCCGTTGCGGCCGGCCGCCGTGACCTCGCCGGACCAGAACAGGTACTCGAGCGCCGTCTTCACCTCGGACCAGTTCCAGCCCCAGTTGGTCTTGTCGCGCGGGGCGTCGTGCTCGATCTCTCCGGCGGTGATCGGCCCGAGCCGCTTCACCTCGTCGAGCACCCAGGCCACGAAGTCGGGCTTCTCGCGGGCCAGCCGCCGGATGCCGCCCCAGGCGAGCTCGTCGGCCCTGGCCATGCGGGCCCGCAGGTACGGCTGGGTGCGGACCGGCAGCAGCGACGCCTCGTGCGCCCAGTACTCGAACAGCATGCGCGGCGACTTGTTGGCGGCGCGGTCGACCTCGGCGCGCGGATACGGCCCGAGGCGGCTGAAGAACGGCAGGTAGTGCGAGCGTGAGAGGACGTTGACGGAGTCGATCTGCACCACGCCGACGCGGTCGACGACGCGGCGGATGGCGCGACGGTCGGGGCTCGGCGGGCGTGGGTCGGCGAACCCCTGAGCCGCGAGCGCCACGCGCCGGGCGGCCGCGGCCGTCAGCTTCTCTCGTCGAGCCATGTCGGGAAGCTACCAGTGGGCACCGACAAGGTCGGGCGGTCCGGAACGATCATCGGCACGCCCTCGGTCGAGGACGTGCCGATGCGGTGGGAACGGGGTCAGACGTCGAGCCGGATGACGCCGTAGTCGTAGCCGCGGCGCCGGTAGACGACGCTGGGCATCTTGGAGTCGGCGTCGACGTAGAGGTAGAAGTCGTGGCCGACCAGCTCCATCTCGTAGAGCGCTTGGTCGAGCGTCATCGGCTCGGCCCGGTGGGTCTTCTCGCGGACCACCATGGGGCCGGCGTCGGGCACGGCGTAGTCGTCGAGGGGCTCCTCGACCGCGGTGGCGGCCGGAGCCGCGGGCGCGACGGGTGTCGGCTGCGCGGGGATGGCGGCGCCGTCGAGCCGGGCGGTGGCGGCGGCGACGGAGATGGGCGTGCGGGTGCCACGGTGGACGCGGCGGCGGTCGGCGGCCTTGCGCAGCCGGGCGACCAGCTTGTCGGTGGCGAGGTCGAGCGCGGCGTACCGGTCGGCGGCGGCCGCCTCGGCGCGGATGACCGGGCCCTTGGAGTGCAGGGTCAGCTCGACGCGCTCGGATTGATCGTTCTGTCGTGGGTTGGCCTCGGCCGTGACTTCGACGTCCACCCTGATGACCTTGTGAGCGATCTTGTCGAGTTTGGAGAGCTTCTCCGCGACGTGGCTGCGGAACCGCTCCGGCACGGTCGTGTGACGGCCCTTGATGACAATGTCCACTCGAAACCTCCCGGTCGTCGTGGTCAGACGGTCGAGCGACACCCGCGCGCTCAGGTGACCGGGATTCGCACCCGGCCCTCCTCGTGACTTCGAGGATCGACAATGGGTGCCATGCACAAACGTTAGCCGTTAGTCGCCTTCCATACACGTGGATCCCCCCGATTTCTGCTAGCCGCGGCCGACGTCACACCACGGCGATCACCGCCGCCCCGCACGGACGCACGCCGGCGGCTTCGAGCGCCCGGACGCTCTCGCGCAGCGTCGCCCCGGTGGTCGCGATGTCGTCGACGACGACCACGCAGCGGCCGGCGGCCCGCCGGACCGCGGCTGTGACGACGAGGGATCCGTGCAGGTTGTCCTCGCGTTCGCGGCGGTCCAGACCGGCCTGGTCGGCGACCCGGCGCGCGTGCCGCAGGCCGGCGACGACGCTGGCACGCTGGCCGGATCGGTGAAGGGTGGCCGCGGCCCGGCGCGCCGACCGGAGGACGGGGTCGTGCCCTCGACGACGCACCGCGGCGGGTGCGGACGGGACGGGGATCAGCACCACGGGACGGTCCTCGTGCGAGGTACAGGCTTCGGCCGGGTCGGCGTGGGCGGGGTGGCCGCGGGCGGCCTCACCGAGCGCCGGACCCATCCAGGCGGCTCGGTCGCCGGGCGAGGCGCGGCAGGGGGCGCCGGCCGCGAGCAGCGCGGTGACGGCGACCGCGAGGGCGTCGCCGAGTGGACCGGCCAGCGGCAGGCGGCCGTGCTCCTTGTGCTCGATGATCGCCGCGCGGACGGCGTCGGCGTAGGCCGCGGCCGCGGCGAGCGGGAGGTCGGGGCGGCCGGGGACCGTCAGCACATGCGACGCCGGGCCGAGAAGCGCACCCCGGCACGACGGACAGAGCAGCCCGGGGTGTTCGCCGCAGCCGGCGCAGACGCTGCCGAGTGCGAGGTCGGCGGCCGCGTGGCTGAGGCCGGCGACCACACGCCCGAGCCGGGTGGCGGCGCGGCGCAGGCGGACGAGCCCGCGCCGACCGGC
>NZ_QUAL01000129.1 GCF_003579925.1 Jiangella rhizosphaerae | reverse complement strand
GGCCGATCCCGCCTTCACCGGACGCCGCGACGAGCTGCGGCGCGTCACGGCCTGGCTGACGCGTCGCGGCGACGGGCCGGCCGTCGTCGCCGTCAGCGGTCCTGGCGGCGTCGGCAAGTCCGCGCTGGCCCTGCGGGCGGCACACGCGGCCGCCGCGGCGTTCCCCGACGGCCAGCTTTACGTCAACCTGCGCGGCGCGACGCCCGGGGTTCCGCCGCTGCGGCCGCACGACGTGCTCGTCCGGCTGCTCGGCTCGCTCGGCGTCGACGAGCGGCAGGTCCCCGGCGACCTGTCCGCGGCCGCCGCGCGGTTCCGGGCCGCCGTCGCCGGGCGGCGGCTGCTGATCGTGCTGGACGACGCCGACTCCGCCGCGCAGGTCCGGCCGCTGCTGCCCGGCCCGGGCGCGGGTGCGGCGCTGCTCGTCACCGGTCGCCGGGTCCTCGCCACCATCTCCGGCGCCCGGCAGCTGGCCCTCGGGACGCTCCCGCCCGGCGAGGCGGTCGACCTGCTGGCCGCGCTCGCCGGGAAGCAGCGCGTGGCCGCGGAGCCCGTTGTCGCCGCCGAGGTCGTGGCGCTGTGCGGCCTGCTCCCGCTGGCCGTTCGCGTGGCCGGCGCGCGGCTGCTGTCGCGGCCGGACTGGACGCTCTCGTCGCTGCGCGACCGCCTCGACGACGCCCAGCACCGCCTCGACGAGCTCGAGCACGACGACCTCGCGGTGCGGGCCAGTTGCGACGTCGCGTACGACGCGC
Source organism: Jiangella rhizosphaerae (assembly GCF_003579925.1). GTDB lineage: Bacteria > Actinomycetota > Actinomycetes > Jiangellales > Jiangellaceae > Jiangella > Jiangella rhizosphaerae. Next base: position 25,526 of record NZ_QUAL01000129.1, on the reverse strand, counting down.
TGCCGCACGCGGCGGAGGTCTTCACCGGCCTGGGCCTGGCCGGCTTCGCCGACTTCACCGTCCACACGGCGGCCGCGCTGGCCGGTCGTCCCCTGGCGGCGACGCGGCGGGCGCTGGATCAGCTGGTGGAGACCCAGCTGCTGATCGCGGCGCCGGGCGACCGGTTCACGCTGCACGACCTCGTCCGTCTCTACGCCCGGGAACGCGCCGAGCGCACGCTGACCCCGTCCGCCCGCGACGACGCCATCCGCCGGGCCCTGCACCACTACCTGGCCACCGCGCGGCACGCGTCGCGCATGAGCATCGCGTGGTCCGATCGCCACGCCGCCATCGGACCGCGGACCGGCGAGCCGGGACGGGCCGCCGCCGACCTGCCCGACGGCCCGGCCATCTCGGCCTGGGTGCGGGCGGAGTCGGACAACATCGCCGCCGCCGCCGTCCACGCCGCCGCGCTCGACGGCGACGGCCCCGCCATCCTGGCCGGCCTGGCGGCGGCCATGGCGCACCCGCTGCGCAGCCAGGACCGCTGGACGGACCTCGTCGCGATCGGTGAGCTCGCTCTGGCGACGCTCGGCGACAGCGGGGACGCCCGGTGGCGGTCGAAGCTCCATCAGAGCCTCAGCGACGGCTACTTCATGCTGAACCGGCTGGACGAGGCGCACCGGCACGGCCTGGAAGCCGTCCGCGCCGCACACGAGGGCGGCGACCGCCACGGCGAGGCCGACACCCGCAGCGCGCTCGGCTTCGTGCTCCACCACCTGAACCGCACCGACGAGGCGTTCGTCCACTACCGGCGGGCGTTGCAGCTGCAGCGCGAGATCGCCGACGCGAAGGGGCAGGCGGTCACGCTCACCCGGCTCGGCGTCGGCCACCACCTGAGCGGCCGCCTCGACGAGGCCGTCGCGTGCCAGGAGCGCGCGCTCGAACTGGACGACAGCCCGCATCTCACCGGCATCGCCCTGTTCCGGCTCGGCGACGCCCACCTCGACGCCGGGCGGCCGGAGCGCGCCCTCGACTGCCTCGAGCGGGCGATCGAGGCGTTCCAGGCGTGCGGCTCCAGCGTCGACGAGGCGCTGGCCCGGTGGCTGCGCGGCGACATCCTGCGCCTCCTCGGCCGCGACGGCGACGCCCGGCACAGCTGGAGCCGTTCGGCCGACCTCCTGCGAGAGATGCGCAGCCTGACCAGCGACGAGGCCGGCGACCTCCTCGGCGCGCCGGTGCCGCGGATGCCGGCCGTACTCCGCCGCGGCCGCGACGCACGTCACCCGGCCTGACCAGCGGTCAGCGTCCGTGTAGGGCTCGTGTAGCGGCGGCTGCGATCGTCACGTCGGTTCAGCCGAACCAGACCACACTGAGTACCGGAGATAGTGCGTGAAATCGACGATCCGAACCCGAGCCCTCGCCCCGCTGGCCGGCATCGCCCTGCTGTTCGCGGCCTCCGCCTGCGGGTCCGACGACGAGGCTCCGCCGCCGTCGGCGCCGGAGTCCGACCTCGAGCTGACCATGACCGATCCGCCGGCGGATGACGCCGCCGACGAGGAGGCCGCGGCCGGCGGCGACTACTGCGAGACGCTGCAGTCCTTCGGTGACGACGTCCTGGCCGGCGCCGGGAGCACCGACCCCGACGCCGCCGCCGGGCTGGTGGAGTCCTACCGCGAGATCGCCGCCGTCGCGCCGGACGACGTCGCCGCCGACTGGACCGCGATGGCCGACGCCATGCAGACGCTGGCCGACATCGACCCCGCCGACCCGGAGGCCGCGGGGCAGCTGGAGGACCTGGGCGACCTCGCCGCGATCAGCCAGCGACTGGGCGAGAGCGTCCAGTCCGAGTGCGGCTGACCACCGATCTCGAAACCGGTGATCATGTCCCCTCGCGGCGCCTGAGCGACCGCGAGGGGACATGATCACGGGAGCGGACGCTCGGGGGAGGTCCGCTCCCGCGGTCCCTCACTCGCGAGGGCTGAGCTCCATCTGGATGGCCATGTCCATCTCCAGCGTCTGCTCCGTGGAGCCGTCGTCGACCGCCATGGCGATGGACGTGTTGCTGTCGGTACTGCCGGACACCGCGATCGGGAAGCTCAGCCGGCCCCCGGTGGTGCCGGTGCCGGAGCCGGAGCCCTCGATGAGCTCGACCGACGCGCCGCCCTGCTCGATGGTGGTGGGCTCGGCGTGCTGCACCGTCTCGACCGCGAGCTCGTAGGCGTCGCCGTCGAACGAGGTCAGCGTGTAGCTGAAGGTGTTGCAGAACGCGAACCCCTGCGAGTCGAGCGCCGTGGCGACCTCCCAGGTGGCGCCGGCGCCGACCGGCTCGGTGGGCAGCGGGACGGTGAGATTGGCCAGCTGGCTGTCGATCTGCTGCATGGTCGGAGCGAGCGTGGGATCGACGCCGGAGGTGTCCATCTTGCCGTCGACGAACGCGCCGCTGCGCGTCGTCGTGACGGTGCCGGTGATGCCGACCATGGAGTCGAGCAGGCCCTGCAGCGTCGGGTCGCCGCCCTCGACCTCGACGCGGTCGTAGGTGACCGACATGGTGATCTCGTCGTCGGTGACGTCGTCGACGGTCAGCGTCATCCCCATGATCATCGTGGGGGTGGGTGTGGAGGGCGCTTCCTGGCCGTCGAGGCTCATGGTGGAGTTCACGGTCATGCGCATATCGATGGCGGTGGTGGCGCCGGCCGTGGGCGACAGCTCCATCAGCGTCCGCGGCTCGTCGCCGGGGTCGGTGACGACGGCCTCCGGCGGGCCGTCGGCGCAGGCCGCCTCGCTGGCCGGCTCATCCGCCGGCTCATCGGCCGGCTCGTCCGTCGCCTCCGCCGCGGGCTGGTCGGAGGCCTCGGCCGTCGGCGTCGTGGTCTCGGAGGCGGAGCCGCCGCCGGAGTCGTCGCCGCAGCCGGCGAGGACGAGCAGGGCAGCGGCCAGGGGCAGGCAGCCGGTGATGCGGCGCACGGGGACTCCTCAGATCTGGTCGGGGCGGATCGCACTCTAGCGGCCGCCACCGACACCGGCTCAGCCGCGGCCGGTGATCTCCGCCCGGATCGCCGTGTTCACCTCGACGGTCTGCTCGGTGCCGGCCCCGTCGGAGGCCATCACGACCGTGTTGGTGGCGTTGCTGGACCCCCAGACGGCGACCGGGAAGCTCAGCCGGCCGGGCCGCGGCCGCTCCAGCTCCACGCGTAGGCGCCGTCGTCGCTCTGCTGCCCGGCCTCGCCGATCTCCAGCGGCCGGAACGTGTCGACCATCACCGCGAGCTCGTCGAAGTAGTCCTTGCCGAGCGCGCGCTCGATGGCGGCCGGCTGCGGCCCGTGGGAGTGCCCGCCCGGGTGCAGCGTGATCGAGCCCTGGCCGATGCCGGAGCCCTTGCGCGCCTCGTAGTCGCCGCCGCAGTAGAACATGACCTCGTCGGAGTCGACGTTGGAGTGGTAGTACGGCACCGGCACGGCCAGTGGGTGGTAGTCGACCTTGCGCGGCACGAAGTTGCAGATGACGAAGTTGTAGCCCTCGAAGACCTGGTGCACCGGCGGCGGCTGGTGGATGCGCCCGGTGATCGGCTCGAAGTCGTCGACGTTGAACGTGTACGGGTACAGGCAGCCGTCCCAGCCGACCACGTCGAACGGGTGGGTCGGGTACGTCACGATGCTGCCGACCAGCCCGGACGGCCCGTGCCCGCGGTGCTTGGTGTACACCTCGACGTCGGTGCCGGCGGTGACGAACGGCTCGGCCGGCGCCGTGAGGTCGCGTTCGCAGTACGGCGAGTGCTCCAGGAACTGCCCGAACCGCGAGAGGTACCGCTTCGGCGGCGTGATGTGCGAGTTCGCCTCGATGACGTACGCACGCAGCGGGCCGTCCCCCGTCGGGACCCAGCGGTGCACCGTCGCCCGCGGGATGATCGCGTAGTCGCCCTTGCGCACCTGGAGCAGGCCGAACATCGTCTCCAGCGTCGCCTCGCCGTCCTCGATGTAGACGCATTCGTCGCCGATCGCGTTGCGGTACAGCGGCGACGACTCGCCGGCGGCGACGTAGGCGATGCGCACGTCGCCGTTGCCGAGCAGCAGCCGCCGGCCGGTGACGACGTCGAACGCCTTCCAGTCCTTGCCCGGGAACAGCTCGTGCGGCTTGAGGTGCAGCGGCTTGAGCGGGTGGTTGGCGACGGTGCGCGCGTCGGGCAGCTCCCAGATGCGCGAGTCGACGATGGCCGACGGGACGCCCTCGTGGTAGAGCAGCGACGAGTCGGAGGAGAAGCCCTCCTCGCCCATCAGCTCCTCGTAGTACAGACCGCCGTCGGGCTTGCGGAACTGGGTGTGCCGCTTCGGGGGGACCTGGCCGACGCTGCGGTAGAACATCTCCGTCACCTTCTCGGCAGTTGTTCGAATATCGGACGCACTTGCCCGTATATCGACCAGCGTCGAGGATGGACGTGACGGGTGTCAAGGGAGGCTGAAACCGGCGATGACCATTCCTGCGATCTTCCAGCGGCTCATCGACGATGCCGCCGTGTTCCCGCCGGGCGACCTGCCACTGGCCGACGCCGTCCCGGCACACGCGGCGCACCGGACGGCGTGGTACTCGACGCTGGTCGGGCCGCTGCTGTGCCCGGCATCGTCGCTGGAGTCGCTGGCGTTGCTGGCCCGCTCGCTGCCGTCGCCGCTGGAGGTCGCCGTCGTCGTCGACACCGGGACGGCCGGCGTGCTGGCCGCCGTCGACACCGTCGCCCAGGAGCCGCACCTCGTGCTGCGCGGGGTCGAGGTGCCGCTGCGCGGATCGCCGCTGGGCGAGAACGCGCGGCGGACGGTGGCCGCGCTCGACGCCGCACTGGGCGGCCCGGACGACGACGAGCCGGCCTACGTCGAGGTGCCGCGCGAGCCGGGATGGGAGCAGGCGCTGGACGTCGTCGCCGACGCCGGGTACCGCGCCAAGCTGCGCACCGGCGGGCCGTCCCCTGAGGCCGTCCCGTCGGACGACGAGGTGGCCGCGTTCGTCCTCGGCTGCCTCGACCGCGGCGTCCCGTTCAAGTTCACCGCAGGTCTGCACCACGCCGTCCGGCGGCCCGCGGAGCACGGGTTCCTCAACATGCTGCTCGCGGCCGGTACGGCGGTGGGCGGCGGCGAGGCGGCCGACGTCGCCGCGGCGCTGTCGCTGGACGACGGGGCGCGGCTCGCGGCCGCTGTGACGGAGCTGCCGGCGGCGTCGGTGCGGCGCTGGTTCGCGTCGTACGGGTCGTGCAGCATCGCCGAGCCGCTAGCGGAGCTGATCGCCCTCGGGCTGGTCGCCGATCCCGGTAAGGTCGCGCGGTGACCTGGTTGGACGTCGGCGACGACGCGCCGTTCGACGCCTGGACGCTGCCCTACGGCGTGTTCTCCACCGACGGCCAGGAGCCGCGGGTCGGCGTCGCCGTCGGCTCGTGGGTGCTCGACCTCTCGCCGGTGGCCGGCGCCGAACTCTTCGACCGGCCGTCGCTGAACCCGTTCCTCGCCGCGGGTCGGCCGACGTGGGACGCGGTGCGCGCGCGACTGCTGTCGCTGGTCGGCGATCCACGGCACCAGACGGTCGTCGAGGCGCACCTCGTCCCGCTGCGCGACGTCGTGCTGCACCTGCCGTTCGAGGTGGCCGACTACGTCGACTTCTACGCCTCGCAGACCCACGCCGAGAACGTCGGGCAGCTGTTCCGGCCCGACTCCCCCGCGCTGCCGGCGGCCTGGAAGCACCTCCCGATCGGGTACCACGGCCGGGCCGGCACCGTCGTCGTGTCCGGGACGCCGATCGTGCGGCCGTCCGGGCTCCGGCGGGTGGGCGGGCCCGGCGGGGCGGTCGAGTTCGGGCCGTCGCTGCGGCTGGACATCGAGGCCGAGGCCGGATTCGTCGTCGGGACGCCGTCGGCGCTGGGGTCGCGAGTGCCGGTGGGGGCGTTCGAGGACCACGTGTTCGGGATGGTGCTGGTCAACGACTGGTCGGCGCGCGACGTCCAGGCCTTCGAGTACGTCCCGCTCGGCCCGTTCCTCGGCAAGTCGTTCGCCACGTCGGTGTCGCCGTGGGTGGTGCCGCTGGCCGCGCTCGCGCACGCTCGGGTGTCGCCGCCGCCGCGCTCGCCCGCCGTCGCCGGCTACCTGCGCGACGAGGAGCCGTGGGGCCTGGACGTCGAGTTCGAGGTGGTCTGGAACGGGACCGTCGTGTCGCGGCCGCCGCTGCGTGACCTGTACTGGACGCCGGCGCAGCAGCTGGCCCACCTCACCGTCAACGGCGCGTCGCTGCGCACCGGCGACCTCTACGCGTCGGGGACGGTGAGCGGACCCCGCCCGGGCGGCAGCGGCTGTTTCCTGGAGCTGACGTGGAACGGCGCCGAGCCCGTGACCCTGGCCGACGGGTCGCAGCGGTCCTTCCTCGAGGACGGCGACCTGGTGACCATCCGCGCGACGGCGCCGGGCCCGAGCGGACGCCGGATGAAGCTCGGCGAGGTCACCGGCACCGTCACCCCGTCCCGATGATCATGGGTGTCAACGGGGAGGTCAGGCGTGGCCGGCGTGCTCGTGGGCAACGTGGCCCTCGGGCTCGATCTGGAACGTGCTGTGCTCGATGTCGAAGTGGCCGGCCAGGCACGCGTGCAGGCCGTCCAGCACCGAGTCGGCGCCGCAGCCGGGCTCGGCGGACTCGGCGATGACGACGTGGGCGGACAGCACCGGCACACCGCTGGTGATGGTCCAGGCGTGCAGGTCGTGGACGTCGACGACGCCGGGGATCTCGAGGATGTGACGGCGGACGTCCTCGAGGTCGACGCCCTTGGGGGTGGCCTCGAGGAGGACGTCGAACACCTCGCGCAGCAGCATCGCCGCCCGCGGCAGGATGAGCAGGCCGATGAGGATCGAGGCCAGCGCGTCGGCGCGGACCCAGCCGGTCGTCAGGATGACCACGGCCGCGGCGACGACGGCGAGGGAGCCGAGCGTGTCGCCGAGCACCTCGAGATAGGCGCCGCGCACGTTCAGGCTCTCGCGCTGGCCGGACCGCAGGAGCAGGAGCGCGCCGATGTTCGCGACCATGCCGACGACGGCGACGGCCAGCATGATGCCGGTCTCGATCTCGCCGGGGTCGCCGAGCCGCCGGACGCCGCCGACGATCGCCAGCACTCCGATCACGCCGACGACGACGCCGTTGGTCAGCGCGGCCAGGATCTCCGCCCGCTGCCAGCCGAACGTCCGCGCGGTGTTCGCCGGCCGCGTCGCGATGGCCGTGGCCAGCAGCGCCAGCGCGACGCCCAGCCCGTCGGCCAGCATGTGCCCGGCGTCCGCGAGCAGCGCCAGCGACCCGGAGACCAGCGCGCCGGCGACCTCGACCGCCAGTACGACGACGATGATGACGAGCACCGCCTGCATGCGCCGCCGGTACGCGTACGACGCGGTCGCGCCCTGCGGCAGGCCGTGCCCGTGACCGTGCCCGGCGCCCATCAGTGCACCTGCCCGGGTCTGGTCGCGGGCGCGGCGGCGTCGGGCCGGGCACGGTGCCCGACGGTGTCCGCGTGCGGCACGTGCCCCGCGCTCACGCCGTCCGGACGCAGCCGTGCCGGCGAGCCGGCCGCCGCGAGGACGTCCTCGGCGGCGGCCAGCATCGCCCACAGCTCGGGCCGGACGAGCGCGTAGAACGTGGACCGGCCGTGCGGGTGCGGCTCGACCAGCCCGGCGGTGCGCAGGCTGGCCAGGTGGCCGGAGACCGTCGACTGGGCCAGGCCGAGCTCGGCGGTGAGGTCGACCACGCGCCGTTCGCCGTGGCCGAGCAGCCGCACGATCTCCAGCCGCGCGGGGTCGGCGAGGCTGTGGAACAGCTGCACCGCCGCCGCGTCGACGGACGCCCGATTCATCGTCACATGACGATGATAGCGCCGTCCGCCGATGAACTGCTCAGGGGATGGCCGGCTTGCCCGCCGTCCACACCCAGACGTCGAAGAACTCCTCCAGGTCCTGGCCGGACAGCTCCTCGGCCAGCGCCTGGAAGTCCTCCGTCGTGGCCACGGAGTCCTTGTACCGCGTCGGCCACTCCACCGAGAGCGCGTCGAACGCCTCGTCACCGATCTCCAGCCGCAGCGCGTACAGCGTCGCCGCGCCCCGGTCGTAGACGGCGCCGGCGAAGAGCCCGAGCGGCCCGGGGTCGGCGACGATCGTCTGCCAGAACCCGTTGTCGGCCGGGATCGCCATGACGTCGGCGAAGTTCTCCGCCGCGGTGGTGCGCCCGTCGTGCTCGGACCACAGCCACTCGGCGTAGGTGGCCCAGCCCTCGTTCAGCCAGATGTCCTGCCAGCGCGCCGGGCTCACGGAGTTACCGAGCCACTGGTGCGCCAGCTCGTGCGCCACGGTGCCCTCGTTCGCCCGGGTCGAGTAGATCGGCCGGGTCTGCGTCTCCAGCGCGTAGCCGACGCTGTCGTCGTCGACGATCGCGCCGTACGACGAGAACGGGTACGGCCCGAACTTCGTCTCGAAGAACGCGATCATCTCGGCGGTCTGCGCGAGTCCGGCCGACGCGGCGGGCGCGAGGTCGCGGTCGATCGCGTCGATGTTCAGCAGCCCGTCCGGCGTCGTCCATTGCCGCAGCTCGTAGTTGCCGACCGACGCCGTCACCAGGTAGCTGGCCATCGGTTCGCGCGACGACCACTCCCACGTCGTCCACCCGTTCGCCGTCGAGGAGCCGACGAGGTCGCCGTTGCCGACCGCGACCAGCCCTTCCGGCACGGCGACGGCGACGTCGTAGGTCGCCTTGTCGGTCGGGTGGTCGCTGACCGGGAACCAGGTCATCGAGCCCTCCGGCTCGCTCGCCACCATGGCGCCGTCGCGCGTGGTCACCCAGCCGTAGAGCGCGCCCTCGATGTCGGTGGGCCGGCCGGTGGCGCCGCCGTACGCGACGACGACGTCGACCGCCTTCCCGCGCGGCAGGATCGTCTTCGGCGTGACGATCAGCTCGTCGCCCTCGCGGGCGAACTCCGCCGGCCGTCCCCCGACGACGACGGACTCCACCTCCAGCCCGCGCAGGTCCAGGTTGAAGCCGGTGAGGTGCCGCGTCGGCACGATCGTCACGGTCGCGACGGCGTCCAGCTGCCCGGCCAGCGGGGCAGGGGCCGCCGCCGGCGGCTGGTAGCGCAGGTCGAGGTCGTAGTGCACGGCGTCGTAACCGCTGTTGCCGGCGAACGGGAAATAGGCGTCGCCCGCGCCCGACCCGCCCGGAGCCGGCCTGGACGACTGCCCGTCCGCCGCACTCGCCGGGACGACGGCAGCTGCCAGCAGCGCCGCGGCGGCCGCCGCGACGACGCCGGACCTGACACAAGATCTCATCGAGGACGCTCCCCGGTCATAGACGACAGTGTGATCACCGCAGCCTGCCGGAGATCGGGACAAATGGGAATGCCTCCGGCCGGAAACGCGCTTTGTGCGCTCGGTGTCCGGTGGTGCCAGGACTGCGGTAGTGGATTCGCTACGGGTTGGCGAGGCCTGCGTTGCCCCCTGCTGCGTTGGCCGGGCTTGTGGCGTTGGGCCCGTCCCCCTGCCGCCCATTCTCTTGGCCGCGTGCGCGCGCCTCAAGCGGACTAATGGCGCTTCGCGCGACGATGACCGCTTGACCCGCGCGCACCCGGCCGAAGAACGGGCAGCTATCAGGGGGACGGGGGCGGTGTGGCGACGGGGCCGGGGGCGTCGGCCCCGTTTCGGTGTGGCGTTGGTGTCGTTGAGTGCCCACCTAGTGAGATTTCGCCGTGATTCCGGAGCCATCACGAGGATTACCCCAGCATCACCACGGCTGTAGGGGTGTTGAAGCTCACGAAATCCTCGTGATGTAGACGATCGCCGATGATCATCGCCGTCCACAGCCCGACAAACAGCGCGAAACGGGCACGCCAACGCCGAGGCGTGCCCGCATCCTCCCCGTCCCCTGACAGCTGCCGTTCTGGCAGCAGGGGGACGGGGAGCCCACCACGGATGGCTGCGACACTGGGCCGATGGCACTGAGCGATTTCGGCGTCACAGAGTTCCAGCTGGTTCTGTTGCGCCGCATGCAGGACTACCAGCCGGAGCTGGTCGAGGCGGCATGGGAGCGGCTCGGTGTCACCCGCTCCGACGCCCGTCAGGCCAACGCGTTCTGGCAGTCGCTGGAGCGGTCGCGCCGGGCGCCGCGCGGGCTGGATCGCTACCGCATCGTGCTCGGTGCGCCGGTCGGTGAGAGCGAGGTGACGATCGGCGACCTGCCGTGCCGGCTGTTCCATTGGTATCTGCCGCTCTGGCCGACCCTGCGCTGGGAGGTGCTGACCGGCGCGAGGGGCAGTGTCGTCAACGGCTGGCTGGCCCGCGAGCGCGGCGGCGCCGTGCCCGAGCTGCCGGCCGACGGCGACCTCGAGCCGTGGTCGTGCGTCATCGGCGACGTCGAGCGGACCTACGCCGACGTCAAGCATCTCGAGGGCGACGCGCCGAGCCGGTGGCACGTCGCGTTCACGACGCCCACCGGCCGGGCGCGGCTGGCCCGCTTCGTCTACGGCCTGGTGCAGACGACCGAGGCCAGGACGGTCAGAGGTTCCCGCGACGCTCCTGCTCGCGCTCGATCGACTCGAACAGCGCCTTGAAGTTGCCCTTGCCGAAGCCGAGCGAGCCGTGCCGCTCGATCAGCTCGTAGAACACCGTCGGGCGGTCGCCGATGGGCTTGGTGAAGATCTGCAGCAGGTAGCCGTCCTCGTCGCGGTCGACCAGGATGCCGCGCTTCTTCAGCTCCTCGACGGGGACGCGGACGGTGCCGATGCGGGCCCGCAGCTCGGGGTCGTCGTAGTAGGCGTCGGGGGTGTCGAGGAACTCCACGCCCTCGGCGCGCATGGCGTCGACGGTGCGCAGGATGTCGTTGGTGGCCAGCGCGATGTGCTGGCAGCCGGCCTCGCCGTAGAACTCCAGGTACTCGTCGATCTGCGACTTCTTCTTCGCGATGGCGGGCTCGTTGAGCGGGAACTTCACCCGGTGGTTGCCGTTCGCGACGACCTTGGACATGAGCGCGGAGTACTCGGTGGCGATGTCGTCGCCGACGAACTCGGCCATGTTCACGAAGCCCATGACCTTGCGGTACCAGTCGACCCAGTAGTCCATCTTTCCCAGCTCGACGTTGCCGACGCAGTGGTCGACGGCCTGGAACAGCCGCTTCGGGGCGCCGTCGCGCTTGACGTAGGACGAGGTGCGCGCGACGTAGCCGGGCAGGTACGGCCCCGAGTAGCGCGACCGGTCGACGAGGGAGTGGCGGGTCTCGCCGTACGTCGCGATGGCCGCGAGGCGGACGGTGCCGTGCTCGTCGGAGACGTCGTGCGGCTCCTCCAGGACGGTGGCGCCCTGCGCCCGCGCGTGTGCGACGCACTTGTCGACGTCGGGCACCTCGAGCGCGAGGTCGACGACGCCGTCGCCGTGCCGGCGGTGGTGGTCCAGCAGCGGGCTGTCCGGCAGCACGCCGCCCTTGATGACGAACCGCGCCGAGCCGCTGCGCAGCACGAACGCCTTGTGGTCGCGGTTGCCGGTCTCGGGGCCTGAGTAGGCGACCAGCTCCATGCCGAAGGCCGACTGGTAGAAGTGCGCGGCCTGGGTGGCGTTGCCGGCGACGAACACCACCGCGTCCATCGCCGTGACCGGGAACGGGTCCTTGCTCTCGTCGTACTCGACCAGTCCGACGAGCTGCTTGAGCTGCTCGAGATCGAGGTCGGCGTCGCGTTCTTCGGGCGTCAGAGCGTGATCGATGGCCGTCATGTCAGGACTCTGCCGGGGCGCCCGCGGGGTGAGCAAGTGGCGCACGTCACTCTGGTCACGGTGTACGGTATGAACACCATTGGCGGTGAATCGCTGTACAGATTGCCCAGTCGGGAGGGCACATGATCGACGGCCTCGACGCGCGCATCCTCGAGCTGTTCACCCGCGAGCCCCGCATCGGCGTGCTGGAGGCCTCGCGACGGCTCCAGGTGGCCCGCGGGACGGTGCAGGCCCGGCTCGACCGCCTCCGCGACACCGGCGTCATCGCCACGTTCGCCCCGACGGTCGACCCCGCCGCCCTCGGGTTCCGGGTGACGGCGTTCGCCTCGCTCGACATCCGCCAGGGTGCCCGCGAGTCCGTCGCGGCGCACCTGAGCCGCATTCCCGAGGTGCTCGAGGTGCACACCATCACCGGCCAGGGCGACCTGCTCTGCCGCATCGTCGCCCGCGACAACGACGACCTGCAGCGCGTCATCGACGACCTCGTGGGCGACGCCGACATCGTCCGCACGTCGACGCTCATCGCGCTGTCGACGGTGGTGGGGCCGCGGGTCCTGCCGCTCGTGGAGTCGGCCGCGGCGAGCTCGGCGAACGCGCCGCGTACACGCTGAGGGCGCCGATCACCACGAGCGCCCAGCTCCCGGTGACCGGGAAGTAGACCAGGCTGAGCGGCACGCCCAGCGCCAGGAGGTACCAGCCCAGCGAGGCTGGCACCCGGCCGGTCTCGTGCACGGCCGTCCGCGCGAGGCTCGCCAGCGCGAACAGCGCGATGCCGGCCGCCATGAACCAGATGGACGCCTCGCGCAGCGCGTAGGACGCGGCGCCGGTGTCGACGTTGGCCCGTACGAACCCGTCGGCGACCAGGCCGGACCAGTCGTGGGGCTGCGCGAAGGCCCACCCGACGTGCAGGACGGCGGTGACGGTGATCAACCGCGGGATCCAGCGGTGCAGGGCGGTCATCGTGGCGTCTCCCCTCCGGCCGGGCGCAGCAGCAGCCGGTAGATGTCGCGGAGCTCGTCGGCGGGCACCGGCGGGACGACGTGACCGGCGCCGACCACCACGAGATACAGCGCCTTGCCCATCAGCCGGGCCTCGTCGTCGGTGCCCCCGGCCGCTCGCCACAGCGCCCGCAGGTACTCCGCTCGCGTCCGGTCGACGCGCTCCTGCACCGCCCGCACCTGCGGGTCCTGCAGCGCCCAGGCGCGGACGGCGACCTCGGGGTCGGGCGCCCCGGATCCGGACTCGTCGGCGAGCACGAGCTCGACCAGGTGGTCCAGTTTCGCCCGGGGCGCCGATGCTCCGTCCTCGACGGCGGCGATGTAGCGCTCGGTCCACTCGGCCTCGAAGTACTCCAGCAGCGCGGTCTTGAAGTCGGCCAGGCCGCGGAAGTGGTGGTAGAACGACCCCTTCGTGACGCCGAGCCGGCCGGTCAGCCGGTCGATGGTCAGCGCCGGCGCGCCGCCCTCGGCCAGGACCGCGAGGCCCTCGTCCAGCCAGTCCTGTTTGCTCGCCATGCTCATCGCCTCCATCCGTACCATACCGTATGGTATGGCCCGGATGATGGCCGGGCTATCGCAGGGAGCCGGTCACCGACCACAGGTCGTACTCGAACAACGAGTCGCAGGCCGGGCCGGAACAGCTGTCGGTGAACACCACCTCCACCGAGCGCGCCTCCGCCAGCCGGCCGTCCCAGGTGCGCCGCAGCCCGGCGTTGTGGTTGCGCGGGAAGCCGGTGAGCGCGGCGTCGACGTTCGCCTCGACCCGCCAGGAGCCGCGGCCGCGCAACGCGTCGTCGACGTCGATGCTGGCGACCTGGACGCTCGGCCCGATCCACCAGGGGTTCTCCCCCTCCGGCGGGTACGGGTGCTGCTCGCGTACGACGTAGAACCGCTGCCGGCCGCGGTCGTAGGCGACGTCATAGCCGTTGAGCCAGTCCGGGCCGCCGTCGTGGCCGGTCAGGCCGGTGGTCGGCAGCAGGACGGGATCGCTGGTGCGCCACCGCTCCATCCGGCTGAGGTCCAGGACCTGGTGGTAGGCCCGGGTGCTGGTGTCGCCGCGGGTGTAGAACAGCACGACCCGGCCGGTGCCCGGCACCAGCGACACCGCGCTGGGCTGCCCGACACCCCACTGGTCGACGCGGTCGAACGTCACCAGCGGGTCGGGGTACTTCACCCACGGCCCGGCGGGATGGTCGGCGAACGCGACGCCGACCTGGTTGTGGGCGCTCGCGTCGACGTCGTTGCCCAGGTAGAACATCGCGTAGCCGTAGGTGTGCCCGGCGTAGCCGAACCGGCCGCGCACCACGCTCGGGTCGCAGACGTGGAAGCTGTCCCAGGCGCCGGCCGGCCCCGCCTGCAGCACCGACCGCGACGACACGACCTCGCCGTCGACGATCTCGGTCAGGTAGATGTGGTCCTTGATGCGGCGGAACTCGTCGTTGTGGCAGGTCCAGATCCAGGTCGTGACGCCGTCGTCGACCACCGAGGGCGCGTAGGAGTAGAAGCCGGCCGGCGGGTCGTAGACCAGGTGCAGCGATTCGGGGTCCCAGCGGACGTCGGCGCCGGCCGGCGTCGCCGCGCCGCCCAGGGCGAGCACCGCGGCGGCGGCCACCGCCAGGGTCGTCATGGGTCGTCTCGTCATCGAGCGCTCCTCGGGGTCAGGCGGGCCACGGCCCGGGTGGGCGGAACGACTGGTACAGGTGGGGCAGCGCCTCGTTGAGGGCGCGTTCGTACTCGGCGGGGTCGTCGCGGACGAAGACCGATGTGCGTGACGGGCCGTCGACCAGCTCGAACGAGTACAGGCCGGTCTCGTGCGGGGTGACGCGGCATGGCACGAGGTCGTTGCGGACGACGTGGTCGCCGGGCTCGACGTCGCCGGCCGGCACGATCCGGTGCGTGCCGTCGGGCCGTCGCACGATGCGCCGTCCCGACACCTGGATCCACACGGCCGTCTCCCAGACGGCGTGCCGCCGCGCGTAGACGCCGGCCATCACGTCGGCCGGCAGCTCCTCCTCCAGCACGCGCAGCCAGTCGGGCCGGGCGACCCGGCCGAGGGCGTAGCCGAGGTAGCGGCGCAGCGCGGGGTGCATGCCGGCGATCCACGCCAGGCTGTCCAGCCAGTAGAACGTGTTGTGCTCGTCGTAGGCGTAGCAGCTCTCCTCGGTGGCGCACGGGTACAGCGCCACCGGCAGGTCCGCGCTGAGCACCCGGATCATCGCGATCGGGTCCTGGAGGACGTTCCACTCCGGGTAGGTGGGCGTCGTGGTGCCCGCACACAGGTGCAGGCGGGCGAGCTTCTCCGCGAACACCTCCGGCGCCCGGTTCAGGGCGACGGCGATCGGCCGCGCCGACCCGAACGAGAGCACGTGCACCGGCTCCGGGCTCTCGCGCAGGGTGCGGATCAGCAGGTCGACGCCGAACTGCTGGAAGGCCGGCGCGTCGTCCATGGTGTCGTCGACGGCGCGCATCCGCCGGAACGGCGCGACGGCGAACGGCACGTCGCGGCCGAAGATCGCGTTGAGCTGGCTGACCGGCACGATCCCGGGGTCGCGCGGGCCCGGATAGCCGGGGACGCCCCCGTCGACGAGGTCGCGCTTCTCCTGCAGGGCGTCGAGGATCACCGCGCGCAGCTCGACGCCGGGCAGGCCGTAGGCCATGACGAGGTCGACGTTGTCGCCCGGGTCCTCCGGAGGGTGGTAGAGGTCGGTGACGGAGACGACGGGGACGCTCATGCGCGGCTCCGGGGGCGTACGGCTCGGGCCATGGCGGGGTAGGACGCCTGGGCGCCGGGGCTGCCGACGGAGGCGGACGCGGCAGCGATGGCGTCCGGCAGCGTCGTGGCGAGGGTCCGGCCCGCGGCGAGCCCGGCGGCCAGCGCGCCGACGAACGCGTCGCCGGCGCCGGTCGTGTCGACGACGTCGGCGGGCGGCGCCGGGCACCGGGTCACCGTCGTCCCCTCCACCACCAGCGCACCGGCCGCCCCGAGCGTGACGACCACGCTGCGGCACCGCCCCGCAATCCCGGCGGCGACGGCGTCGACGTCACGGTCCGCGGGCGAGGCGTCGCCGGCCAGCGCCGCCGCCTCCAGCTCGTTGACCACCAGCGGGTCGGCGGCGGCCAGCACGTCGGCCGGCAGCGGGCGGTACGGCGCCGCGTTCAGCACCAGCCGCGCCCCACGGCCGGCCGCCACCCGGGCCACCGCGGCCACGGCCTCGTCCGGGATCTCCAGCTGCGTCACCAGCACGGTCCCGGCCGGCACGCCGGCCAGAGCGCGCTCGACGTCGGCGGACGTGACGGCGGCATTCGCCCCGGCCGCCACGACGATCGCGTTGTCGCCGTCGGCTCCGACCGTCACCAGCGCGGTCCCCGTCGGCACACCGTCCAGCACCCGTACGGCGCTGCCGTCGACGCCGGCCGCGGCCAGCGCGGATCGCACGCGGTCGCCGTCGGCGTCGGCTCCCACCGCGCCCACGAACCGCACCGAGGCACCGAGCAGCGCGGCCGCGACCGCCTGGTTCATGCCCTTCCCGCCCAGGCCCTCGGAGTACGACGCGGCCAGCACCGTCTCGCCCGGCGCGGGCGGACGCGCGACGCGGGCCACGCGGTCGAGGTTCGCCGACCCGACCACCACGACGTCACCCATGGCCGTCAGTCCTTGATGCCGGTGGCGGCCAGCGACTCGGTGAAGTGCCGCTGGAAGGCGAGCAGGAGCAGTCCCGGCACGAGCGTCAGCACCACTGAGCCGGCGAAGATCTGCCCGAAGTCGACCTCGAGCTGCCGTCGCAGGTTGGCGAGCGCGATGGGCGCCAGATGGTGCTCACTGTCGGTGCCGATGAGCAGCGGCCAGACGTAGGCCTGCCACTGCGACAGGAACAGCATGAGCCCGGCGCCGACCAGCGCCGGCCGGCACAGCGGCAGGTAGACCTGCACCAGGATGCGCCCCCAGCCCAGGCCGTCGATGCGAGCCGCCTCGAGCAGCTCGCGCGGGATGCCGAGGAAGAACTGCCGCAGCACGAAGATGGCGAACCCGTTGGCGAGGCCCGGCAGGATCAGCCCCAGGTAGCTGTTGGACAGCCCCCAGTCGCGGAACTGCCCGGACATCGGGATGGCGATCGCGTCGAACGGGATGAGGAAGCTCAGCACCACCAGCCCGAACACGAGCTCGCGGCCGCGGAAGCGCAGCACGCTGAGCGCGAACGCCGCGAACACCGACAGCGCCAGCCCGAGCACCACCGTCACGGCGGCGACGAACAGCGAGTTGCCCACCGCGCGCAGGAAGTAGCCGTTGAACAGCGCGGAGTAGTTGCTGACGTCGCCGCCGACCGGGATCAGCGCCTCCCAGCCGAACGGCGACGTGTACGCGAACGCGGTGTTGCGCGGCCGGAACGAGCTGGCCACCACCCACCACAGCGGGATGAGGAACAGCACCGAGACCAGCACCGCCGCCGCGGTCCTCGGCGCCACGGCCCGGGCGTTCACCGGCCCTCCTTCGAGCCGAGCAGCCGGAACTGCACGCCGACGACCACCAGCATCACGAGCATGAGCAGGACGACCTCGGCCTGGGCGAGGTTGACGTCGCCGATGCGATAGGCCTGCTGATAGATGTCGTACATGATCAGGTTGGTGGCGCCCTCCGGGCCGCCGTTGGTGAGGATCTGGATCGGGGCGAAGATCAGGAAGTTGCCGACGGTGTTCGCCACCAGGACGAACGCCAGCGGCCGGCGCAGCAGCGGCAGCGTCACGTACCGGAACCGCTGCCACGCCGAGGCGCCGTCGATCTGCGCGGCCTCGTAGTACGTGCGCGGGATGTCCTGCAGCCCGGCGATCAGGAAGATCATCCAGTAGCCGACGGCCACCCACAGCACCGTCACCATCACCGACGGCGGCGCCTGCCCGGCCGAGGTCAGGAACGGCTGCTCCGGCAGGCCGAGCGCGGTCAGCAGGCCGTTGGCCAGGCCGTCGGGCTGGTAGACGACGCTCCAGATGACGCCGGAGACCGCGACGGGCACGGCCGCGGGCGCGAACACCAGGGCCCGCCACAGCCCCGCCGCCGGCAGCCGCTGGCTCAGCAGCAGCGCCAGCCCCAGGGACAGCACGACGGTCGCCGGGTTGACGACCAGGTTGAACAGGACGGTGACGACGATGGTGTTGACGAACCCCGGGTCGCCGAAGAGGAACCGGTAGTTCTCCAGCCCGGCCCACCCGGACCCGCCGGTCAGCCCGGACTCCTGGAAGCTGGCGACGACGGCGCTCACCGCCGGCGCCAGCCGCAGGAACACGATGGCCAGCAGCGCCGGGCTCAGGTAGAGCAGCGCCGTCGCGAGCTGGCGCGACCGGATCCGCTTGGGCCGGGCCGGTCCGGCCGCGCGGCGGGTGCGTCCGCGGCGCTCGCCCGCGGACGTGCCGGCCGGGATCGTCGAGGTGCGGGTGTCGCTCATGGAGACCGGGCCGCTCATCGGAGCCGGGAGAACGCCGACTCGAGCTCCTCCTCGGCCTTGGACAGCCGTTCCTCCGGGTCGGAGCCGTTGCGGATGTCCTCGAAGACGTTGACCATCATCTCCTCGAACTGGATGTAGCCCAGGCTCGGCGGCCGGTGGACGGCGGTGTTCTCCAGCTCGTGGAGCATGAGGTCGCCGGCGCCCTCGGTCACGCCCGGGACCGACGCGTCGAGCCGGCCCATGTACTCGTCGAACGCCTCGGCGTTCGTCGGCGGGATGAAGATCTTCTCGATGGTGGCGAGGCTGCCCTCGGTGGTGAGCGCGGCCCATTCGAGGAACTCCTTGGCCTCCTCGACGTGCTCGGAGTGCGGGCTGATGCCCCACGACCACGAGTCGGTGGGCGTGGCCGGCTCGCCGTCGGCGAAATAGGGATGCGGCGCGATGCCGAACGCCGCGTTCTCGGCCTTCCAGCCCGGGATCACCCACGGCCCGCCCACGTAGAACGCCGCCTTGCCGGCCGCGAAGAGCGGGCCCATCTGGTCCGGCGCGATGCCGCGCGGTGCGACGCCGGACTCGTGGATGTCGCGGAACCAGGTCATGGCCCGCACCCAGCCGTCGTTGGTGAGGTCGGGCGTCAGCAGATCGTCCCCGGACAGCCCGGGCCCGCCGCCCAGCGATTCGGCCAGCGGCTGCAACTGGTAGTAGCGGTTGATCTGCTCGATCAGCAGGCCGTGCTCCGCACCCGCGGCCTGCGCCTGCCGGGCGGCCTCGACCACCTGCTCCCAGGTCCAGCGCTGCGCCGGGTCCTTCGACGGCGGCGTGATGCCGGCCTGCTCGAGCAGCGTGGGGTTGTAGTAGAGGTACTGCTCGGACGTCCAGATGGGCAGCGACCAGAGCTTGCCGTCGACGACGTTCGGCTCCAGCGACGACGGGATGGTCGCCTCCTCCGCCTGGTCCATCAGGTCGCTGATGTCGAGCAGCTGCTCGCGCGCGACGATGCCGGGGATGCGCGACGGGTCGACGGTGTAGACGTCGATCGAGCTGTCGCCCTGGCTCAGCCGCGACTGCAGCGTGCTCTGCAGCTGGTCGAACGGCACGTTGGTGGCCTCGATGCGCACGCCCGGATGGCTGGCCTCGTAGGCCTCGATCAGCGGGTCGAACGAGCCCGCCACCTCAGGGTGGATGAACTGCAGCGTGACGGTGCCGCCGTCGTCCTCTCCGTCGCCGCCGCCGGCCTCGGTGCCGCCACCGCAGGCGGCCAGCGCGATGACGGCGACACCGGCGACGGCCAACCGGCCGGCCCGGCGGGTGGCGGCCGGTCGGCGGACGGTTCCCTCGTGGACGTTCATGGTCATTCCTCCTCGGTCGCCGCGACAGTGCGGCGGACGATTCAGCGCAACACGAGTTGCGCTCGTTCTACACGAGTTGACGACGCTCCGCAACCATCGGGCGCCGGGTCGTTCACAGGTGGTTCAGGACGTGCTCGGTGAACAGCTCGAGGAAGCCGTCGGCGTCGACGCCCACCGAGACCTCGGCGTTCGTCGCGGGTAACGGCCGGCCGAGCACGTCGGTGTCCCAGCGGATCGCACTGGCGCCCTGCGACGGCCCGGTGGTGGTGTCGATCTCGACCCACGCCGGGCGCGTCTTCACCAGCTCGGGGGCGACGACGGAGGCCAGCGTCAGCGTGTCGAACATCGGGATGCCCGCTTCGCCGCCGCGCTCCAGGGCGTCGAGCCACGGCGCGCACGACGCCGTCACGTAGTCGGCCAGCGGGCTGCCGCCGAGCCCGGCCAGCCGGTCGCCGGTGAGCCGCACCTGGTGACAGACCTCCAGCGTGACCAGCGTGATGGGCCAGCCGGCGGCGAACACGACGGCGGCGGCCTCGGGGTCGCACCAGAAGTTGAACTCCGCCGCCGGCGTCACGTTGCCCGGTTCGCGGCCGGTGCCGCCCATGACGACCACGCGGTCGACGGCCTGCGCGATGGACGGCTCCAGCTGCACCGCGAGCGCGACGTTGGTCAGCGGGCCGATGGCGACCAGCGTCACCGGCTCCGGACTGCCGAGCACGGTGCGCGCGATGAGCTCCGGCGCGCTGGACGGCGCCGGCGGCTCGGCCGCGGGCGCGAGCCTGGGCAGTTCGCGCTTGGCCGCCTGCCAAGCCAGCTGGTCGGTCCGGTACGGCAGCAGTGGTGCGGCCGGGCCGGCGGCCAGCGGCACGTGCTCGCTGCCGTGCAGCCGCAGCAGGTGGCGTGCGTTGGCGTAGCCGAGATCGAGCGGCACGTTCCCGTTGACGACGGTGACGGCGGCGAGGTCGACGTCCGGATGCTCGAGCGCCATGAGGATGGCGAACGCGTCCTCCGGATCGCCGCCCAGCACCCCCATCGCCGGGTCGGTGTCCAGGACAACCCGCATGTTCTCTCCTCTTCGGTGAAGCGACAGGCATTGTCTACACGTGTTGAACCGGAGCGCGCAAGTCGTTGCTTCCAGCGCGTCCATGCTCACGGCGGCCGGCAACGGCCCTACAATCACGGCACGGACTTACTCGTGTAGAACCCCTGGGAGGCTGGCGGCGTGGTCAACCGCAACGACGTGGCGCGGCACGCCGGCGTGTCCGTGGCCGTGGTGAGTTACGTGCTCAACGACGGCCCCCGCCCGGTCTCGGCCGCCACGCGGGCGAAGGTGCTCGACGCCGTCCGCGAGCTGGACTACCGCCCCAACCGGGTGGCCAGCGCGCTGCGGTCGCGGCGAACGTGGTCCATCGGCCTGGTGGTGCCCGACAATTCCAACCCGTTCTTCGCCCAGCTCGCCCACGCCATCGAGGACGACGCGTTCGCCCGCGGCTACTCGCTGCTGCTGGGCAACGCGTCGGGCGACCGCGCGCGGGAGCAGACCTATCTCGAGACGTTCCAGGACCGGCAGGTCGACGGTCTCATCGTGGTGTCGAACCGGCCCACCGCCGAGCTGGCCCGCGCTGTCGAGGGCGGCGTCCCGCTGGTCGTCGTCTCCGATCACCCGGTGGCCGGGCTGCCCGCGGTGTCCACCGTCAAGGCCGACAACGCCGGCGGCGCCCGGCTCGTCACCGAACACCTGCTCGGGCACGGGCACCGGCGCATCGGCTGCGTGCTCGGCCCGCGCGACAGCGCACCGTCGGGCGAGCGGTACGCCGGCTGGCGGCAGGCCCTCGAGGCCGCCGGCGTGGCACCCGACGACGGCCTGGTGCGCTGGACCAGCTTCAGCCGCAGCTCCGGCCACCTCGCCGGCATCGAGCTGCTCTCGCGGGACGAGCCGCCCACCGCAGTCTTCGCCGCCACCGACCACCAGGCGTTCGGGGTGCTGCGCGCCGCGGCCGACCTCGGGTTGAACGTCCCCGGCGACGTCGCCGTCATGGGCTTCGACGGCATCGCCGAGGCCGACTACAGCGTCCCCCGGCTGGCGACGGCGAAGCAGCCCATCACCGACATGGCGGCCCGGGCGGTGGAGCTGCTGCTGCGCGAGCGCCACGGCGGCACCGAGGTGCACGAGGTGTTCCCGATGACGCTGCTGACCCGCGGCTCCTGCGGCTGCCCCGACCCACGGACGACCGTCACCCGACTGCCGTCCCCGTGACCACCGACCGTCCCGCGCCCCACCGTGTTGATCTTGGAGTTGTTCGCTCGTGGGCCCGGCGTGGGCTGGGGCTCCCCGTCCCCCCTGCTGCCCCCATTCTCTTGCCGCGCAACCGCGCCTCAAGTCCGCCATGGAGTCGCTTCGCGACGAAGGGCGGACTTGACCCGCGGCTTCGCGGCCGAGAACGGGCAGCTATCAGGGGACGGGGAGGATCTGGGCACGCCTCACGCGTGGCGTGCCCGTTTCGCCCCGTTTTGTCGGGCTGTGGACGGCGATGATCATCGGCGATCGCCTACATCACGAGGATTACGTGAGCTTCACCATGACTGTAAGGGTGTTGAGGCTGGGGTAATCCTCGTGATGGTCCGCGAATCACGGCGAAATCTCACCAAGTGGACACTCAACAACACCAACGCCACACGCAACGCGGCGAACGCACGCGGCGTCGTCGCCGCTCTTCCCCCGTCCCCCGGATAGCTGCCCGTTCTTAGCCGCGGGCGCGCGGGTCAAGTCCAAGCGCCCCAACCACAGCGGAGCCCGACCACAACGCGCGCGGACTTGAGGCGCGCGCCCGCGGCCAAGACAATCGGGCAGCAGGGGGACGGAGCCAACGCAGAAGAGGGGATGGCCAACGCAGCAGGGGACGGCCAAGCCCGAGGGTCAGACGTAGCGTTCGAGGATGCTGGACTCGGCCAGCCGCGACAGCCCCTCGCGGACGCTGCGGGCGTGGGACTCGCCGACACCCTCAACGGCCTGGAGGTCGTGGACGCTGGCGGCCAGCAGCTTCTGTTCGGCCATTGCGAGGTGAAATGTCCGATAGATGGCCGAACAACTCCAAGATCAACTTGGGTGGCTGGACGGGTCGCCGCACCAGGAGATGAGGGCGGCGCGGAGTTCGGCGTCGCGGCGGATCATGGGCCGGATGTCCGTGGCCCAGGCGACGTAGCCGTCGGGGCGGACGAGCGTGAGGCCGTGCGAACGGTCGACCGTCGTGACGAGGTCGACCCGGCCGGCCCACGGGTCGACCAGGCCGTGGTGGTCCTGACCGGTCAGCAGCACGAACCGGCCGGTGCGCAGCGCCTCGTAGAGCCGGGTCTTGGTCCCGGACTCGGTGACGACGGAGACGTCGGGGACGCGCCGGCCGACCAGCACGTGGTCGCCGCGGGACCGGCCGTAGCCGATGGCCAGGCCGGACACGAACTCGCCGGCCTTGCGCTGCAGGGGACCGATGCTGGCGGCCACGGCGCCGGCGACGTTGCGCACCGCGCGCAGGGCCGCGGACCCCGTCAGCGCCATGCGCAGCAGCGTCCCGCTCCCCTGCACGACGCTGGCGCCGACGGCCCGGCGCTCGGTGTCGTAGCTGTCGAGCAGCCCGGGCGGCGCCCAGCCGTGCAGCTGCGCGGCGAGCTTCCAGCTCAGGTTCGCGGAGTCCTGCAGGCCGGTGTTCATGCCCTGGCCGCCGGCCGGCGAGTGCACGTGCGCGGCGTCGCCGGCCAGGAACGCCCGGCCCTCGCGGTAGCTCGGCACCAGCCGCTCGTCGCTGTGGAACCGCGACAGCCAGCGCGCGTCGTGCATGCCGAAGTCGGTGCCGAGCACGCGGCTGGCGACGTCGCGGATCTCGTCGAGGCCGACGGGGTCGTCGTCGGGCCGCTGCGTCCCGCGGTCCCAGGCGATGACGCGGAACCAGCCGTCGCCGAACGGGGCGACGAAGGCGAACCCGTCGTCGTTGGCGTTCGCCACGAGCACCTCGCCGGGCGGTTCGGCCAGCCGGACGTCGGCCAGCATGACCGACCGCACGACGGCCTCGCCGGGGAACGGCAGTCCCAGCGCCTCGCGGACCGTGCTGCGCACGCCGTCGGCGCCGACGAGGTAGGACGCGCGCAGCTCGCGCCGTCCGCCGTCGCCGGACACCCGCACCGTGACGCCGTCGGCGTCCTGGGCCAGGCCGGTGACCTCGGCGCCCTCGACGAGCGTGGCGCCGGCCTCGCGGGCACGGGCCGCCAGGACGTCCTCGACGTTGTACTGCGGCGTGACCAGGACGAACGGGAAGCGGGTCGGGAGCTCGGACAGGTCGACCTCGACGTTGCCGAACAGGCTGAGCGCGGCCACCCGCCGGCCGGTGTCGATGACGTTCTCGGCGATGCCGCGGGCGTCGAACATCTCCAGTGTCCGCGCATGGACGGCGAACGCGCGGGTCAGCGGGGAGCGGCCGGTGCGTCGCTCGAGCAGCGTGCAGGCGATGCCGGCGGCGGCGAGGTCGCCGGCGAGCAGCAGGCCGGCCGGCCCGCCGCCGACCACCACGACGTCCGGCGTCTCACTCATCGATCCCTCCCGGCCCTCTGGTTGCTCGGCTGTCGTCGTGCCGGGCGTGGCCAGCCACGGTCGCCCCGACTCGGCGTCTCGCCGGTCTGCCCGGCCCTCCTGGGGTCCTTTCGGCACGGTACCCGCCTCGGCGCCTCCTGTACCTGTCGGCGTCATCACACTCGGCATCACACCTGGTCATGTCCGCCGTCGCGGGCTGGTCGACTTGCCTCGCCCCCGGGGTGTCGGGGTTGAATGTCTCCGATGTCCAGTCGAGCCTCGGGCGGCGCGCTCGCCGCCTGCCTCATCACCGCGGCCATCGTCGGCTTCGCCGGCGGCGGCTACTTCGGCTCGCAGTCCGGCGGCGGCGACACGCCGTCCGCGTCCGAGACGGCCGCCCCCGACGACACCACCCCGGTCGGCGAGACGCCCGACGGTGGCGAGACGCCCGCCGAGACCGAGACCCCCGCCGGCGATGGCACCATCACCCTGTCCGCCGACCCCACGCAGGTCGCGCCGAACGGGGACATCAACTTCGCCGTCACGTTGAACCCGCCCGAGGAAGGCGTGGAGTTGCTGATCCAGCGCAGCGTCGACGGCAGCGAGTGGGAGCCCTTCCCGAACGTCAGCGCCATCGAAACCGATGCGAACGGTACGGGCACCTCGCGGGTGAACTCCCAGCGCGAGGGCGTCAACAGCTTCCGAGTCGTGCGCGCCGACGACGAGTCCGTCGTGTCCAACGAAGTCCAGGTCACGATCGGCTGAGGCGCGCCGTCGGTGGCGGATGCTTCAATAGGCGACGATGTCCCGACCAGCCTCAGGCGACGCTCATGCCGCCAAGCACGCCGCCGGCGGCCGCCGTGCGGCGGGCCGCGGTACCGGCGACGCTCCGGACGAGCGCTCGGCCACGGCGGACGGCGGCTCGGGTGCGGCCACTGACGACGACCTCGGCATCGCCTCCTGGCTCGCCGCCGGCACTCCGGCTCCGGACGAGACCGGGCCCCTGCTGTCTCCGTTGGGCGGGCTGATCGCTTCCGAGCCGGACCGCGCCATGCCGGCAGACCGTGCGGCCCAGCCGGACCGTCGTACGGGGTCGGGCCGGGTCGCCAAGCACAGCCGCCCGATCGACACATCGCCGCACGGCGAGCCCACACCACAGCGGGGCCGGCGCTCGGCGTCGGGACGCATCAACATCGAGCCGGACGACCCGCTGGGGCTCGCGGCCGACCCCGACCGCTCGGCCGCCGCCGCGTCTCCGACGGCCACGCACGACGCCCCCACCGCGTTCCGGGCCGACGTCAGCGACGATCCCGATGCCGGCGCCACCACGCGCACCGCACCCGAGCCGCCCGCCGGCTCGTCCACTGTCGCCGCCGAGCCGGAGCCGTCCACCGCACGCGCCGGCTCGCGGTCAGCCGGCGGCCGACGCGCCGCCGGTCGCCGCGCCG
>NZ_QUAL01000127.1 GCF_003579925.1 Jiangella rhizosphaerae | reverse complement strand
GCCTACCGCGACCTCGGCGCCGAGTGGGATGCCGGCCGCGCCACGTCGGCCGCCCGCCGGCACGGGCTCTCCGTCCCCGCCCGCCACCGCGGCGGCCGGCGCGGCTACGGCTCGCAGCTGTCGCCGCGGGAACGCGAGGTGGCCGAGCTGGCCGCCAAGGGCCGGTCGAACAAGGAGATCGCCGCCGAGCTCTACCTCTCGGTCAACACCGTCGCCCGCCACATCACGACGGCGATGCGCAAGCTCGGGGTCCGCTCACGGGCCGCCATCGCGCACCAACTCGACCAAAATTGACCGAAACTGGGCATAGCTGCGGCGTCCGTGACCGGCCAGGCTGGTCGCCATGGAGGACAGCGCCGGCTCCCAGCTCACTCCGCAGCGTCGTCGCGGCGCCGACGGGCCGCCCAGCGAGCCCGACGGTGTCGGCGCGACGGCTGAGCAGGGTGCGGAGCCGGCTGCCGACGGCAGCGATCCTGACGACGACAGTGGCTGGCTTCCGGTGTGAGAGTGGCGCCGGCTGACCCTCCCGCCGGCTCCACGACGCGACGAAGCGGCTGGTCAGAGTCCCCACTGACCAGCCGCTTCGCCGTGTGTCCGGCGGCGCGGGATTGTCGCGCGCGCTATGTTCCCGGTAACGTCACGTCGGCCGGAGTCCCGGCACCGTGCCGCCGCGTGCGTCGTGCCGAGCGTGGGAGGGTAGATGAGCGCCGGGAACTCCGAGGACAAGCCGAACCTGCGATCCATCGCGTCCCTCGCCGGCGTCTCGCACATGACCGTCTCACGCGTCCTCAACGACCACCCCAACATCCGGCCCGAGACCCGCGAGAAGGTCCTGCGCGTCGTCGAGGAGCTGAACTACCAGCGCAACAGCGCCGCGCGGGCACTGGCCACCCGCAGGTCGCGGCGCATCGGCGTCATCGTCGACCGGCCGGTCGAGATCGGGCCCGACAGCACCCTGCGCGCCGTCGAGCACGCCGCGCGCGAGGCCGGCTACTCCGTCAGCTCGGTCGCCGCCTCCCCCGACGACGACGGCGTGCGGCCGCGCGAGGCCGTCGCCTACCTGACCGCGCACGGCATCGACGCGCTCTGCGTCATCGCGCCGCGCGCCTCCTCCGTCGACGTGCTGCGCGAGCTGACCGACGGCCTGCCGACGCTGATCGTCAAGGCCGACGACGACCCCAACTTCCTCACCGCCTCGGTCGACCAGCGCCTGGGCGCCACGCTCGCCGTCCAGCACCTCATGGACCTCGGCCACCGCGAGATCGCCCACGTCGCCGGCCCGCTGGACTGGCTCGACGCGCGGGCGCGGGAGCGCGGCTGGCACGCCCACCTGAAGAAGGCCGGCCTGCACATCCCGCCGGCCTTCGTCGGCGACTGGTCGGCGGACTCCGGGTACGAGTTCGCGGTCGCCTTCGACGAGCTGCCGCCGTTCACCGCGATCTTCGCCGCGAACGACCAGATGGCCCTGGGCATCCTGCACGGCTTCCGCGACCGCGGTATCCGCGTGCCCGAGGACGTCAGCGTCGTCGGGTTCGACGACCTGTCGGTGTCGCGGCACTTCCTGCCCACCCTCACGACGGTGCGGCAGGACTTCCACGCCCTCGGCACGCTCGCGGTGGAGATCCTCGTCGCCGCGCTCGAGGGCGGCGGCACCGAGCGGCGCTCGCGGATTGCACCGGAGCTGATCGTGCGCGAGTCGACCGCCGGACCTCGAACTATGTGACGCCGAACAGTACAATTTCACATCTTGCGTGTCCTGGGTGTTCCCGGTAACATCTCGCCCGTTCTCCCGATATGTCCATGTCGGCACACCCCATGAACCACGCCGGAAGGCACGGGTCTCAAGGAGGAGATCGATGCGCAGCATCCCACGAGTCGCACGGGCCTTCGCGGTCGCCGGGGCGCTCACCCTGGCCCTCGCCGCGTGCGGCGGAGGCGACGACGACACCAGCACCAGCGGCGGGGACGAGCTCGTCACCGTCGGCTTCGTCGCGGTCGGCCCCGAAGGCGGCTGGCGTCAGGCGAACGAGGCGAACGTGCAGGACACCTTCACCGAGGAGGCCGGCTTCGAGCTGAAGTACGCCCCCGCCACCAACCTCGACCAGCGCTCGCAGATCGACGCGTTCACCTCGTTCGTCGACGAGGGCGTCGACGTCATCCTGCTCTCGGCCACCGAGGGCGCGGGCTGGGAGGACTCCCTGCGCCGCGCCCAGGAGGCGGAGATCCCGGTCATCCTCGTCGACCGCGGCATCGAGCCGGACGACACCAGCCTCTACGTCACCCGCATCGCGCCGGACAACTACGAGGTCAGCACCGCGGTCGCGGAGTGGGCGGTCTCGGAGTTCCCGGACGGCGGGAACTACTTCGTGCTCGAGGGCCCGGCCGGCGTCTCGGTCGTCAACGAGCGCAACCGCGGCTGGGACGACGCCGTCGCCTCCGTCCCGGGCCTGGTGAAGGTCGGCGCGCAGACCGCCAACTGGTCGACCGAGGAGGCCAAGAGCGTCTTCGAGACCGTGCTGAAGTCGAACAACAACGACATCCAGCTGGTGTTCGCGCAGAACGACGAGATGGGCCTCGGCGCCGCGATCGCGGTCGAGGAGGCCGGCCTGACCCCGGGCGTGGACGTCAAGATCGCCACCATCGACGGCACCAAGCCCGCGCTCGAGGCGCTGGCCGAGGGCCGGCTGAGCTTCGTCGCCGAGTACAACCCGCTGTTCGGCGAGACGCTGCTCGAGGTCGTCGAGCAGGTGCTGAACGGCGAGGAGGTCGAGCCGTACATCGTCGTGCCGAGCGAGACGTTCGACTCGCCGGAGGCCGCGACGGCCGCGCTGCCCAGCCGCAAGTACTGAGGACCCGGGAGTCGTCATGACCGGAGCGCCGCCGATCGTCGAGATGACCGGCATCTCCATCTCGTTCCCCGGGGTCAAGGCCCTCGACGCGGTCGACTTCCGCCTGTTCCCCGGCGAGGTGCACACCCTCATGGGCGAGAACGGGGCCGGCAAGTCGACCCTCATCAAGGCGCTCACCGGGGTCTACAAGATCGACGAGGGGCAGATCCTGGTCGCCGGCGAGGAACGCCGCTTCGGCGGCACCGCCGACGCCCAGGCGGCCGGGATCGCCACCGTCTACCAAGAGGTCAACCTCTGCTCGAACCTGTCCATCGGCGAGAACGTGATGCTGGGCCACGAGGTCCGCGGGCCGTTCGGCATCAACTGGAAGGCGACGCACCGGGCGGCGGCCGACGTGCTGGCCACGCTCGGCCTGGAGCAGCTGGACCTGCGCCGCCCGCTCGCCACGTTGTCGCTGGCGATCCAGCAGCTGGTCGCGATCAGCCGGGCCATGGTCACCAAGCCGAAGGTGCTCATCCTCGACGAGCCGACCTCGAGCCTGGACGCCAACGAGGTGGCCAACCTCTTCACGGTCATCCGCCGGCTGCGCGACCAGGGCGTCGCCATCCTGTTCGTCACGCACTTCCTCGACCAGGTCTACGCGATCAGCGACCGCATCACCGTCCTGCGCAACGGCGGCTTCGTCGGCGAGTACCCGACCCGCGAGCTGGACCGCACCACGTTGATCTCGAAGATGATCGGCAAGGACTTCGCGACGTTGCGCTCGCTGGGCAGCGAGCGGCAGTCGCACCACTACGAGCCGCGCGGCGAGCCGCTGCTCAAGGCCGAGGACCTCGGCCGCAAGGGCTCATCCGAGCCGACCGACCTCGAGCTGCACCAGGGCGAGGTGCTCGGCCTGGCCGGCCTGCTCGGCTCCGGGCGGACCGAGCTGGCCCGGCTGCTGTACGGGGCGGACAAGCCCGACAGCGGCACCGTCTGGCTGCGCGGCAAGAAGACCGACATCCACAACCCGACCGCCGCCCTCGCCCACCGCATCGCGTTCTCCAGCGAGAACCGGCGCGACGAAGGGATCATCCGCGACCTCACCGTCCGGGAGAACCTCGTCCTGGCCGTGCAGGCCAAGCGCGGCTGGTTCCGGCCGCTGTCGCGCAAGGAGCAGGACGCGCTCGTCCGCAAGTACCTGACGGAGCTGAACGTGCGGCCGGCCGACCCGGAGCGCCCGATCAAGTTCCTCTCCGGCGGCAACCAGCAGAAGGTGCTGCTCGGCCGCTGGCTGGCCACCGAGCCGGACCTGCTCATCCTCGACGAGCCCACGCGTGGCATCGACGTCGGCGCCAAGGCGGAGATCCAGGCCGCCGTCGCCGCGCTGGCCGCCAAGGGCGTGGCCGTCGTGTTCATCTCCTCCGAGCTCGAGGAGGTGGTCCGGCTCAGCGATCGCATCATCGTCATGAAGGACCACCGCAAGCTCGCCGAGCTCGAGAACGGCCCGCACGTGACGGCGGAGACCATCGTCGCCGTCATCGCCGACGAAGGCGACGACGAGGAAGGTGACTCCGAATGACCGACGTGGCCTCCCGGCTGGCCGCCAGGCGCGGCGCGATCGTGCGCAACCAGGCGTTCTGGGGCGTCATCGCGATCGTGCTGCTGCTGGCCGTCAACGTCGTCGCCGACCCGGGGTACCTCTCCATCGGCTACAACAGCGGGCATCTGTCCGGGAACCTCATCGACATCCTGCGTGCCTCGGCGCCGATCCTCATGATCGCCGTCGGCATGTGCCTGGTGGTCGCCACCGGCGGCATCGACCTCTCCGTCGGCTCCATCATGGTGGTGGCCGGCGCGGTGTCGATGGAACTGCTCAGCGGCATGGACGGCACCACCGGCGACGCCGCGCTCACGCTGGCGATCGCGCTCGGCATCGCGACGGTGCTCGGCGCGGTGAACGGCGTCCTCGTCTCCGTCGTCGGCCTGCAGCCGTTCATCAGCACGCTGGTGATGATGCTGGCCGGCCGCGGCATCGCGAAGGTCATCACCGGCGGCCAGAACACCACCGCCGACAACGACTCGTTCGCCTGGCTGGCCAACGGCTACGTCCTGGGCGTCCCGGTGGTGTTCCTGCTGGCCATCGTCATCGTCGTGCTGGTGGCGCTGCTGGTGCGGCGCAGCGCGCTCGGCCTCATGCTCGAGGCGATCGGCATGGACTCGCGGGCCAGCCGCCTCGCCGGGGTGAAGCGGCGCAGCCTGCAGCTGACGGTCTACTCGGTGAGCGGGCTGCTGGCCGGGATCGCCGGCGTGTTCGCCACCGCCAGCGTCATGACGGTCGACGTGTCGCGCACCGGCTACCAGCTGGAGCTCGACGCGATCCTGGCCGTCGTCATCGGCGGGACGTCGCTGGCCGGCGGCAAGTTCTCCATCGGCGGCGCCGTGATCGGCGGGTTGCTCATCGCCACGCTGGACAAGACCGTCGTGTTCCTCGGCGTTCCGGCCGCGGCCACCCCCGCGTTCAAGGCCATCGTGATCGTCGTGCTCTGCCTGCTGCAGTCCGAGCGCGTCCGGTCGCTGTTCCGACACCGCCGTGCCCTCCGGGCGCAGTCGCAGAAGGAGGCCGTTGCGGCATGACCGTCACGACTCGACCGCCCACGGGCTCCGCGCCCGGCACCGCGCCGTCGCTGGCCGAGCGGCTGGGCGCCCGGCTCAGCGCCCGGCTCAGCGCGCTGCCCACGGTGGCGGCGCTGCTCATCTTCGTCGGGATGATCATCTACGGCGAAGCCGCCTACGGGCGCATCGTCCAGTTCAACACGCTGTCCAACCTGCTGGTCAACAACTCGCACCTGATCATCCTCGCGGTCGGCCTCACGTTCGTGATCCTCACCGGCGGCATCGACCTGTCCGTCGGCGCCGTCATCGCGTTCAGCAGCGTCGCCGGGGTCATGCTGTCCAACGCCGGCTGGCATCCCGTGGCCGCCGTGCTGGTCATGGTGCTGATCGGCTCGGTGCTGGGGCTGATCTCGGGCGTGCTCATCCAGTACTTCGGGGTACAGCCGTTCATCGCGACACTGGCGACGATGTTCCTGGCCCGCGGCCTGGCTTCGATGCTGAGCACCGTCCCGGAGCGGCTGGCCGACGACTCCGCGATCCGCGAGCTGGCGACCCAGCTGAAGATCATCGACGGCGACAAGGTCAACGACCTGGTCATCACGCCGGGCGTGATCGCCGCGATCGTGATCGTCGTCCTGGGCTTCCTCGTGCTGCACCGGACGCGGTTCGGCCGGACGGTCTACGCGATCGGCGGCTCGGAGCAGTCGGCCACGCTGATGGGCCTGCCGGTGCCGGCGACCAAGCTGGGCATCTATGTCATCAGCGGCACGCTCGCCGGCATCGCCGCCGTCGTCTACACGTCGCGGCTGGGCAGCGCCCAGAACATCACCGGCATCGGCTGGGAGCTGGACGCGATCGCGGCGGTCGTCATCGGCGGCACGCTGCTCACCGGCGGGACGGGCTTCGTGCTCGGCTCGGTGGTGGGCGCGCTCGTGCTCGGCCTGATGAACGTCCTCATCACCCGCGACGGCGGCATCCGCCCGGAGATGACGACCATCATCACCGGCGGCATCCTGCTGGTCTTCGTCATCCTGCAGCGCGTCCTCGCCGCCCGGCGCCGAGCCACGCAAGGTTAGCGCCCGCGCCGCTCGCCCCCTCCTGCCCGCGCCTTGGCAAGGCTGGTCGTCGCAGAGGTGTCCGATCTGTCCGATGCCGCGCGACGGTGAGGCTTGCCAAGGCGGTCAGTGAGGAGGTCGACGGCGAGGCCCGTCGCGGTCGCGCCGGCGGGCAGGCCGAGCCAGCGGCCGACCGAGGCGCCGACATCGGCCAGGGAGGCCAGGTCACGCCCGCGGCGCGGCGACGCGGCCCCGCCGCCGGTCCCCGTCCCGGCCAGGACGGGGACCCACTCGCGGGTGTGGAACGGGTGGCCGACGGTGGGGTCGTTGCCGTGGTCGCCGGTCACGACCAGCAGGTCCCCTGGCCCGAGCCGCTCGGCGATCCGGGGCAGCGCGCGGTCGACCGCCTCCAGCTGGCCGGCGAAGGCCGCCGGGTCCTGCGAGTGGCCGGCGAGGTCGGTCTGCTGGACGTTCGCGACCACCAGGCCCTCCCCCGCGGTCTCGGCGACGTCGGCGAGGACGGCGGCGGTGTCGACGCCGGGGCGCCGGTCGACCGGTGTGTCCGTCACCAGCAGGTCCGCGGCCTTCCCGGCCAGGACGACCCGGTGTCCGGCGCGGGCGGCCGCCTCGTGCAGCTGGTGGGCGTGGTCGACCCGGGCACCCAGGTGCTGCACGCGCAGCCCGCCGTTGCGGTAGAAGCCGCTGGCCGGGGTGTCCAGCCCGACGGTGTCGCCGGGGCCGGGCCGGACGGCGGCGGCCAGCGGCCCGTCGGAGTGGCCGCCGACGGCGATCACCCGCGCGACGGGCGCGACCTCGCGTACCACCCGCGCGATCTCGAGGATCGCCGCGAAGTCGAGGTCGTCCAGCCGGGCCGAGACGTTCCAGTTCAGGCCCGGGTCGGCCTCGAGGTTGTCGTGCACCAGCGCGACACCGTCGACGACCAGGACCGGGCCGCCGTCCAGCGGCCCCACCCGGTGGCCGCGCGCCTCCAGTGCCGCCGTCACCGCGTCGATCCGCTCGGCCAGTCGGCACAGCACCACGTGCGACATGTCGGCGCCCATGAGCGTCTGGTGGCCGGCGAAGGAGTCCGCGCCGGGGTAGCCGAGCCCGGCCCGGGCGCCCGCGGCCCGCAGCAGCGGGACCGGAGCGGCGAGCACGTCGCCCAGGTCCGGGCGGAGCGCCGCCAGGCCCAGCCCGGCCAGGTAGGGCACCCGCAGCGGGCGGCCACGCTCGCGCACCGACCAGGCCGCGACGGCGGCGACGGTGTCCGCCGCGGTGTCGGTGGCCCGGACGGCGCCCGCGTCGGGCATCGCCCCGGTCCCGAACCCGTCGAGGACGAGGACGGTCGCCGACGGGCTCATCGGACCGGCCTCCCCAGCGCGTCGAACACGCCCTCCAGGCGCGGCCGT
This sequence comes from Jiangella rhizosphaerae, assembly GCF_003579925.1. Lineage (GTDB taxonomy): Bacteria > Actinomycetota > Actinomycetes > Jiangellales > Jiangellaceae > Jiangella > Jiangella rhizosphaerae. Next base: position 15,721 of record NZ_QUAL01000127.1, on the reverse strand, counting down.
CCCGAGGCGATCCCGGAGACCACGGCCACCCGGGAGCGGGTGACGAAGATCTGCGTGCGGAACGCCATCACCGCGGTGTCGCCGACGCGCGCGCCGTCCCCGTCGGCGACCCAGTCGAACCGCCGGTAGTAGTCGATGCTTCCGCCGGGGGCGTCGTGCAGCGTCGCCCGGCGCGGGCCGCCGCGGGTGGCGACGAGCAGGCCGCGGGCCCGTCCCCGGCTGTAGAAGCCGCCGCCGAAGATGCTCGGGGCCGAGCCGAGCTGGGCGATCTCGGAGACGTACACCAGCGCCGGCCGCTCGGTCAGGCCGGCGTCGACGGCGTGCTCGGGCGTCGTGCCGGTGAGCGCGTGGCCGGGCTCGCCGACGGTGCCGCCGAGCCGTGCGATCTGCGGGATCGTGCTGACGCTGGTGTGGCTCGGCAGCGACAGCACCGGGTCGAGGCCGGCCGCGCGCAGGGTCGCGGCGGCGGCGAGCACCCGGTCCAGCGTGCCGGTGGGCCGCGGCCGTCCGGCGGAGGGGTCGAAGCTCAAGCAGGGGAACCCGGTCGCGCCGGCGACGCGCACCCCGTCCAGCCGCGCGGCGTCCTCGAGCACGCCGGCGACCTCGTCGGGCTCGAAGCCGCCGTCCTGGCCGGGGAACGTCGACTCCGCCGCGCCGCGGATCTTCAGCAGCACCGGCTGGACCCGGCCGGCTCCGTGCGCGGCCGCGGCGACGGCCTCGAGGTTCTGCCGGTCCGCCACCGTCGCGTAGGCGGGCCGCTCGGCGAGCAGGGCGGGCAGCCGGCGGCGTGGCACCTGGACGAGATGACCGATGTTGCCCAGCCGCGCGCCGGCGTCGAGCAGTGCGGTCGCCTCGCGGTGGTCGATGGCGGCGGCCGACGGGATGTGCCGCGCGACGGCCGCGGTGACCAGCGGGTTGCGGCCGTACTGCTTGGCGACGAACCACAGCCGCACGCCGTGCCGCCCGGCGGTCGCCGCGAGCGCGGCCGCGTTGTGGTCCACCGCGTCGAGGTCGATCACGTAGGTGTCCGGTTCGACGGCGCCGGAGCGGTGCAGCTCGATCGCGGCCTCGATGAGCGCCGGATTCCGCCGCTCGGTCATCGCCAGGAACATCAACGCTCCCCTTCGGCCAGGGCCGACCGCAGGATGCGTACCGTCAGCTCCGCCCCCGCACGCATCGGGTTGACCCGGATCGCCCAGTCCGCCAGCTCCGGCTGCGCGGCGAGCGTCGACGACGACAGCCGGTAGACCAAAGGCGTGATCTCGTGCCGCGAGTTGGAGCCGACGGGGAACGGTGCCGCGCCGTGCCGCGCGGCCCACGCCGGCAGTTGAGCGGCCACGGGCCGGTCCAGCAGCGCGATGACGCACAGGTCCTGCGCGTTGGCCAGCCGGACGTCGACCACGCCGGACACCTCGCCGGCCGCCAGCCGGCCGGCCAACTCCGTCACGGCGCGGGCCTGCGCGGCCCAGTTGAGCGGCACCATCACCAACGCCTGCAGCGCGGCGAGGGCCTGGGTGCCCTGCACCTGGCCGCCGCCGGAGTAGTTCGCCGCCCGCGCCCGGCCGACCAGTTCGCCGTCGCCGACGACCACGCCGACGCCCTCCGGCCCATGCAGCTTGAACAGCGAGAACGCCGAGACGGTGGCACCGTGCTCGACGCCGATGCGCGGGGTGCGGAAGACCGCGTAGTTGTCGTCGACGACGACCCCGCGGCCGGCCGCGACCGCCCGCGCGATCACGTCGGCGGGCTGGTGCCGGTCGGCGAGCCGCTGCCGCGAATGCTGGACGTAGACCCAGCGCGCCGGGTCGCCGGCCAGGACGGCGTCGAGGGCGGCGTCGTCGTCGAAGTCGACCCGGACGAGCTCGGCCGCGCCGTCGCGGAACGTCGTCGCCGTCGTCGAGTAGTCGGGTGCGTCGTGGGCGATCATCCGCCGTTCCCCCCGTGCCCAGGGGCCGGCGGAGAGCGCGGCGCGGATGGCGCCGGTGCCGGCGCCCTGGATCAGGCAGGCGTCCTCGGCGCCGAACGCCTCGGCCAGCGCCGCCTCCGCGCGCGCGGTCGTGTCCGGCCGGCCGAGGCCGGGGACGACGCCGACGTCGGCGCGGAACAGGGCGCCGTCGGTGAAGTGGGTCGCGACCGCGGCGACCAGGCGCTGCTGCGCGGCCAGGGCGTCGTCGGCGGTGGCGACGGGCAGCGGGGTCGTCTCGGGCAGCGAGGGGCTCATGGGCGCTCCGTTCCGTCCAGCCAGCGCAGGGCGTTCTCCCGGTAGAGCAGGTCGAGGGTGGGCGGGTCGACGCCGCGCGCGGCGAGCGCGGCGCGGAACGGGCCGAGCACGTGGCCGAAGCCCTGCCCGCCGCGGCTGGCCAGGTACGCGTCGCGGGAGATGTCGTTGCTGAGCAGCACGTGCCGTCCGTGGCCGGCGTCCAGCAACGCCAGCAGCAGCTCGATCCGCTTCTCGTCGGGCTGGTAGGACGCCTTGCCGACGGTGTCGAAGGCGACGTAGGCGCCGGCGGCGGCGATGGCGGCGTGCTGGCCGGGAGCGTCGACGAGGTCCTGGTGACCGATGCAGATGCGGTGCGGCGGCAGGCCCGCCGACGTGAGCAGGTCCAGCTGTTCCAGCGCGCCCTGCCCGAGGTGGGCGTGCGTGGCGACGGACAGACCGGTGCGCAGCGCGGCGCCGGCGGCCGCGAGCAGGCCGACCCGCTCGGACGGGCTGGCCTGCTCGCCGTGGCTGCCGATCTCGCCGATCACCCCGGGACGGATGCCGTCGCCGAGCCCGTCGCGGACGTCGTCGACCAGCAGCTGCGTCGCCCGCTCGACGGAGTCGCCGGGCTCGCCGCCGGGGTGGAACCGCTCGTAGTACCACCCGGTCGCGAGCACGACCTCGACGCCGGCCCGCTCGGCGATGGCGCGGGCCCGCGCCGGGTCGCCGCCCATCCCCCGGCAGGTCAGGTCGACGACGAGACCCAGCCCGGCCGCGCTCCGGGCCGCGGCCAGCTCGGCCACGACCGCGGCGTCGTCGCTCACCCGCGCCGCGGGATCGTCCGGCCGCGTGAGGTCGAGGACCAGGTGCTCGTGGGCGAGGACAGTGCCGGGCACGTCCGCCGGCACGAGCACCCGGCCGCCGGCCGTCGTGAACGGCATCAGCCCGCCACCGGCTGGACGAGGTCGACGAGGTGCAGCAGGTTGAGCAGGACGCCGCCGACGATGACCGCCGCCGGTCCGGCCGCCATCCGCACGACGGGACGCCCCATCGCCTCGTTGACCAGGTACAGGCCGCCGACCAGCGCGATGCCCAGGCCGCCGCCCATCGCCAGACCGGCCATCAGGGAGCCGACCAGGATCGCCAGCGACAGCGACTCGGTGATGGCGTGCCGGATGTGGTCGGCCGACTCGCGCACGCTCGGCCAGTGCTGCAGCCACCGCCCGACGGCGCTGAGCAGCAGCACCTCGGCGGACATCACCAGCGCGCCCAGGACGAACGCGACGACCAGCGCCAGCGGCCAGGCGTCCACGAAGACGTGCGACAGGTACCCGATCGGGTAGACGAAGGTGAACCCGGCCATCGCGTACGCACCCGAGGCGAGCGCCGTCGTGGCGATGAGCGGCACGAAGCCGAAGGCGCGCAGGAAGTCGACCTGCGCGGCCTCGGAGTAGGAGCCGTCGGCGACGAGGAAGCTGGTCGCCTCGCCGCCACCGAAGATGCCGCTGGCTGCCAGCGCCGCGACCAGGCCGCCGAGGATCCCGAGCGGGATCACGTTCCTGCGCAGACGGTTCGCGTTCGGCCCGAACAGCTGGTCCGACGCCGCGGCCGTCGCGGCCCGCTGCTCCTCGTGCGCGGCCCGCTCGGCCGCGGAGCCGCCGGCCAGCACCAGCTGCTCGGCGCGCCGGGTCGACCGGTCCTGGGTGAGGGCGAACCCGAGCAGCATGATCACGCCGAGCGCCATGGCCAGCGACCCGGGGAACAGGTCCGGCCAGACGTTCATCGACAGGAGGATCACGGCGACCTCGGCGCCGAAGGTGATGAGACCCTTCACCCGGCCGAACTGCCGGGCGATCGCCAGCACGGGGAACAGCGTGAACAGCCAGAGGATCGGGGTGGAGATCTGCTGCAGGGCCGTGACGAAGTCGATCGGCAGCGACGTGGCCGCGGAGTTGGCGGCGTTGAGGCCGAAGACGCAGACGGCGCCCCAGGCCGCGCCGCCGGTGGCCGCGAGCCACCGCCACGGTGCGATCAGGCCGATGATCTCCACCGGCAGGAACACCAGCCACGGATTGAGCACACCCGTGGACAGCGCCATCGGGGCGCCGAGGCCGAAGATGAACCCGGCCGAGAGCCCCGTGACGATCGTCGCGGTGGCCAGCCGGGTGGACCGGCCCTGGATGTAGTCGAGTAGGAAGGGCCGGGCGCCGTCGTTGAAGACCGCGAGCGCGGCGTTCGCGATGAGAGCGGCGACCGCGCAGATCACGATGACCAGCACGCCCTGCCAGGGATCGAACGAGACCGACGACGTCTCGGTGGCGGCCAGGAGGGTCATGCGCTTGCCTCCCGCCGTCTCGCGTCCAGCGCCGCCCACAGGGCCGGCACGACGTCCTGGACCTGGTCGAGAGAGAACCCGAAGGCGACGTTGCCCGCGTCGACCGCCGCCTCGATCGTCTCGGCGGACGGCAGCGAACGGCCGAACGTGTGGGTCTTGTCCGAACCCAGCAGACCCACCAGGACGCCGAGGCTCGCGCCGGCGCCGGTGTGGCACGTCCCGAGGTAGTAGTCCGCCGCGCCGGAGCGCAGCTGGATGGCCGCGTCCATGTCCGTGCCCACGACGACGGTGTCGTCGGGGCCGAGCAGTGGTCGCAGTACCTCCGCGACCTCGGTCTTCGCGACTCCACCAGCGATGATCTTCATCGGTTCTCCTTGGATGCGGTCAGCGCGAGAGCGCCGAGATGGAGGCTGAGGTACTGCCGTTCGACGGCGGAGAGTGGGACGCCGAGCGCGGCTCGTGCTCGCTCGGACACGTCGGCGGCGGCGTCGACGGCGGCCGGGAACTGGTCCACGACCTGCTGGTAGACGGCGTCGGCCGGCGGGTCGATGTCCGGCTCGCGACGCACCATCCGTCCCAGCGCGGCGACCAGATGCGAGGTCAGGGAACCCGCGGTGTCGTCGGTGACCTCGAAGTCAGGCTCGAGCAGGGCGAGCTCGCTCGCCACGAACTCGACGACACCGGGCGGGGTCTGCGCCATGTCGCGGAACACGTCCAGGCGCAGGCGGAGACGGTCGTCCATGCATCGCTCCGTCGGTAGGTGGGGTGGGTGCAGTGCGTGGGGCGGTACGTGGGGCTCAGTACGTGGGGATCAGCCGACCGGCCACGACGTCGTCCGCGGCCGTCCTGACGAGGTTGTCGCCGAGGGCGGCGCCGACCGCGGTGGGCACCGCCTCGGCGTCGCGCCGCGCGACGATGACCGCCGACGTGGTCGCGTCGTCCTCGAGACCCTCGACCGGATGGACGGTGACCGGGCTGGAGATGTGCGCGTCGATCTCGTCGAGGTTCCAGACCGTGGCGTCGACGAGCCCGTCGGCGAAATACCTGTTCAACTGGTTGTACGACACCTCGACCCGCCGCTGCGGGGGAAGGTCGGGGAACACCGCGGCCGTCAGCTCGGCCTGGTCGACCGACGCGGGGTCGACGGCGACCCGCAGCCGGGGATCGTCCGGCGCCCGCCCCTCGGCGACCACCAGGCCGTGCGCGCCGACGTAGGAGTGCGGGCCGAAGTCGCGCACGATGTCCAGGTCAGGATCGGACGCCGCCGCGAACCGCGACATCACGGCATAGTTCGCCCGCTCCTCACGCAGTGCCCGCATGCGGTCGGCCGACCCGCGCACGAACATCAGCGTCAGCGGCACACCGGCGCGCTGGAACGCCGCGTGGATGCCCGTCGCCAGGCCCTCGTAGCGGCGCGAGTAGGGCAGCGGCATGGCGATGGAGATGGACCGGCCGCCCGCGAACTCCCAGATGAGCCCATGATCGATGGCCGCGATGAAGGTGCCCAGCTTGCCGCGCGCCCGGATCTCGACCGCGCCGGCCTCCTCGAGCAGCGCCAACGCCGCTTGAACGGTGCCCTTCCCGACCTGGTACCGCTCGCTGAGCTCCTGGACCGTCGCCATCCGGTCGCCCGCCGACGCCGCGGACAGCTCGACGGCCAGGAGGTGGGCGACCGCCCCGGCCTTCGACATCAGCATCTGGATGCGCGACATGCCCGGCATACTATCCAGAATTCTGGATATTGGCCAGAACTGCGGTCAGAGAACTCTCACCAGCGGGTTAGTTGGAGCTCGGGGCGCCGGCCCGCGCCTTGGCAAGGCCGGCCGTCGCAGATGTGTCCGATATGCCCGATGCTGCGCGACGGTGAGCCTTGCCAAGGCGACCCTCTCAGGGTCAGGCGTTCTGACGGTTCCGGGCGCTGAGCGCTTCCGCCGTCCCGACCAGCAGGACAGCCGCGACCACGGCGACGATGAAGCCGAGGACGTTGAGTTCGAAGATGTCTCCGGTGCCGAGCAGGTTCGCCACCAGCCCGCCGATGACCGAACCGGCCAGCCCGAGCAGCAGCGTGGCGATCCACCCGAGGTTCTGCTTGCCAGGCTTGATCAATCGAGCGAGCGCACCGATGACCAGGCCGGCGATGATGAAACCGATCATGGCTGTCTCCTGAGCGTCTGTGCGGCGCGAGCGGCCGCATTCGCTCTGTGCGTACCCGTCGCCGGCGTCGCTACTCCTCGCCTCGCCCCGCGGCGGCGCGTCGGTGCGTCGGCGCCACTACGGCCACGTGCGGATCATCGTGTCCTGAGGCCGAAGTCAGCGTCGTCGAGCTCCTCCGGGTTGGGCAGGCCGGAGAGGAAGCGGAACGACGCGAGGGTGACCAGCGTCGCCGCACCGCCGGCGATCAGGAACGGGGCACGCAGATCGATGCGGCCCAGGACCCCGCCCAGCAACGACCCGACCGGCATGGTGCCCCACAGCAGCGTGCGCCAGGTGCCGTGCACCCGGCCCAGCAGGCGGCTCGGGATCGCGGCCTGGCGTAGCGACATGACCAGGATGTTCCACACCGTCGTGCCGCCGGCGGAGACGAGATAGCCGAACGCGACCACGCCGAGGACCGGGACCGCGCCCATCAGGACCAGCGCCGCCAGCGACACGGTCTGGGCCACGGCCATCACCGGCCCGGCCCGGAAGCGCTCCTTCAGCCGGTTGGCGATCGCGGCGGCGCCGAGCGAGCCCACGGCGCCGGCCAGGATGAACCCGCCGTACCACGCCTCCGGCAACCCGAGCCGGTTCAGCACGTAGAGCACCATCGTCGCCGTGGCGGCCGAGAACAACAGGCCGACGACCACGCTGATCGTCCAGAGGTTGCGCAGCATCCGGTTGCCCATGAGGTAGCGGAAGCCGTCGGTGAACTGGCGGTACCAGGCGACGTGCGGTTCGCCGGTCGGGTCGGTGCGGTGGGCGCCGGCGGCCGCGACGGGGAGAAACACGGCCAGGACTCCGGCGACGGCGTAGGTCAGGGCGTTGATGCCGAGCGGCACCACCACCGAGACCGCGAACAGCGCCGAGGTCAGCGGGCCGGACAGGAACCGCTCGACGACGATCTCCCCGGCCTCGACGCGCGAGTTCGCCCGCGGCAGGTCGGGCTTGGCGACGATCGAGGGCAGCACCGCCCGGAGCGCACCGTCGTAGATCGTCTCGAACGCCCCGTAGACGAACACGACGACGTAGAGCCACCAGATGGTCAACGCGTCCGTGGCGAACAGCACCAGCAGGAGCACCGCGAGCAGCGCTCGCACCCCGTTGGCGAGGGTCATGGCGCGTCGCCGGTCGATGCGATCGAGCAGGATCCCGGCCGGAATGGCGAAGATCAGCCACGGCAGCATCGCCACCGCCGCGATGCCGGAGACGAGCAGCGGATCGTCGGTCAGGCGTGCCGCCAGCAAGGGAGCCGCGACCTTCGCGATGCCATCACCCAGACTCGAGCTGACGTTCGCCGCCACGACGTTGCTCAACGCCCGCCCGAGCGGCTGCCGTTTTCCCACTGCGCGAGCCTACGGCCCGACTGCGTACGTTCCAGCGTCGCTCTGCTGCCAGCAGAGCGACGACACGACGAAGCGGCTGGTCAGAACCTTCCTGACCAGCCGCTTCGGCTGTTGTGGAGCTGCCGGGAATCGAACCCGGGTCCTTCGACGCTTCTCCAGGGCTTCTCCGGGCGCAGCCTGCTATGCCTCTACTCGGCTCCGGTGATCACACAGGCGAGTTCACCGTGACGAGCCCAGTCGCGTGAGTGTCCCTTCCGGTCCCGCGACCGTACCGGAAGGTGAGCCTCCTGAATGATGCCGAACACCGGGTCGGAAGCAACCCCGGGTCGACAGACTTCAGTTCCCTGCCTCAGGCGGCGAGGGCGAAGTCAGTGCGCTTAGCGTTGGCACTTGTAACGTTTGCCGCGAGCGTTAACGAGATAACGCGGCCTCCTCGGCCCGCTTCCCCTGGTTCGACGAACGAAGTCGAAACCGCTCAGCCCCTCTGGAGTTGTCAAACCCCCGGGCGCACCCGAAGGTTCGCCCAGATTACAACCTTCAACGCCGAACAGGCGAGCGAGATTCCCCGTCGCCCAGGAGGTCGGCCGGGCCGAAGGTCCAGACGCCGGCCGCGGCGAGATCGGGGTGCACGCCGGAGCTGCCCAGAAGGCGAGCGCCGGGTCGGCAGGCTCGCGGAGCAGCAGGGCCGCCTTCCGGTGCAGCTCGCGCAGGTCCCGCGCGTCGACCGGCCCGGCCTGCCACTTCGCCTCGCCGAGCAGAACGGCGCGGTCGTCGACGAGGCCGAGGACGTCGATCTCGACCTCCTCGTCCCGCCACCACCGGCCGACGACGGTAGCGGCGGGCAGCAGGGCGCCGGCGTCGACGAGACGCACGGCGTGCTCGCGGGCCAGTCGCTCGAAGACGGCGCCGACGTGGCGGTCGAGGAGCGGACGGCGCCGGGCGAGCACGGCACGGCCCTGGCCGCCGTCGATGAGCTCGGCGTCAGAGCGCAGCACGGTCAGCCAGAACGCGAGGTAGACGTCGTCGATGGCGTAGAGCGGCGGCGCACCCGGCGACGAGCCGAGCGGCGTCTCGGCGCGGACGTAGCCGGGTGCGTTGCAGCCGTGCGAGCGTGTAGTCGATGCGCTGGTCGGCCCGGCTGGCGATCTTGCCGCGCCGCGCTCCGGTGGTGGTGGCGATGGCCGCCAGCACCCTCTCGTACCCGGATCGCCAGTCCAGATCCTCGCTCATGATGTCGTACGCGTCGGTCAGCAGGACGCCGTCGGGGCTGAAGGCCAGCCGCTGGAGGTTGGCCTCGACGCCGCGCGCCGGATCCCAGCGCTGCAGGTGCAGCGGGTAGCCCCCGCACACGGCGTAGGCCGCGACGAACTGGTCGGCCGGCAGGCCGGGCAGGAAGGCCCTCGCCTCGGCCGCCGGGAACGGATCGAGCCGGAGCTGGAGCTCCGGGCGACCCCGCAGGCCGCCGTCGCCGCCCAGCATGTCCTCCATCGCGCTGACCGCGGAACCCGTGACGACGAGCATCAGCCGCTGGTCGTGGACGTGGTTCTCCCAGACGGCGGAGAGCAGGACGGCGAAGTCGGGGCGCCCGTCGAGCAGCCGCGGCATCTCGTCGATGACGACCAGCAGCGGCTCGGTGGCCGCGGTCTCGACCAGCAGACGAAGGGCCGCCTCCCAGTCTGCGGGGCGGGCCGGCTCGAACACCCGGCCCCGCTCGCCCAGCTGCTCGGCGGCCCGCGAGCAGAGCCGTTGCACCTGCCGCTGCTCGCTGTCCTGGCGGGTCGCCGCGAAGTAGACGTTTGCGGCCGGCCATGAGCGAAGTGCGTGAGCAGGAAGGTCTTCCCCACGCGGCGACGCCCCCAGAGCGCGACGAGTTGCGGCCGGCCGCCAACGGCGTGGTCCCAGCTCTGTTTGTACATCTCGCCTCGACTACTACCAGTGGGTAACATTGGGTACGACGCCACCGGCGAAGGAGGCGCGCATGACCAGCACCCAACCCCGCACGCAGCACGTCGGCGAGCGCGAGGCCAGGCGAGTCGCGGAGGCCGCACGCGAGACGCGGTGGGAGAAGCCGTCGTTCGCGAGGGAGCTCTACCTCGGCCGGTTCCGGCTCGACCTCATCCACCCGCATCCGTCGCAGTCGCCCGAGGACGAGGCGGCGACGACGGCGTTCCTGACGACGCTGCGCGGCGTGTGCGACGAGCTCGACGGCGCCGTCATCGAGCGCGAGGCGCGCATCCCCGACGAGTACGTCAAGGCGCTGGCGCGGGCCGGCGTCTTCGGCATGAAGATCCCCCGCGAGTACGGCGGCGTCGGGCTGACGCAGGTCGGCTACAACCGCGCGCTCATGCTGCTGGGGAGCGTGCACCCGTCCATCGGTGCGCTGGCGTCGGCGCACCAGTCCATCGGGGTGCCCGAGCCGGTGAAGCTGTTCGGCACCGAGGAGCAGAAGCGCGCCTACCTCCCGCGCTGCGCGGCCGGCGCCATCAGCGCGTTCCTGCTCACCGAGCCCGACGTCGGCTCCGACCCCGCCCGGCTGGCGGCGGTCGCCGAGCCCGTCGACGGCGGCCGGTTCTACGAGCTCAGCGGCACCAAGCTCTGGACCACCAACGGCGTCATCGCCGAGCTGCTGGTCGTCATGGCGCGGGTGCCCGAGCACGACGGCGGGCGCGGCGGCGTGACGGCGTTCGTCGTCGAGGCCGACGCCCCCGGCATCACCGTCGAGCACCGCAACGCGTTCATGGGGCTCAAGGGCATCGAGAACGGCGTCACCCGGCTCGACCGCGTCCGCGTGCCGGCCGCGAACCGCATCGGCCGCGAGGGCGACGGCCTGCGCATCGCGCTGACCACCCTGAACACCGGCCGGCTGTCCATTCCGGCGCTGTGCACGGCCGCGTCGAAGTGGTGCCTGAAGATCGCCCGCGAGTGGTCGGCCGAGCGCGTCCAGTGGGGCCGCCCGGTCGGCCGGCACGCCGCCGTCGCGCACAAGCTGTCGTACATCGCGGCCACGGCGTACGCACAGGAGGCTGTCCTCGACCTCTCCGCACACCTGGCCGACGAGGGCCGTCGCGACATCCGCATCGAGGCGGCGCTGGCGAAGCTGTGGTGCAGCGAGACGGCCTGGCTGGTGGCCGACGAGCTGGTGCAGATCCGCGGCGGCCGCGGCTATGAGACCGCCGACTCGCTGCGGGCCCGCGGCGAGCGCGCCGTCCCTGCCGAGCAGATCCTGCGCGACCTGCGCATCAACCGCATCTTCGAGGGGTCGACGGAGATCATGCACCTGCTGATCGCCCGCGAGGCCGTCGACGCCCACCTGCAGGCCGCCGGCGACATCGTCGACCCCGACGTCGCGCTGCCGGGCAAGGCGAAGGCGGCGGTCAAGGCCACCGGGTTCTACGCGAGGTGGCTGCCGCAGCTGGTCACCGGGGCCGGCCAGCTGCCGACGTCGTACCAGGAGTTCGGTGTGCTGGCGCCGCACCTGCGCTACGTCGAGCGGGCGTCCCGCCGGCTGGCGCGCTCGACGTTCTACGGCATGGCCCGCTGGCAGGGCGGACTGGAGAAGAAGCAGGGCTTCCTCGCCCGCGTCGTCGACATCGGCGCCGAGCTGTTCGCCATCGCGGCGTCGTGCGTGCGGGCGCGGATGCTGCCGGAGTCCGGCGCCGTCCAGCTGGCCGACGTGTTCGCCCGGCAGGCCCGGCTGCGCGTCGAGCGGCTGTTCGACGCGCTCTGGCGCAACGCCGACGGGCCGGACGAGGCGCTGGCGAAGGCCGTGCTGACCGGCGAGCACGCCTGGATCGAGGCCGGCATCCTGGACCAGAGCGAGGGCACCGGCCCGTGGATCGCCCCACCGCCGAGCGGCCCGCCCGCCGAGAACGTCGCCCGCCGCGTCGCGTTCTAGCCTGGCGCCGGGGGTCACGGCAGGACGAGCGCCTGACCGCGCCCGACCCGGCCGGTGCCGGCGACCGACGCCTCGATCGTGACGGCGAGCCGGCCGTCCGGGCGACGCTCCGCGAGCCGGGCCCGCACGGCGACCGTGACGCCGTCGTCGGGCACCACGACGGGGCGGACGAAGCGGAAGGTGAGCTCGGTGAGACACGCGGGGTCGCCGAGCCAGCCGTTCAGCAGCCGGGTGACCAGACCGAGGAGGAGCGTGCCGTGCGCGATCACGCCGGGCAGCCCCGCCTCCGCGGCGATCCGCGGGCTCCAGTGCAGCGGGTTGAAGTCGCCGGACGCGCCGGCGTAGCGCACCAGGTCGGACCGGCTGAGCCGGTACTCGTCCGCGGCCACGACCTCGCCGGGAGCCAGCTCCGCGGCCGGCGCGGACGCCGTCACCGTCGGCCTCCCGCCCTGTTCCGCCGCGTGACGACCGCGACGTCCAGTACCCGCACGCCCTCGGCGTCCGGCGCCATCGCCGCCACCCTGCCGTAGCAGTCGCGGCGCACCCACCACCAGCGCCCGCAGACCCACTCCCGCGCGACCGGCCGCTGCCCTGTCCGTGGTGGTTCGGTCACGGGTGCCTCCGTCGGATCGGCCGCGCTCTCCTAAAACGAATATCCCTTCTTTTATGTGCCGTGGCAAGACCCCGCACATGAGGTCTGGATCACTCGGCCCTGGGTGCCTGCGGCGTCGGCACTCGCCCGGGCGGCACCTCACCCGCGTGAGGACCGTGACAGGAACCGCGAAGCGGCGCATGCGGCGTCCAGGCGGGTGAGGTGTCCGCTGCGGGGGTGACGAGATCGCGCCGGTGGTGCGGTGTCGAGTCGTCACGTGACGTCGCCGGCGCAAGTGCCGCCCGCGGCGCTGGTGGCGCGGACGTCGCCGGCGCGAGTGCCGCCCGCGGCGCTGGTGGCGCGGACGTTGTCGGTGCCCGCCCCTAGGGTGGGACTCCCACCCGGACGGGCGGGGACTCACACCTCGGGCTCGGCCAGCGCGCGGGCGTAGGCGGCCATCGAACGCTGGTAGCGCGGCAAGTGCCCGGCCAACGCGCCGACGGCGACGGCGACCGCCTCGCGCTCGCGGCCGGCGTCGGTGAGCGCCAGCGCGAGCACGCAGCTGACCGCGTCATCGAGGTGATCGGAGCCGCGGTCCCGCTCGGCGGTCAGCAGGTCGATGCTCTCCAGCGGCCGGCCGAGGTTGCGGATGGTGCTGGCCAGCTGGATCACCGCCCGGCGACGGCGCTCGCCCGGCAGCCCTCCCGCCAGGGCCTCACGGTAGAGCGGCTCGGCGAGGTCGGGCCGGCCGGTGGAGTCGAACGCGCAGGCCCGCTCGAACGCCGCGACGGGGTGGCCGTCGGGCACCTCCCCCGCCAGCCCGTCGATCAGGGCCCGGAACGCCTCGTCGTCGTGCTCGTCGATGGCCGCCCAGGCCGCCGCGATCCGTCGCTCCCAGTCCTCGTCCGTGGTCATCGCGCCAGCCTGGCACAGGGCGATCAGCGCAGCGTCACCGAGCCCGAGGTGGGGACCAGCTCGATCCACACGCGCCCCGGCGGCACGTGCATCGGCGCGCCCGACGCGTCGGCGAGCGTCAGCGGCGCGGCCGCCGACGTCTTGGACCAGGTGCCGTCGGCGGCGGCGCCGGCCGTGAGCAGGGTGGCGGCGCCGGAGCCCACGAGCACGGTCTCGGGGACCGGGTTGCCGGCCGGGTCCTCGTAGCCGGCGTCGCGGACCTCGACCCGAAGCACCAGCACCGTCGCCGGCCCGAACCGGTCGCCTTCGGCCGCGTGGTCGCCGTCGAGCACCCAGACGCCGTCGGCCCAGGTCCAGCGCGAGGTGTGCGCGCCGGAGAACGTGACGTCGGCGCCGCCGACCGGACGGCCCGCGGGCGGGGTGCCCCAGGGCAGATAGGGGCCGACAGGGACGCCGGCGCCGGCGGGCAGGCCGGCCAGCGCCTCGGCCGGATCGAGCATGACGTTGTACGGGGCCGGCCGGCTGTGGTCGCGGGACAGGCCGTTGCCGCCGCCGCTGAGCACCGTCAGGCCGGCCTCGCCGAGCGCCTTCAGCACCCGTTCCGCCCCGCCCGACGCGACCAGCACCCCGCCGGCCGGCAGGGCGATGCCGGCGTCGGTGGTGCGCACCGACCGCACCGGACCGGCGACCGGAGGCATCGCCGACTGGAACAGTGCCGCCAGCCGGGTCAGCCCGCCCTCGACCAGCTCCTCGACCACGAGGTCGGCGGACGAGAGGCCGATCTGGGGTGCCGCCGGCCGGGTGTTGTCGATCTTCACGACCAGCGCCGGCTCGGCGGCGACAGCAGCCGACGGTGCGGGAAGGCCGGTCAGCGGCCAGACCGGGGCGGGCGTGGGCGTCGGGGTCGGCGTCGCCGTCGCCGAGGCGAGTGGGGCGGACGGCGTGGGCGCCGGCGTCGCGGTGCCTCCGCCGCAGGCGGCGAGCAGCAGCACCCCCGCCGTGACGAGGGCTGACGCCGTCGTGACCCGCGGCCGCTGACCCACCGCCGGGCTCAGCCGCGCCGGCGGGCGCGGGCCATGGCCCGCTCCGCCTCGCGCTTGGCCTCGCGCTCGGCGATGGTGTGCCGCTTGTCGTAGGACTTCTTGCCGCGGGCCAGCGCCAGCTCGATCTTCGCGTAGCCGTCCTTGAAGTACAGCGACAGCGGTACCAGCGTGAAGCCCGTCTCGCGGGTCTTACCGATGAGGCGGTTGATCTCGTCCTTGCGCAGCAGCAGCTTGCGGGAACGCCGCGGCGCGTGGTTGTTCCACGTGCCGAGGTCGTACTCGGGGATGTGCACGTTGCGCAGCCAGACCTCACCGTCGCGGACCTCGGCGAACCCGTCGACCAGCGACGCCTTGCCCGCCCGCAGCGCCTTCACCTCGGTGCCGGTCAGGACGATGCCCGCCTCGTAGGTGTCGTCGATGTGGTAGTCGTGGCGGGCCTTGCGGTTCTGGGCCACCACGGTGCGTCCGCGCTCTCGTGCCATGCCCCAAGGATCGCATTTCCGGGGCCGTCGAGACGACTGCGTTTACCGGCCGAGGTAGTTCATCGGGTTCACGCGCTCGCCGCCGATGTAGAGCATGAAGTGCAGGTGGCATGCGGTCGAGCTGCCGGTCGTCCCGGAGTAGCCGATGATCTCGCCCTGGGACACGCTCTCGCCGTCGCTCACCGCGAACCGGGACAGGTGGCTGTACGTGGTGACCATCCGCCGGTGACTGACGGCGACCTGGTTGCCGTAGGCGCCGCGATAGTAGGCCCACTCGACGGTGCCCGCGGCGGCCGCGCGGATCGGCGTGCCGCAGTAGGCCCGGAAGTCGGTGCCGTCGTGCAGCTTGTAGACGCCGGTGACCGGGTGGACCCGCATGCCGTAGGGCGAGGTGACGTACGGGTTCGCGGTCGGGAAGGCGAGCGTGACGCCGCCGCCACCGCCACCGCCACCGCCACCGCCACCGGAGCCGCCACCGCCACCGCCGCCACCTCCGCCGCCGGAGCCGCCGCCGTCGTCCTGGTTCTCCTCGGCCTGCTCCTGCTGCTGTTGCTGGATCGCGGCGATCTCGGCCTCGATCTTGTCGCGCTCGGCCGCCCACGCCGCCGCCTGCTGCTGGTCCGCGGCCTGCGCCGCCTGGGCCGCCGTCACCGCGCCGTCGCGGGCCGCGACCAGCTGGTCGACCTCGGCCTTCGCCGCCGCCGCGGCGTCGCTGGC
>NZ_QUAL01000133.1 GCF_003579925.1 Jiangella rhizosphaerae | reverse complement strand
TCGACAAGCCACACCCCACCCGGGGGCTCTCACCCGTTCAACCCGACACGCCGTCACCAACCTCATGGCCGAGTACACCTAGGTCCGTCAGCTCGTACTCCACTCGCGGCGGGACCTCGGCGTACGCCGTCCGCGTGATCAGCCCGTCGCGCTCGAGGTGCTTGAGCGTCTGGGTCAACATCCGCTGGGAGATCCCCGGGATGCTCGCCTGCAGATCGGAGTAGCGCAACGAGCCGGCGCTCAGGGTGCTGACGGTCAGCACCGACCACTTGTCGCCGATGCGGTCGAGCACCTCACGGATGAAGGCGCTGTCCTCCGGCCAGGTCTGGCAGGGACCAGTGATCTGTCGCGCCGGCGCCATCTCGATTCCTCTCATCCGGGTGCAACCGCACTACCAGTATGTAACACCCGCGTCCGAAAGGAACCCCCATGTCCTACCTGCTTCATATCGACTCCTCCTCGCTCGGCGAGGCCTCGGTCTCCCGGCAGGTCGCCCGGTCCTTCCTCGACGGCTGGGGCGGCGAGGTCGTCCACCGCGACCTCGCCGCAGCACCCGTGCCCCACCTCGACGCGGCCGGCATCACCGCACGCGTCACCGACCCCGCCCAGCACACCGACGAGCAGGCCGCCGCGGCCGCGATGCAGGACGTCCTGATCGAGGAGTTCCTCGGCGCCGGCGCCTACCTCTTCACGGTGCCGATGTACAACCTGACGATGCCGTCGGTGTTCAAGGCCTGGCTCGACCAGATCCTCGTCTTCGGCCGCACCGTCCACCACGAAGGCCCCTCCCAGGTGGCCGGGCGTCCCGCCGTGGTGATCTCGGCTCGGGGCGGCAGCTACCGTTCCGGCGCTCCCCGGCACGGCCTGGATTACGTCGTCCCGATCCTCGAGGCGCTGCTCGGCCACGAGGACATGCTCGGCCTCGACGTCACCACCGTGATCCCCGAGTTGACGATGGCCCCCCACGCGCCGGCGCTGGCCGCGCTGCTTCCGATGCACGAGGCGTCCCTGGCCGACGCCCACGACCGTGCTCGCGAACTCGCCGCGACGATCGCCGGCGGCACGGCCGCCGCCGCCTGAGTCACCTGCTCGTCTCCGGTGGCGGCGGCCACATCGCGCACAGCGCGCTCAGCCAAGGGCGTAGGCGCGCAGCACCTCCTGCTCGATCCGGTTGCCGGCCCGGTCCCAGGCCTCGACCCGCAGCGACAGGTGCGTCGCCGACGACGGGACACGGGGCACCAGCGCCCGGAACGACCCGTCGCCGCGCGGCACCACCCGAGCCGGCTGCCAGCGCATGCCGTCGTCGAAGGAGACCGCGACCGTCGCCCCGGCCACCGGCGCCACGCCCGCCGCGCCGGGCTGGTGGCCGACCGTGAGGTCGACGACCTGGGCGCCGGGCTTGGCGGCGACGTTCAGCAGCGACACGTCGACGTCGTAGTCGAGCGTCAGCAGCGGCAACGCCGTCGGCTCATCGACGGACGACGATGGGACGGTCCACGCCGTCGAGGTCGACGTCGACGCGAGCCACCATGGCGCGGCCGGCCGCGACACGTCCAGCTCCACCCGCAGCGTCGACGGCGACGACGGCACCGCGAACGTCCCGTCCGCCCGTCCGCCCGACGCCACCAGCGCGCCGTCCGCGAACAGCCGGAACGACGGCGTGTCCACCGCCGGGACCGCGGCGCCCCAGTGCCCGTGGCCGTCCGTCCACTCCGGCAGCCGCAGCGTCACCTCGTCTCCGTACCGGTACGCCGCGGCGCTCTCCGCGCCGAAGTCGACCGGCAGCAGCCCAGGCGCCAGCACCTGCCGCAGCCACGCGTCGGACAGCGACGACCCGTTCTCGTACGTGCGCGGCGCCGACTGCAGCGGGAAGCCGAACGGATCGGCGTCGGTCGATGCGCCGTACAGGTACTGCGCCCACAGCGTGTCGCCGCCCGAGACGTACTCCACCCGCGACTGCGGCGCGACCGTCCGGCGCAGGAAGCCGAACGAGAACGCGTCCCACGGCCGCCACTTGTGCCGCAGCTCGCCGATGCCGTGGTCGTCGACGTGGCTGTGGTAGTCGACGTCGATCCGCGTGGTGGTCGAGGAGTCGACGACGTAGTCCAGCGCCGGCGGCACGACGTCCGGCTCGACCAGCACCAGGTCGTAGAGGTACGGGCTGACCGGGATCGCCTCGACGGCGGCCGTCACCGGCCCCTGATCCAGCAGCGCGAGCAGCGCCTGGCCCTCCTCGCGGGTCATCGACATCGTCGGCACCGTCGACGGGTCGCCGGCGATCGGCAGCGGGCCGGCCACGTTGTTGAAGATCATGACGAGCTTCGCGCCGGCGGCCGCCGCGTTGTGCATCTTCTCGAGGAAGGTGATCTCGCCCCGCTGGATCAGCGCGATCTTCCCCTCGACGTCGACGCCCGCGAAGTCCGACGGCCGCCCGAGCCCGGCGTACACCATCGGCAGTTCGAACGAGCCGTCCAGCAGCGCCGAGTTCGACACGTACGACGCCTCGACCGGCCGCTCCTCCGGCGTGAGCGTCCGCACCTGGATCAGCGGCGCGACCAGCGAGTACTGCGTGTAGTACTCGAAGTCGCCGACGGTCACCGGGTCGGTCGGGGAGGCGAAGGCGGGCTGCGCGCCGACGGAGAACGAATGGGCGTAGGACGCCCCCGACGGATCCGACCGCCACCACGCCAGCATGGTGTTCGTCGCCTCGACGGGGTCCGGCGCCGACACCGAGATCGGGACGGTGTCGCGCGCGTCCAGCGTCACCGTCGTCGGACCGTCGACGGTGAACTCCGGCGCGAACACCGCCGCCGTCTCCGTCGTGAACACGTGCGGCTCGTCGTAGGTGAACACGTAGCCCATCGCCGCGTACCGGCCCGGCGGCACCCGCAGCGTCGCGGCGCCGTCGACGAACCCGACGCTGGTCGCCGCGAACACCGAGGTGTCGTCGACGTTGACGACGTCGACCAGGCTGATCCCGCCGGCCGGGCGGCCGTCGCGGGCGATGCCGCGCACCGTGAGGTCGTAGCGCTCGGACTCCTTGTGGAAGCCCAGCGCGGTCCGCACGCTCACCCCGTCCGGGCCGGTCGCGAGCAGCCAGCCGCCGTACAGGCCGTAGTCGCCGGCCGACGGGTCGACGGTGACGGCGACGTCCGCGGTCCCGCCGGCCGGCACCGTCACCGACGACGCGCCGAGCGTCACCATGCCGGGCGCGGGCGCCGTGCCGTCCTCGTCGGCGACCTCGGCGGCCAGCGACAGCGTGACGGGGGAGGAGCCGGTGTTGCGGTACGTGACAGTCCGGGTGACCGGAGCGGCGTCGTCCTGCGGGTACGGGAAGTAGCCGGCGTCCAGCGGGCCGCTCGCCGCGAACACCTGCTGCGTCGTCGCCCGGGCGAGGTCGATCCGGCCGGTGCCCTGCTCGTAGACCGTCAGCGCGTCGTTGGGTGACGTGGTCGACGCCAGCGCCGCCTTGAGGTCCGCGCCGGCCCAGTCCGGCCGCTGCTGCAGCAGCAGCGCCGCCGCGCCCGCGACGTGCGGCGTCGCCATCGAGGTGCCGTCCAGCGCGAGGTAGTCGTCGCCGACCGGGTTCCCGATGACGGCGTTCTCGGCCCGCGCCGCGACGATCCCGACGCCCGGCGCCGTCACGTCCGGCTTCAGCGCGAAGTCGCCGGCCCGCGGGCCGCGGCTGGAGAACCCGGCCAGCTCGTCCTGCTTGTCGACGGCGCCGACGGTGAGCGCGCTGCCCGCCGCGCCGGGGGTCGTGACGGTGCCGGCGCCCGGGCCGTCGTTGCCGGCCGCGATGACGAACAACGCGTCCGACTCCGCGCTGAGCCGGTCCACGGCCTGGCTGGCCGGGTCGGTGCCGTCGGTATAGCCGCCGCGCACGCCCAGGCTGAGGTTGACGACGTCCGCGCCGTTCGCGACCGCCCACTCCATGCCGGCGATGACCTCGGACATCGGGCCGGAGCCGCCGTCGTCGAGCACCTTGACGTTGAGCAGGTCGGCCTCGTAGGCGATGCCGCGCCGCTGCCCGTCGGACGCGGCGCCGGTGCCGGCGACGATCGAGGCGACGTGGGTGCCGTGCCCGTACCGGTCGGTGGTGCTGTCCGACGCGCTGAAGTTCGCCTCGGCGACGACCTTGCCCGCGAGGTCGGGGTGTGTGCTGTCGATGCCGGTGTCCAGGACGGCGACGGTGACGCCCGCGCCGGTGAACCCCGCGGCCCACGCCTCCGGGGCGCCGATCTGCGGCGCGCTGTCCTCGTCGACGGTGGTCATCGCCTGGTCCAGCCAGATCTTCTCGACGCCGGCCAGCGGGTCCGCAGCTCTGGCGGCGGCGCCGTCCAGCGGCCGGGTGCCGGTGAGCGCGTCCGCGAGCGCCGCGGCGGCGTCCTTGTCGACGTCCGCGGCGATCGCGTCGATCGACTCCAGCGTGTCCGTCGCGGTGACGGACGGCAGCGGCGCGGCTCGGGCGGCGCCGGACCTCGCCGTCTCCACGATCACCGGCAGCACGTCGCTGCTCCCGTCGTCGTAGCCCTGCTCGATCAGCGCCGTGACGTCGAACAGCGCACGGTCGAGGACGTCCGGGACCAGCGGCGCGACGTCGGCCGGCACGACGTGCAGGTGGCCGTCGATCTCCTGCTCGTGGAAGCCGGGGACGGTGCCGTCGGCCCTGGTGGCGGGTTCGACGGTAGCCGCGTGCCGGCCGCCGGGCCCGGTGCTGACGTGGANGTAGCCGCGTGCCGGCCGCCGGGCCCGGTGCTGACGTGGACGCGGTCGCCGGTGATGAGCGTGACCGTGACACCGTCGGCCGGCCCGGCGAGGGGTGGGGACGACCCCGCCGGGCCGGCCGGCTCGGCGGTCGCGGCAGGGATCCCCTGCGCGACCAGACCGGTGAGGACGACGGCGGCCGCGGCCGCTCTCCAGTACGTGCGCAACGCTCTGCCCTCCGGGGTGCGGGCGGCCGTGCCGTCACGGATGCGGTGTCCGGATCGTGCCGAAGTGTCGATCAACGTGACAAGGGCTATGCTTTGGCGAAATTCCGTCAGTGGCGCGTTTTGGCCAGCGGTCTCGACCACGGGAGCCGCGCATGCTGGAACAGTTCGGCCTCAGCGACGAGGAGCAGACCGTCTACCTCGCCCTGCTGGACCACGCCCGGCCGGCGACGGCGGCCGTGCTCGAGCCGGCGATCACCGCCGGGCTGTCCGCCGACGCCGTCGAGAAGCTGCTCGACGCACTCGAGCGCCGCGGCCTGGCCGACCGGCTGCCGGGGGAGCCGCCCGCGTACCGCCTGGTCGATCCCGCGCTGGCGTTCGCCGAGACACTCGCCGCCCGCGAGCGCGACCTGCAGCGCAGCCGCGTCCTCGTCGACCAGCTCGCCATCCGGCACCGCCGCCGCCACGACGCCGTCGAGCCGGGCGACCTCGTCGAGATCGTCACCGGCTCCGAGGCGACCGCCCGCCGGCTGGTCGACGTCTACAGCAGCGCCCGCACGCAGGTCCGGGCCATGGAGCGGCCGCCGTACGGCGTCGTCAACAGCGAACCCAACCCCATCGAGGTCGAGCTGCTGCGCGCCGGCGTGCGGCACCGCGTCCTGTACGAGCAGAGCGCCGTCGACCTGCCCGGCCGCCTGCACGACCTCATCGGCGGCATCGCGGCCGGCGAGGAGGCCCGGGTCGCGCCGACGCTGCCGGCCCGCATGCTGCTGATCGACGACCGGTACGCCATGGTCCCGGCCAAGGCCGGTGCGCTCATCACCGACCAGCTGCTGGTCGTCCACCCCAGCGGGCTGCTCGACGTGCTGGCCGAGGTGTTCGAGGAGACGTGGCTGCGGGCGATGCCGCTGCGGCTGGCGCCCAGCGACCAGGACGGCCAGGTCGACGACGACCGCGTCATCCTGAACCTGCTGGCCGCGGGCCTGACGGAGCAGTCGATCGCCCGGCACGTCGGCGCCAGCCAGCGCACCGTCCAGCGGCGGATCAAGGAGATCAGCGGCCGGCTCGGCGCCCGCACCCGGTTCCAGGCCGGCCTGCAGGCCGCGCGCAACGGCGTGCTCTAGAACGTCGCCCGGCGCAACGAATTGCGCTTCGGGCGGGGGCTGTGAAATATACTGGGATCAGCGTGGAGGGGAGTACTCCCGACGCGGTGGCATCGTCATCACGGATGCTCCCTACACCGGGAGCCTCCCGGTGCCTCCGGCCCGGCGATCCTGGGCGGACGAGACCTCCGGTTGCGCACAGCGCCCGCTGTGCGGTCTGCTCACCGGAGAGGACTCTGTCTTCGTGTTGAACCTGCCCGTGTGGTTCGAAGTCGGAACGTTCGTCGTTCTCGTCCTGCTGCTCGCTGCCGACCTGCTCATCGTCACCCGCCGCCCGCACGCCCCCACCATCCGTGAGGCGAGCCTGTGGGTGGCGTTCTACGTGGGGCTGGCGGTGGTGTTCGGCATCATCCTGGGGTTCGTCGGCCACAGCCAGGCCTCCGGCGAGTTCTTCGCCGGTTGGCTCACCGAGTACAGCCTGAGCGTCGACAACCTGTTCATCTTCGTCATCATCATGGCCCAGTTCCGGGTGCCCCGGCAGTTCCAGCAGTCGGTGCTGATGTTCGGCATCCTCACGGCCATCGTCATGCGCGGCGTGTTCATCCTGCTCGGCGCGGCGCTGATCAACCAGTTCGCCTGGGTGTTCTACCTCTTCGGCGCGTTCCTCGTGTACACCGCGGTCCGGCTGGCCAACCAGCAGGTCCACCACGAGGACCACGACGAGGAGTACGAGAACGCACTGGTGCGGCGGGCCCAGCGAGTGCTACCGATGACGCAGGAGTACCACGGCATCAAGCTGCGCATCCGCGAGAACGGCAAGCGGCTCTACACGCCGATGCTCATCGTCTTCCTGTCCATCGCCTCCGCCGACCTGCTGTTCGCCGTCGACTCCATCCCGGCCATCTTCGGCCTGACGCAGGAGGCGTTCATCGTCTTCACGGCGAACATCTTCGCGCTGATGGGTCTGCGGCAGCTGTACTTCCTCATCGGCGGGCTGCTCGAGAGGCTGGTCTACCTGTCCGCCGGCCTCGCGGTCATCCTGGCGTTCATCGGCGTCAAGCTGGTCATGCACGCCCTGCACGAGAACAACCTGCCGTTCGTCAACGGCGGCGAGCCGTTCCACAACGTGCCCGAGGTGCCCATCTGGCTGTCGCTGACGGTCATCATCGGCACACTGATCGTCACGACGGTGCTCAGCCTCATGAAATCGCGCAGCGACGAGCGCAAGCTCGCGAAGGCCGGCGCCGCCCGGAGCGAGGTCGAGGGCGGTTCGCCCGCCACCTCGGCCGACGCGGCCACCGAGGGCGCCGACGCCACCGCCGCGGAGCACCAGCGGGTCGACGACCACCGCTGACGCCCGGTTCGTCGTTCGTCGGGTGCACGTACGCCGGGGCGGGCTCCCCGTCCCCCTGCTGCCCATTCTCTTGCCGCGCACGGGCGCGTCA
The DNA here is from genome assembly GCF_003579925.1 of Jiangella rhizosphaerae. GTDB lineage: Bacteria > Actinomycetota > Actinomycetes > Jiangellales > Jiangellaceae > Jiangella > Jiangella rhizosphaerae. The sequence goes on along the minus strand of NZ_QUAL01000133.1, from coordinate 5,374 downwards.
AGCGGACTAGTGGCGCTTCGCGCGACGATGACCGCTTGACTCGCCCGTCCGCGGCCAAGAACGGGCAGTTATCAGGGGGACGGGGAGGATGGGGGCACGCCTCGGCGTTTGGCGTGCCCGTTTCGCCCCGCCTTGTCGGGCTGTGGACGGCGATGATCATCAACGATCGCCTACATCACGAGGATTACGTGAGCATCAACATGACTGTAGGGGTGTTGACGCTGGGGCAATCCTCGTGATGACCCGCGAATCACGGTGAAATCTCGCGATGTGGACGCTCAGCGACACCAACGCCACACCGTAACGGGCCAACGCCGCGGGAGTCGTCGCCGCTCTTCCCCCGTCCCCCTGATAGCTGCCCGTTCTTTGCCGCGGGCGCGCGGGTCAAGCGGTCATCGTCGGCGCGAAGCGCCTCCATAGTCCGCTTGAGGCGCGCGTGCGCGGCCAAGACAATCGGGCAGCAGGGGACGGTCCAACGCGAACACCCAGGCCAACGCAGCACACCGGAACGCGACCCGACGGAATCAGACGTGTGGCACCTCACCAGCCGCGGGCGCGCCACTCCGCGAGATGCGGGCGTTCGGCGCCGAGCGTGGTGTCGTCGCCGTGGCCGGGGTAGATCCAGGTCTCGTCGGGCAGCCGGTCGAAGAGCCTGCGCTCGACGTCGTCCAGCAGGGACGTGAAGTCGGCCGCCGAGTGGGTCTTGCCGACGCCGCCGGGAAACAGCGAGTCGCCGGTCCAGAGGTGCGGCGGACCGGTCGGGTCGTCGTACAGGACCGCGAGGCCGCCGGGTGTGTGGCCGGCGAGGTGGATCAGCTCCACCGTGACGTCGCCGAAGCGCAGGCGGTCGCCGTGCTGCGCCGGCTGCGCCGTCGGCACCGGGATGGCCGGAGCGTCCGCCGCGTGCGCGACCGTCACCGCGCCGGTGGCCGCGACCACCTCGGCCAGCGCGCCCCAGTGGTCGGGGTGCCGGTGGGTCGTGACGACGTAGCGCAGCGGGCCCTCGCCGCACAGCGCCAGCACCCGCGACGGCTCCGCGGCGGCGTCGATCAGCAGTTCGTCGCCGGTGAAGCGGTCGCGCAGGACGTAGACGTTGTTGTCCCAGCGTCCGCCGACCGACGCCTTGGTGACGGCCAGCCGGGCCAGCTCGTGCACGGCCGGCGGGCCGCCGGGCCGCACGTGGCCGGTGTACGCGGTCACAGCCAGGGCGGCAGTGCGGGCAGGGCGGCCCCGGCCGGCTGGACCCGCAGGCCGGCGCCGTCGGACCGGCCGGTCAGCCAGGCCAGCACGTCCGCGGGCGCACCGCCCACCGTGACAGGTGCCTCGGCGCCCACGTGCTCGACGCCGGCGCCGTCGATCTCGAGCGTGACGGAGGGGACCTCCTCGCGACGGCCGAACGCGCGCACCGTCTCGTCCAGCGCGCGGCGAACGAACGCGTCGGGCCAGTCGGCCGGGCCGTAGCCGGCGGCGAGGTCGACGTGATGGACCTCGAGCTCGCGCAGCCGCAGCCAGAGCACGCGCCGTCCGGGCAGCGGCTCGCCGGTGCCGGCCGGACCGCGGCGCACCTGGCGCTCCCAGCCGTCGTCGGGCATCTCCATGACGGCGCGGACGAAGCGGTCGGCCGACGCGCGCAGGTCGTCGACGATCTCGGCGGCGGAGCGCCCGGCGCCGGCCTCGATGTCGGCCGCACGGGCCTCGCTGCTGGGGTACATCGGGTTCTCGCGGCCGGTGCGCGCCCAGGACAGCAGGTTGGAGAGCGCGTCGGCGTTGCGGGCCACATGTGTGAGGACGTGGGCGCGCGTCCAGCCGGGACATAGACTGGACGCGGTCAGGTCAGCGTCGTCCAGCGTGGCGGCCGTCGCGATGATGCGCTCGGTCGCGGCGGTCACCGGACCGGCGGCGGGGGAGTCGCCGCCGGAATCGTGGGACATCGGTTCGGCGTTCACGGTGGGCACGGGTTCGAACCTAGTCCTCATCGGCCGCAGCGGCGACTGAGTTGGTCGTCCCGGGCCGTTCGTCCGAGCGACCTTGTCGGACCCGCCCCCTACGATGCAATGAGCCGTACACCTGTCCACCGCACCGCCCACCGACACCGGAGTCCTCGCGATCCCATGACCGAACGAACCGCCGCCCGAGCCGGCGACCGCCTGGTGGTCCGCGGCGCACGGGAGCACAACCTCAAAGACGTCTCCCTCGACCTGCCGCGTGACGCGCTCATCGTGTTCACCGGGCTGTCCGGGTCGGGGAAGTCCAGCCTGGCCTTCGACACCATCTTCGCCGAGGGCCAGCGCCGCTACGTCGAGTCGCTGTCGGCCTACGCCCGCCAGTTCCTGGGGCAGATGGACAAGCCCGACGTCGACTTCATCGAGGGGTTGTCGCCGGCGGTCTCCATCGACCAGAAGTCCACGTCGCGCAACCCTCGCTCCACCGTCGGCACCATCACCGAGGTGTACGACTACCTGCGCCTGCTCTACGCGCGCGCCGGGCATCCGCACTGTCCCGAGTGCGGGCGGCCCATCGGCCGGCAGACGCCGCAGTCCATCGTCGACCAGGTGCTCGACCTCGAGGAGGGCGCACGGTTCCAGGTGCTGGCCCCGGTGGTCCGGGCCAGGAAGGGCGAGTACGCCGACCTCTTCCGCACGCTGCAGTCGCAGGGTTACTCCCGGGCCCGCGTCGACGGCACGGTGTACCAGCTCACCGACGTGCCGAAGCTGAAGAAGCAGGAGAAGCACACCATCGAGGTGGTGGTCGACCGGCTGGCGGTCAAGGAGTCCGCCAAGCGCCGGCTCACCGACTCCGTCGAGACCGCGCTGCGGCTGTCCGGCGGCCTGGTGACGCTCGACTTCGTCGACCTGCCCGAGGACGACGACCACCGCGAGCGGGTCTACTCCGAGCACCTGTACTGCCCCTACGACGAGCTGTCGTTCGAGGAGCTGGAGCCGCGGTCGTTCTCGTTCAACTCCCCGTTCGGGGCCTGCCCCGAGTGCACCGGCCTGGGCACCCGCATGGAGGTCGACGAAGAGCTGGTCGTCCCCGACCCGTCCAAGAGCCTCGACGACGGCGCGCTGGCCCCGTGGGCGCCCGGCACCACGTCGGAGTACTTCGACCGCCTGGTCACCGCGCTGTCCGAGGCCATCGGGTTCCGCACCGACGTGCCGTTCGAGAAGCTGCCGAAGAAGGCGCGCGAGGCCGTCCTGCACGGTCATCCCGAGCAGGTGCACGTCCGCTACCGCAACCGCTACGGCCGCGAGCGCTCCTACTACACCTCCTACGAGGGCGTGCTGCCGTGGGTGCGGCGCCGCTACGCCGAGGCCGAGTCCGACGCCAGCCGCGAGCGGTTCGAGGGCTTCATGCGCGAGGTCCCGTGTCCGGCTTGCCGCGGCACCCGGCTCAAGCCGGTGGTCCTGGCGGTCACGGTGGGCGGCAAGAGCATCGCCGACGTCGCCGCGCTGCCCATCGGCGAGTGCGCCGAGTTCCTGCGCACCCTGAAGCTGTCCGAGCGCGAGGAGCAGATCGCCGCCCGGGTGCTCAAGGAGGTCAACGAGCGGCTGCAGTTCCTGGTCGACGTCGGCCTGCACTACCTCAGCCTCGACCGCGCGTCGGCCACGCTGGCCGGCGGCGAGGCGCAGCGCATCCGGCTGGCCACGCAGATCGGCTCCGGCCTGGTCGGCGTGCTGTACGTGCTCGACGAGCCGTCCATCGGGCTGCACCAGCGCGACAACCACCGGCTCATCGAGACCCTCATCCGGCTGCGCGACCTCGGCAACACCCTCATCGTCGTCGAGCACGACGAAGACACCATCAAGGTGGCCGACTGGGTGGTCGACATCGGCCCGGGCGCCGGCGAGCACGGCGGCCAGGTGGTCGTCAGCGGCACCGTCGACGACCTCATGACGCAGGAAGACTCCCTGACCGGCGCGTACCTGTCGGGCAAGAAGCGCATCGACATCCCGGCGGTGCGGCGCCCGCCGACGAAGGACCGCGCGCTCAAGGTCGTCGGCGCGCGCGCCAACAACCTCAAGGACGTCACCGTCAGCTTCCCGCTGGGGTGCTTCGTCGCCGTCACCGGCGTCAGCGGCTCGGGCAAGTCGACGCTGGTCAACGACATCCTGTACACGTCGCTGGCCAAGGAGATCTACAACGCCCGGGCGGTGCCGGGCCGGCACAAGCGCATCGAGGGCATGGGGCTGGTCGACAAGGTCGTGCACGTCGACCAGTCGCCCATCGGCCGCACGCCGCGCAGCAACCCGGCCACCTACACCGGCGTCTTCGACGTCATTCGCAAGCTGTTCGCGGAGACGCAGGAGGCGAAGGTCCGCGGCTACCAGCAGGGCCGGTTCTCCTTCAACGTCAAGGGCGGCCGCTGCGAGGCCTGCTCCGGCGACGGCACCATCAAGATCGAGATGAACTTCCTGCCCGACGTCTACGTGCCGTGCGAGGTCTGCCACGGCGCCCGGTACAACCGCGAGACGCTCGAGGTGCACTACAAGGGCAAGAACATCTCCGAGGTGCTCGAGATGCCGATCGAGGAGGCGGTCGAGTTCTTCGCCCCGGTCGAGCGCATCGCCCGGCACCTGCGCACGCTCACCGAGGTGGGCCTCGGGTACGTGCGGCTGGGTCAGCCGGCGCCGACGCTGTCCGGCGGCGAGGCACAGCGGGTCAAGCTCGCGGCCGAGCTGCAGAAGCGGTCCACGGGCAAGACGATCTACGTTCTCGACGAGCCCACCACCGGGTTGCACTTCGAGGACATCCGCAAGCTCATCGGCGTGCTGCAGGGGCTGGTCGACAAGGGCAACACCGTCGTCGTCATCGAGCACAACCTCGACGTCGTCAAGACCGCCGACTGGATCATCGACATGGGCCCCGAGGGCGGCACCGGCGGCGGCACCGTCGTCGCCACCGGCACGCCCGAGCAGGTGGCCAAGGTCGAGGGGTCGCACACCGGCGCGTTCCTCAAGGACATCCTCGGGGTCTAGGCCACGAGGGCGCGGGGCCAATCCATCCGGCCGTCCGGTCCGTACAACCCAGAGGTGAGCGGTGGCTGCGGCCGGCGACGGAGCCATCCGCCGGCGCCGGTCGTTGACACTGCGGCGAGCCGGCGGAACGTTGTGCTGCCGGCCGCTCAGACGCAGCTGACACGGAGAGGCGATCGATGGATCATCACCACGCGGCAACCACCGTCGACCGGGAGACCGACGGCGGCCATGCCGGCTGCGGCCGTTGCATCGGCCGCCGCACGGCCCTGATGGGCCTGGGCGCCGTCGGCGTCGCGGGCCTGCTCGCGGCCTGCGGCGGCGACGACGAGCCGAGCACCGGCGGCGCCCCGTCCGCAACGACCGAGCCCAGCGCCGACGCGCCGGGCGGCGAGGCCGGC
>NZ_QUAL01000126.1 GCF_003579925.1 Jiangella rhizosphaerae | reverse complement strand
CGGCACCCCGCCCCGTCGAGCAGCACCCCGGCACACAAGATCCTGACAGAGAGATCTTGGAGTTGTTCGGCCATCTCTCGGACGTTTCACCCCGCAATGGCCGAAGAACTCCAAGATCAACGTGGGCCGGGGGCGGGGCGGGCGGGCGGCGTCAGTCGCGCGTCGAGCGGAAGCAGTGCGTCAGGTACGGGAGTACGACGCCGTCCGGGCTGGCGACGCGATCGTAGAGCGCGCCGACGCGAGCGATCACGGCGTCGCGTTCCGGTGCGGCGAGGACGGCGACGTAGGAGCGCGAGGCGACCAGGCCGAGCAGCCCGTCGCGGTCCAGCCGCTGCTCGTGCCGGAAGGTCTGCCGCTCGATCGGGCCGAACGGCGGGACCACCTGCGGGTCGTCGACGCGGCGGCTCTCGTGGTCGCCGAACATCGACCAGAGCTCGTCCACCCAGCCGACGGAGTCGTCGCGGAGGTTCCAGACCAGGCCGAGCCGTCCGCCGGGCCGCAGCACCCGCGCGATCTCGGGCAGCGCCGTCGCCGGCTCGAACCAGTGGTACGCCTGGCCGGCCGTCACCACGTCGACCGTCGCGTCGTCCAGCGGTAACCGCTCCGCCGACCCGGCGCGGGCGTCGACGCCGGGCAGCACGGTGCGCAGCCGCGCGAGCATCGGCTCGGACGGATCGACCGCGACGACGTCGTGACCGGCGGCGACGAGCGACCGCGTGAGCTTGCCGGTGCCGGCGCCGAGGTCGAGGACCCGCACCGGCCGGTCGCCGGTCAGCCAGCGGACCGCGTCGTCGGGGTATCCGGGGCGGGTGCGCTCGTACACGTCGGCGACGCCGCCGAAGGAGGCGGCCCGCAGGCGGAACTCGTCGGTCGTCACGATCGACCCTCTTCCTCGCCAGACGCATCGCCGCCCGGGACCTCGCGGCCGGCCTTCACGGTAGCGACTGTAACGCCGTCCGGGGTCTTGTCGTCGGAACGGTCGCGATATATCGTCTAAGTATCGCGACCGTTCGATCGAAGAGTAGGTGACCACGATGCACGGACGACGCGGAGGACACGGCTTCGGGCCGTGGGACATGTTCGGAGGAGGGGGCCGGGGCGCCTGGGGCGGACCGCCGTGGGGCGGGGGCCCGTGGGGTGGGCCGCCGCCGTGGGCGCGACGGGGCCCGAAGGCTCGCCGCGGCGACATCCGCGCGGCGATCTTGGGGGTGCTGGCCGACCGGCCGATGAACGGCTACCAGATGATCCAGGAGATCGCCGAGCGCAGCGGGGGCGTGTGGAAGCCGAGCCCCGGCTCCATCTACCCGACGCTGCAGCAGCTCGAGGACGAGGGCCTGGTCCGCGCCGAGGAGCAGAACGGACGGCGGACCTTCCGGCTCACGAGCGAGGGCGAGGAGTATGTCCGGGCGCACGCCGCCGAGGTCAACGCGCCGTGGGAGTCGATGTCGGCGAACGCCGAGGGCGAGGACGCGGCCGGGCTGCGTCCCCTGATCGGCCAGACCGCGTCGGCGCTGTGGCAGATCATGGCGACCGGCAGCGCGGACCAGCAGGCGCGCGCTCGCGACGTGCTCTCCGACACCCGGCGCAAGCTGTACGGCATCCTCGCCGACGGTGACGACGACGAGGGCGGCGCGCGATGAGCGGGCCGGCGTTCCGGGTCGGCGACGCCGAGCGTGACGCCGCCGTCGCGGCCCTCGGCGAGCACTTCGCCGCGGGCCGGCTCACCAAGGACGAGTTCGACGAGCGGTCCGGCCGTGCGTGGTCCGCGCGCTACGCCGGCGACCTCGACGAGCTGTTCACCGACCTGCCCCAGCCGGTCGCCGTCCGGTCCGAGGTGCGGCCGCAGGTGCGGGCGCGCGGGCCGCGGTCCCGGATGCTGTTCACGTTGCCGCTCGCGATGATGGCGTTCGGCGGGCTGCTGTTCCTGATCGTCTCGACGGCGCCGTGGCTGCTGTTCGTCTTCGGGATGCTGTTCCTGTTCGGCGGGCCGCCCTGGCGGCGCCGGCGCTGGCACTGGCACGACGGCGGCGGCGCGCAGCGCGGCTGGGGACCGCCACCGTGGGGTCCGTCCGATCGCCGCGACTGGCCGCGGGCCCGCCCCGGCTGGGGACCGCCGCCGTGGGATCCGGCGCCGCGCAACGGCTGGGCGTCGGGCCGCTAGGCCCCGGCCCGCGAGCGCCCGGAGGTGCGAGATGACCGGATGGACGGCGGCTGACGTTCCCGGCCAGCACGGGCGTACGGTGCTCGTCACCGGTGCGACCAGTGGGCTCGGCGCCGAAGCGGCCCGGGCGCTGGCCGGTGCCGGTGCCGGTGCCGGTGCCGGTGCTCATGGCGGTGCCGCGCGGCACGACGGCCGACGGGTTCGAGCGGCACCTCGGCGTCAACCACCTCGGCCCGTTCGCGCTGACCGGTCTGCTCGCCGACCGCGTGCGCGAGCGTGTCGTGACGGTGTCGAGCGGGCTGCACGTGCTCGGCCGGGTCCGCGAGGACCTGAACTGGGAGCACCGCCGCTATCAGCGCTGGCTGGCCTATGCGCAGTCCAAGCTGGCCAACCTGCTGTTCGCCTACGAACTGCAGCGGCGGCTGGCGGCGGCGGGCCGGGCGACGACGGTGTCGGTCTCCGCCCACCCTGGGGTCGCCGCGACCGAGGGGCAGCGCCGCGACACCTCGCTGCGGGGGAAGCTGCTGGCCGGCGGGCCGGCGCAGGGCCGGGCGGTGGCTGGCACGAGCCGCCGCTCACGCGACGCCGGCCGCGCCGTGTGGCTCTGGGAACGCTCGGAGGAGCTGACCGGCGTCCGCTACGCCCTCCGGCCGGCCGGCCACGTCCGGTGATCGCGGTCCGATGGGCGGGTGCCCTTCGTCAACCGAGATCGAGCGGCGATTCCGCCAGCAGCGCCGCCAACGTCTGCAGTGGTGCCCGCTGGAAGGCGCCGGCGTTCGCGAACCCCTCCGAGCGCACGGCTCGCAGCCACACCAGCGATCGCGCGATCTTGCCCACCCGGCAGGCCAGCTCCAGCTCCGTCACCAGCTCGGCCCGCGGGCCCAGGTCGGTGAACACCTCGAGGTAGGCGTCGCGCACGCGGAGCACCCGCGGGTCGTCGTCGGCCAGCTGGAACTCGGACCGGAAAACACCGAGCGTCACGAGCATGCTGGCGAACGGATGCGCCACGACGGCGTCGCCCCAGTCGTAGAAGCGCGGCCGCGCCGGCGGCGCCGTCAGGACGTTCCAGGCGTGCAGGTCGTTGTGGTCGAGACTGGCCGGCACCGTTCCGGCGGTCAGCCGCTCGCACCAGTCCACGACGGCCGGCCGGGCGGCGGCCACCCGGCGCAGCGCGGCGTGGTCGTCGTCGGTGGCGTGCCGGCCGAGAAACCGCCCGATCGCCTCGACGGCGTCGTCCAGCCGGCCGGGGAGGGCGGCCGGACGCATGTCGGCGAGGCCGGCGGCGAGCAGGTCGCCGACGTGGCCGGCGAGGATTCGCTGCAGTTCGGCGTAGTGCGGGACGACCTCCGCCATGGCGGTGGGCAACTCATCGGCCGGGACGCCTTCGCCCAGCGTCGCCCCGCCGTCGGGCAGCAGGACCCAGCCGCGGTCGAGGTCGGTCGCGATCGGGACGAGGATCGAGCCGGGCGCCACATCGGCCAGCAGCCGGTACAGCGGCACCTCGAACGCGGTCTCCGGCCCGGGCGCCTTCAACCACACCGCGCCCTGGTCGGTGGGCGCGGTCAGGACGGTGCCCCACGGCCGCAGGCGCGGCTGGGTCACCGGACCGGTACGGACGCGGCCGGCCGCGGCGAGCCGGTCGTCCAGCCAGCCGGTCGCCGCCGCCAGCCATTCGGCGGATGACCAGACATCGGCCGGCGACCGGCCGCGCGGCACGGCGTCAGCGCCGATGACGTCGTCGGTCACGACGGGTCCGCAGTGCCGACCGGGCGGACGTGGCGGAGGCCCGCCACGGCGAGGACGCCGAGCCCCACGGCGATCGCCGCACTCACCGTCGCCGTCCCGTTGAGCGCGCCGGCCAGGGCGTCGCGCACGTCGGCGGCGAGCTCGCCACCGGGCGCGGGCAGCTGGTCGGCATCGGCGGCGTGGCGGTAGATCGCGGTGCCGATGACCCCCATGACGGCGACCCCGGCCGCGATGCCGAACTCGCCGGCCGTCTCGGACATCGCCGCCGCCGAGCCGGCCTGTTCCGGACGGACCGCGCCGAGCGCCAGCCCCATGCTGAGCCCGGCCATCGGCCCGATGCCGACCGCCGTCACCACCAGACCGGTGATCAGCAGCCCGAGTGAGCCGGACCCGTCGACCCGGGTGAGCAGGACGTAGCCGGCCGCGACCAGCACGAGCCCGCCCGCCATCACCCGTGCCGGCGCGAACCGCCGGGCCAGCAGCGGTGCGACCTGCAGGCTCACGATCGTCACCAGTGCCGACGGCAGCAGCCACAGCGCGGCGTCCAACGGCGACAGGCCCGCCACGAGCTGCAGGTACAGGTAGACGAAGAGCTGGCTGCCGGCCATGATGCCGGCGACCGTCGAGATGGTCAGCCCGGCGGTGAACGTCCGGTTGCCGAACAGGCGCAGGTCGAGCATCGGCTGCTCCAGCCGGCGCTGCCGCCGGACGAACCGGTGCCCGGCCAGCAGCCCGGCCACGACGGCGAGCGCGGGCAGCACCCGGACGCCGTCGCGGGAGATCTCCTTCAGCCCGTAGACCAGCGGCAGCACCGTGCCGAGACAGAGCAGCACGCTCGCCGGGTCGAGGCGTCCGCCTGCGGGATTGCGGTACTCCGGGAGCACGGCCGGCCCGGTGACGAGGAGCAGCAGCATCACCGGCACGCCCAGCAGGAACACCGAGCCCCACCAGAAGTGCTCGAGCAGCACGCCGCCGACGATCGGGCCGATGGCCAGGCCGCCCATGAAGCAGGCCATCCAGACCGCGATCGCCATGCCGTGCTGGCGCGGGTCGCGGAACATGGTGCTGATCAGGGTCAGTGTCGACGGCATCAGCGTCGCGCCGGCGACCCCCAGCAGCGCACGGGTGACGATGAGCATCTCGGCGCTGGTGGAGTAGGCGGCCACGACCGAGGCGATGCTGAACGCCGCGGCGCCGATCAGCAGCAGCCGCCGCCGCCCGATGCGGTCGCCGATGGTCCCCATGGTGATCAGCAGCCCGGCGACCATGAAGCCGTAGACGTCGGTGATCCACAGCTGCTGCAAGCTGCTCGCGCCGAGGTCGGCACCCAGGTGTGGCAGTGCGAGGTACAGCACGCTCATGTCGAGCGAGATGAGGATGGTCGGCAGGGTGAGGACGGCCAGCCCCGCGTACTCGCGACGGCCGGCCCGGGCGACGACGTCGGTGGTGGTCATGGCTCAGTCCGCCAGCATGCCGTCGGGGAGGCCGGGCAGCTCGAGGTCGACCCAGATGAGGTCGGGCCGGTAGAGCTCGTGGAACCGGCGCAGCGCCGCGACACCGCCGAGCCAGCCGAGCCAGCCGCCGTACGGCGGGTTGTCGTCGTCGAAGCCGCTGTGCACGAACGTCAGCCGGGTGCCGCCGTCGGTGCCCTCGAGCTCCCAGGTGGCGACCAGCGTGGGCCACTCGAGCGTGACCTTGCGGGCCGGGTCGAGCTCGACGATGATCGCCGGCTCGTCGTCCAGCTCGAATCCGCCCATCGCGAACCGGCCGCCGACGTGCCGTTCGATGCCGACGTTGGCGCCGAACCACTGCCGGTACTGATCGGGGTCGACCATCGACTCGAAGACGTCCTCCGGCGGGGCGGCGATGGTCACTTCACCGCGCATCTCGAGCGAGGTGAAGTCGCATTTCGGGGTGAGGTCGCGGCCCTCGACGTAGTCGACCAGGTTGGCGACGGACAGCGCCCAGAACGTGGGGAGCATGCCGCGGACGTCGGTCTCGGCGACGGCGACGCTCCACGGCGGCACATGGCTCTGCGTCACGGTGACGAGCGTGGCGTCCGGGCCGTCGGCGGCCAGAGCGATCTCCGTCGTCGTGTCCTCGCCGCCCAGGGGCCAGACGAACACGATGGTGGTGTCGTCGAGGTGGAGCAGGCGCTGCCGTGGCTCGGCGCCGTCGGGGGTGTAGCGGCCCCAGAACACGTAGCGCTGCCGCGCCGGGTCGACGTCGGCGTGCTCGGCGAGCCAGGTGCGCAGCGCGCCCGGCTCGATGAGAGCGCGGCGAACCGTGGCCAGCGGCGCCTGCGCGCGGGCGCGCAGCCTGGCGGGCTGGGTCATCGTGGGGTCTCCTTGACGAGGCGGGGATACAGCGCCACGGCGAGCCGGAACTCGTCGCCGTCGGCGCCTCCGTAGCGGGCGAAGAGGTCCTGGAGCGTGGAGCGCAGGTCGGCGAGGAACTCCTGGCGCCGGTCGGGGTGCACGCGGATCTCGCCGGAGACGCCGATCGACGGCAACTCGGGCGCGGCGGGGCTGCCGGCCAGGCCGGCGATCGTCGCGACGTCGTCCTGCACCTCCTCCATGAGGTCGAGGAGGTAGCCGAGGCTCAGCGCGTCGCGGCTGCGACGGGGCCCGAGCCGGCCGACGAGGCGCGGCGACAGCCAGTACGACCGGGCCGTCGCCTGGTAGACGCCCTCGGTGATGCCGCGGACCCGGCGCTCGTTCACGCGGACCGCCAGGCCGGCGTCGACCAGGCGCTTCACGTGGTAGTAGACCCACTGCGGCGTCTGCCCGAGGACCTTGGCGACCTCGGTGCACGAGCGGGGCTCGGCCAGCTGCCGCAGCACCTCCACGCGCTGCGGCTTCATCAGCGCCTCGGCCTTGTCGACCTGGTCGAGGTACAGCACATCCCTCATGCGAAGAGATTCTTGTATGTAAAGCACGATTTTGTCAATGCTCATCCGAGGCTAGGCTGGCTCCATGGACGATCCGCTCGCGGGGGTGCTGAGCCTGACCGGCGTCGGGGCGGCGGCCGCCCAGGCCCGCAGCTCCGTCGACGCGCTGCTGCGGCACCCGGCCATGCGCCGCGACGCCGGCCGGGTGGCGGCGCTGTCCGCGCTCCGCGGCGCGCAGGCGTCGGCCGCGCTCGACGGCGGCGACCCCGACGCCGTCGACGATCCGGTGCTGCAGGGTGCGCTGCGGGTCACGGCGGCGGTGCCCGAGCTGGCCCAGGTGTGGGGACGCTCTCCGCGACAGGCGCTGGCCCGCCTGCACATGCTGGCCGCGCGCGATCTGGTGTCCGACCCCGACCAGCTGGGGCGGCCGCGGGCGTCGTCCGACGCCGAGCGGCTGGACCAGCTGCTGCGACTGGCGATCACTCGGACGGCGGCGCCGGGCGTGGTGGTGGCGGCGCTGGTGCACGGTGAGCTGCTGGCGCTGCGGCCGTTCGGCAGTGCCGACGGCGTGGTGGCGCGGGCGGCGGAGCGCGTCGTGCTGGTGTCGGTGGGCGTCGACACCAAGGCGGTGAGCGTCCCGGAGGCCGGGCACCTGGCGTTGGAGCGGGCGTACGACCCGCTGGCGCAGGCGTACGCCAGTGGTGCGCCCGAGGGCGTCGGGGCGTGGATCCGGCAGTGTGCGGACGCGTATGCGCGCGGCGCCGAGGTCGGGCTCACGCTGGCCGAGCACGTGCGCACCGCGGTGCCCGAGGCCGGCTAGTCAGCGGCCTCACGCACATGCGAGCGGCGCCCCGCGTGAGGTAGGGCGCCGCCGCTGACACGGCTGCGATGGGTTACCAGAGCGTGCATCGCGTCCGTCGCCCCGGCATTCCCGGGGACGACTGCCCGTACATGGGTGGATCGCCGCGTGGGTTCCCTCCGCCGTGCTGTGGACCTTGCGGTCCGTACTTCGTTTCTAGGTCATCGCAGGGGCTGAGCGAAAGGGCAACGGGCAGATCTTTACGTTTCGCAGACGCGCACCGCCAGGCGCACGAGCTCGATCAGCGTCGGGTTGCCCAGCGGCTGGGAGACGCGGGTGTCCATGCTCTCGTTGCGGATGTTGACGGCGACGGTCGCCTCGGCGAACCGCGCGGCGTCCTCGCAGTCGGTGACCGTCCACAGCGTCTCGACCTGCACGGTCTGGCCGGCGTCGACGTCGATGGGCAGCGGGTCCGTCGTCATCGTGAACCCCGGGGTCGTGGCCTCCATGGCCGTGACGGTGAGCGGCTCGTCGGCGCCGTTGGTCACCGGCAGGACGATGCGGGCGCCGCTGGCGTCGGCCGAGACGGTGCGGGTGTCGCCGATGAAGACGCCTGTGCCGCTGTCGGACCGGCAGCCGCCCTGCCAGGCCCAGATCAGCTGGTCGTCACCGGGCTGGCCGGTCACCACGACGGTCTGCTCGCCCGAGCCCGTACGGACGCGGACCTGCAGCGTTCCGGGTGGGCGGGTGGTGCAGTCGGCCTCGACGGTGCTCTGCACCCGGACCCATTCACCCGGCGCCGCCGTGACGGCGTGGTCGTCGCTCTCGCCGTCCTCCACCGAGCGGAAGCCGTCGATCTCGACGGAGAGGATCTCCACCTCGCGTGGGCCGGTGTTGATCAGGTTCACGTGCAGCCGCTGCGTGTTCGAGGACAGCGGCGCGCCGAACTCGACGTCCACCGAGCCGCGGACGAGGTCGACCTCGGCGTACTCGGCGGCGTCGTTGCGGGCATTGTTGGCGACGATGCCCACGACGGCGCCCACGACCAGTGCTGCGCCCAGTCCGGTCCACAGCCGCCAGCGCGGCGTCGGGCGGGCGGTCTCGCCGTCGTCATCGGCGTACGCCGGACCGACGGTGCCCAGCTCCAGGGGCACGGTTCGCTCGTCGTCGGTCTCCATGGACCGATTGTGGCCCCGGGCCTGCTGATCGGGACATCACGCGGCGGTCACGGTTCGTTCCGTTTGCGAGGTCTGCCTATCGGGGCCATGATCGGAAACCATGGTGAACCGGGGGAACCGGCTCAGATACGTCATGTGGTTCGTTCTGGCCGGTGTCGTAGCGCTGCTCGCTGCGCTGATCGTGGCGATCGCGATGGACGTCCAGATCTCCACGGCCACCTCCGCGACGATTCTCGCGGTGTGCGGCGTCATCTCCGCGGCGCTCGTCGTGGGCTCTCGCGCGCTGGCGCAGCAGCCCGTCGGTACGGACCAGACGGCCGACTCCGGACGGGTCACCGACCCGTCCGCGGGCAACATCTCCAACTGGATGTTCCTGGCCGACGCCTACGTCGAGCGACGCGAGTTCGAGTCCGCGGAGCGCTTCTACCGGCGCGCCGCCGACGCCGGCCACACTCCGGCCATGGCGCGCCTCGGCGAGGTGCTCTACGAGCTCGGCCGCGACGACGAGGCGGCGTACTACCGCGACAAGGCGCGCGAACTCGGCGCGTGATCCGGCGTCGCCGGCCGTCCTCGAGCGCGAGGGGCGGCCGGGCCGCAGCCGACGCCGTCGGGGCCCGGTCTCAGGAGCGGCGCCGCCGGACGGCGTACCAGGCCAGCCCGGCGGCCGCCGCCCCCGCGCTGATCGC
>NZ_QUAL01000130.1 GCF_003579925.1 Jiangella rhizosphaerae | reverse complement strand
GGCCGCACCCGGCACCGGGTGCGGCCGCCGTCGTATGCCCGGCTCAGCCGGTGAGCGCCGACGTCAGGTCGGTGTGGACGAAGTCGTCGCCCTTGAACAGCAAAGGTTCCCCGAGCTCAGAGGCCAGGGCATAGGCGAAACAGTCCCCGAAGTCGAGGCCGGCCGGATGGCCGGTGCCCATGCCGAAGTCGCGGTAGGCCGCCCGGGCGATCAGGCGGGGACGGTGCCGCCCATGATCTCCGCGCGCAGCGGCCAGTGCGACCAGTACGCGCCGGTGTACCCCAGCTCGGTGAGCCGCAGCAGGAACGGATTGTCGGCGTAGTTGTTGTCCTCGGGCGACAGGCCGGGTGCCGTCGGCAGCATCACCCGCGGCCGGTCGTGCGGCGGCACCCATTCCCACAGCAGCTCCAGGCTGGTCAGCCAGCGGTCGCCCGGGCGGGCGGTGCCGCCCTCGGGCAGCGCGGGGGAGAAGTAGTACACCGGCCGGAACCCGCCCATCGGGTCGAACATGAACTGCCGTTCGTACTCGACCCGGCTGTGGCACTGGTCCAGCCGCGACAGCAGGATCGGCGCCGTCGCCGTGTTGGACTGCACGCCGGGGACGGCGCGCGTGCCGCCGCTGCGGGCGGCGAGGTCGCGGCCGAGCGGGGAGTACGGGAACGCGCGGATGCCCAGCGTGAACCCGACGACGGTCGCGTCCAGCGCGAGCAGCCCGTCGACGCAGTCGTGCATCGTCTCGGCGGTCTCGCCGGGCATGCCCACCCCATTGAACAGCTGCTCCGTCGTGCCGTCATGGTCGACGCGATACAGCGCGCCGGTGAACCTCGGGTCATGAGCTGCGGTACCGGCCACGAAACGCCCACGGTGGTCGCACTTGCCGTCGTTGAACTGCGTGGCGAGGTCGGGTTCGACCGGTTGCCACAGCCGAGGCAGGTCGGTCCAGCTCGGCAGGACGACCACACCTCGGCGGGTGGCGAGCAGGAATCCGCCGCCCTCGATGAGAGCCACGCTGCCGAGCGGTTCGCCGACGGACAGGTAGTCCATGCTGCGGTCCGCACGGCTCCATCGCCAGAGGTGGCCCGCGGGTATGTCGACCCAGTACAGGGTGTCGGTGACCGTGTCGTAGACCGGCCCTTCACCGACCTCGGCGTGGCAATGCACGGCCGGCGTCGCGTGCCGTCCGATCATCGGCTCACGCCCCCCGTCCAGGAGCTACTCGCGCCCAGTCGGCTGGAGCCGCTCGGCGATGTCGATCAGGGTCTTGGCGACGTCGCTGACGGCCTTGAGGCTGAACCGGCTGGCCGGGCCGCTGACGCTGAGAGCCGCCGGCAGTCTGCTGCTCAGGATGGCCACGGCGACGCACCGGCCATCGTCCTCGTTCTCACCGTCGTCCACGGCATAGCCGCGCAGGCGGACGGTGGTGAGCTGCTTCATGTACTCGTCGGCCGAGGTGATCGTGTTCTTCGTGCGCGGTGTCATCTCCACCTGCTCGAGGAGTTCGCGTACGTGCTCCTCGGGAAGCTGGGCGGCGATCGCCTTGCCGAGCGCCGTGCAGTACAGCGGGTCGCGGCTGCCCGGCGAACTGGCCATGCGCACCGTGCGGTGGCTCTCGGCCACCTCGACATAGCGGACAGCGTTGCCGTCGAGCACACCGAGGTTCGTGGTCTCTCCGGTTTCGTCGCGGACTCGCTCGAGCCACGGCCGTGCGCGCTCTTTGAGGACGTCGAGGTCGCGCGACTGCATGCCGACGAACCCCAGGCCGAGGCCGTAGCGCCCGCTGCCGTCACGCTCGACGTAACGGTGCTTCTCGAGCGTCCACAGGTACCGGAACGCCGTGGCCTTGGCCATCCCGATGGATCGGTGGATCTCGACCAGCGACATCGGCTCCGGCGACTCCTGGAGCACGTTGAGCATCGAGACGACCCGCTCCACGGATCGGTTGTTGTACTTCCGGGCCTGCTCGGGAGTGGCCGTGGCCGGATCGGGCGCATCGTGGATGTCGATCGACTCGTCGTCGGTGGCGTGATCGAGATCGTCGTCGTCACGGCCTGCGGGCCGTTTGCGTGGCATGGCACTGCCTCCAAGGTTTCTGATTACGAACCTGCCGTTTCAGAAGCATACCGGACGCAAGATCATCTACCAGGGGCCAGTTTTGCGACCTCGGGGGTCGCGGATTGGCCCCCTTGACGCCGGCTTTTCACGATCGTAGCTTGATTTGCCAAGTGGAGCATCGGTTTCGTTTGACAAAACACCGAGCCTGAGGGGTGGCTGTCCCTCCGGCAGTCCCCGGCAGGAGTTCGGCCATGAGCACAGATGCTCGACGTCATCCACGTTCCCGTGAGCTCCACCAACGCGCCAGTCAGCACACGCCCGGGGGCGTCCACTCCAACGTCCGGCTCGCCGGGCCGCGGATCTTCTTCGAGAGCGGCAACGGACCGTGGTTGCGCAGCGTCGACGGCGACGACTATGTCGACTACCTGCTCGGACAGGGCCCGAACTTCCTCGGTCACGCGCCGGCGGCGGTGGTGCAGGCCGTTCACGACGCGAGCCGCCACGGAGTGATCTTCGGCGGCCAGCACCAGCTGGAGATCGAGGCCGCGGAGCTGGTGTGCTCGACGCTGCGCTGGCCGGACATGGTGCGCTTCTGCGTCTCGGGCACGGAGGCCGTGCAGGCGGCGTTCCGGCTGGCCCGGGCGGTCACCGGCCGGACGCGGATCGTGCGGTTCGAAGGTCACTACCACGGCTGGCTCGACAACGTGCTCATGGCGCCCGGCGACGACGGCTGGGGCGTCGCCAGTGCGGGACAGCTGGCCGGCCACCTCGACGACTTCGTGGTGCTGCCGTGGAACGACGCGGACCGGCTGGCAGCGGTGCTGGCCGAGGAGGGCGAGCGGATCGCCGCCGTCGTCATGGAGCCGATCATGATCAACGCCGGAGTCATCGAGCCGCTGCCCGGCTACCTCCAGCGGGTGCGCGAGCTGTGCACGTACCACGGCATCGTGCTGATCTTCGACGAGGTGCTCTCCGGCTTTCGGGTGGGCCTCGACGGCGCGGCCGGGCGGTACGGCGTCACGCCCGACCTCGCCACGTACGCGAAGGCGCTGGCCGCCGGGTGGCCGGTGGCGGCGCTGGCCGGCCGGGCCGAGCTGATGGAGCGCTTCGGCACCGGCGAGGTCAACCACTCGGGCACGTTCAACGGGTCCGTGGTCGCGACCGCCGCGGTCAAGGCCAGCCTGCAGCTGCTGCGCGACGATCCGCCGTATGCCGCCATCGAGGAACACGGCACGGCACTGATGGCCGGCATCCGTGAACTGGGCCAGACCTACGGCATCCCGCTGCGCGCCGTCGGTCTCGCCGGCGCCTTCCACGTCTCGTTCGGC
Organism: Jiangella rhizosphaerae; assembly: GCF_003579925.1. GTDB lineage: Bacteria > Actinomycetota > Actinomycetes > Jiangellales > Jiangellaceae > Jiangella > Jiangella rhizosphaerae. The sequence continues at coordinate 32,469 of NZ_QUAL01000130.1, read as the reverse complement.
GACGCCGACGTCGTCGACTACCGCTCGCTGCAGCAGCTGGACCTGGCCCGGTACGAGGACCTCGCCGAGGCGCTGGTCGACCACGGCGTCTGGGTGGCGTCGCGCGGCGTCTGGTACGTCTCTGCCACTCACGGACCCGGCGAACTGGACGCGGCGCTCACCCGGTTCGCCAAGACGCTGACGGAGTGGCTGTGACGGCCGCGCCCGGGCCGGCGTTCCGGCCGCTCGTGCGGGCCGGCGACTTCGTCTTCGTGTCGGGCCAGGCGGCGGTCGACGAGGCGGGGCGGCTGGTGCCGGGCACGTTCGAGGAGCAGCTGCGCCGATCGATGGAGAACGTCCGCCGCGTGCTTGCGCAGGCCGGCCTCGATCTCGCCCACGTCGTTCGCACCGGCTGCTACGTGCATGACCCGGCCGACGCGCTGGAGTTCAACCGGCTGTATCGCGAGTACTTCCAGCCACCCCTGCCGGCCCGGACCACGCTCACCGGCTGCCTCACCGACGAGGTCCGGTTCGAGATCGACGTCGTCGCGTACGCCGGCGGCGGGGAGGGCTGAGCAGTGCGACTCGCCCTCCTCGGCCTGTTCCACGAGGCCAACACGTTCTCGCCGCTGCAGGCCGACCGCGCGTTGTTCGCGTCCGGCGGCGTGTTCCGCGGCCAGGAGATCGTCGACGAGTACGGGGGCTCGTCGACGACCATCGGCGGCTACCTCGCCGCTGGGCAACGGCTCGGTGTCGACGTCGTCCCGCTGACCTTCGGGTTCGTCAACCCCATCGGCGCCATCACGGAGGAGGCGTTCGAGTGGCTGGCCGGCGAGATGCTCGGCGAGCTGGCGCGCGGCGGACCGTGGGACGGCGTGCTGCTGAACCTGCACGGCGCCGCCGTCGCCGAGCACCTGGCCGACGCCGACGCCGAGCTGGCCCGGCGGGTGCGCGGCGTCGTCGGCCCCGGCGTGCCGGTCGGGGCGGTCCTCGACCTGCACGGCAACGCATCGCCCGCTCTGGTCGACGCGCTCACCGTCACCCTGGCCTACCAGACGAACCCGCACGTCGACGCCGCGGCGCAGGGCGAGCGGTGCGCGGAGCTGGTGGTCCGGACGGCGCGCGGCGAGATCGCGCCCGTGCAGGTGCTGGTGCCGGTGCCGCTGGTGGTGAACATCGCCCGCCAGGACACCGGCGAGGAGCCGATGGCCTCGCTGATCGCGGCGGCCGAGCGGGTCGCGGAGCGGCCGGGCATGCTGTGGGCCGGCGTGATCGAGGGCTTCCCGTACGCCGACGTGCCGCACCTGGGCATGTCGTGTCTCACCGTGCACGACGGCGACCGGCTGGTCGCGGAGTGGGCGGCGTGGGAGCTGGCCGAGGACGTCTGGTCCCGACGCGACGACCTGCAGGCGCGCGGGCACACCGTCGACGAGGCCCTCGACATCGCCGAGCGCGAGCACGGGCCGGTGGTGCTGCTCGACGTCGGCGACAACATCGGGGCCGGCGCGCCGGGCGACTCGACGGTGATCCTCGCCGCCGCGGTGCGCCGCGGGCTGCGGTCGCTGGTGCAGACGCTCTGGGACCCCGACGCCGCCGCTGCCTGCGTCGCGGCCGGTGCAGGCGCCGAGCTGACGCTGTCCGTCGGCGCGCGGCACGGCCACTCCGCCGGCGCACCGGTACCGGTGAAGGGCCGGGTGCGGACGGTGTCCGACGGCCGCTTCGAGGAACCCACGCCGACGCACGGCGGGTTCCGCTGGTTCGACATGGGCCCGACCGCCGTCCTCGAGACCGCGGACGGCCCGACGCTCGTGCTGATGTCGCGGCAGACGATGAACACCAGCCGCCGCCAGTTGACGGCGCTCGGCTTGGACCCCGAGGCGTTCCAGGTGATCGTCGCGAAGGGCGTCAACGGGCCGCGGGCGGCGTATGCGCCGATCGCGGCGCGGCTGCTCGTCGTCGACACCGACGGCATCACCGCGATGGGACTGGAGCGCTTCACCTACCGGCGGCGGCGCCGGCCGCTGTACCCGTTCGAGCCGACGGAGTTCCCCGCCGGAGCGGCCCGATGATCCGCACGTTCGATCACCTCACGTTGGGCGACGTACTGGCGCACCGGGCCGCCGCCGACGGCGAGCGGCCGTTCCTCACCTACGCCGACCCGCTCGAGCCGCACGCCACCCGTACCTGGACCTACGCCGAGTGCGCCGCCGACGTCGCCGCGCTGCAGGCTCTGCTGGACGAGCTGGGGGTCGGCCCGGGCGACCGCGTCGTGCTGCACATGGAGAACGCGCCGGCGTTCGTGATCGCGCTCCTGGCGATCACCGCGACCGGCGCGGTCGCCGTCCCGACCATCGCCCAGTACACCGCCGACGAGCTCGGCTACGTCGTCGAGCACAGCGAGGCGGCCGTCGTCGTCACCAACCTGCGGCACCAGTCGATGGCCGAGCGCGTCGCGGCCGGCGCATCGGTCCCGCCGCCGGTCGTCTGTGGCACGACGGTGACCAACGGCCGCCGACGGGCGCGGCCGGCCGCGACCAGGCTGCCCGAGGACGGCGGTCCGCCGGGGCGGCGAACGGCGCTCATGATGTACACGTCCGGGACGACCGGCCGGCCCAAGGGCGTCATGCTCTCGCACGCCGCCTGCCTGTCCGCCGGCGCCACCACCCGCGCCGAGACCGCGCTGACGCCGTCGGACCGGTCGTACTGCGTGCTGCCGCTGTTCCACGTCAACGCGATGTGCTTCCAGCTGATGCCGGCGCTGCTGGCCGGCTCGCAGCTGGTGATCGGCCCGGTGTTCAGCGCCCGGGCGTACTGGCCGGTGGTGGCCGAGCACGGCATCACGGTGGGCAACCTCACCGCCGGGCCGCTGCGCATCCTGCTGGGCGCGCCGCCGAGCCCGGCGGAGGCCGTGGTGGCGGCGTCGATGCGGCTGATGATGTACGCGCTGCCGTTGGACCGCGACGAGATCCGCGCCGTCGAGACCCGTTTCGGCGTGGCGGTGTCGATGGGGTGGGGGCTCACGGAGTCCGCGGCGTGCGGCACCCGGACCCCCGTCCACCTCGATCCGCGCCACGACTGGCAGTCGATCGGGACGGTGAGTCCCGGTTGGGAACTGCGCGTTCTCGGGGAGGACGGCGCCGAGGTCGCGCCCGGGGGCGTGGGCGAGCTGGTCATCCGCGGTCCGTCGACGATGAGCGGCTACTTCAAGGACCCGCCGGCGACGTCGGAGGTGCTCGATGCGGACGGCTGGCTGCGCACGGGCGATCTCGGCCGCGTCGACGACGGCTACGTCTTCTTCCACGACCGGCGCAAGGACGTCATCAAGGTCAAGGGCGAGAACGTCGGGGCCGGCGAGGTGGAACGCGTGCTGCTGGACCACCCGCTGGTCGAGGAGTGTGCGGCGCTCGGCGTCCCGGACCCGATCCTGGGCGAGCGGCTGCTGGCCTTCGTCGTGCTCGCCGCCGGTGCCGCCGTTGAGGACGAGGCGTTGCGCGAGCACTGCGCCGAGCGGCTGGCGCCGTTCAAGGTCCCCTCGCGGATCGTCCCGATGCCCGAGCTGCCACGCACGTCGATCGGGAAGATCCGCAAGGCCGGGCTGCGCGACCTCGCCCGGGCGCTCGCGTGAGCGCGGAGCTGCTCGAGCTGTACCGGCGCATGCGCCGGATCCGCCGGTTCGAGGAGCGGGCCGGACAGCTCTACCGCGACACCGAGGTGCCCGGCTTCCTGCACCTGTCCATCGGACAGGAGGCGACGGCGGTGGGTGCGTGCCGGCCGCTGCGGGCCACCGACGCGATCACCTCGACGCATCGCGGACACGGGCACTGCCTGGCCAAGGGGCTGGCGCCGGCACCGATGTTCGCCGAGCTGATGGGGCGCGACGCCGGGACCTGCCACGGCCGCGGCGGGTCCATGCACATCGCCGACCCCTCGCTGGGTGTGTACGGCGCCAACGGCATCGTCGGCGCCGGGCTGCCGATCGCGGGCGGCGTGGCGACGGCGTTCCGGCTACTCGGCGGCGACGGTGTGGTCGTCGCGTTCTTCGGCGACGGCGCCGTGGCGCAGGGGATGTTCCACGAGGCGGTCAACCTGGCCGCGGTCTGGGACCTGCCGGTGATCTTCTGCTGCGAGAACAACCACTACGCGGAGTTCTCGCGTGCCGCCGACCAGCACCGGGCCGGGCTGGCAGAGCGCGCCGCCGGCTACGGCATCGACTACGCGCATGTCGACGGCAACGACGTGGTGGCCGTCGCCGACCTCATGACCAAGCTGGTCGACCAGCGACGGTGCGGCGCCGGTCCGGTGCTGGTCGAAGCCGACACGTACCGCTGGCACGGCCACTACGAGGGCGATCCGGAGCGCTACCGCGACTCCGCCGAAGTCGCCGAGTGGCGCCATCGCGACCCGCTCATCCGCGCCCGCGACCGGCTGCTGGCCGCCGGCGTCGATGCCGGGACGGTCGACGCGGTGGACGTCGAGGTGGAGGCGGAGATCGAGGCCGCCGTCGAGTTCGCCCGCGCCGCACCGGAGCCCTCGCCGTCGTCGCTGGCGGAGTACGTCGTGGCACCACGGGGCGATGCTCCGGCCGTCGACGCGGCGGTGACGCCGCCGTCCCCCGGTGAGCGGTACCGGGTGATGGACGCCGTCCGCGACGCGCTCGACCACGAGCTGGCCGCCGACCCGTCCGTCTTCGTCGCCGGCATCGATATCGGCGCCGGCGGCAACGTCTTCGGCCTCACCCGCGGTCTCTCGGCGGCGTACCCGGACCGCGTCCGCGACACCCCGATCAGCGAGACCGCGATCGCCGGTGTCGCCGTCGGCGCCGCCATGGCGGGGCTGCGGCCGGTCGTCGAGATCATGTACATGGACTTCCTCGGCGCCTGCTTCGACCAGCTGCTCAACCAGGCCGCCAAGCTGCGGTACATGACCGGTGGCCGTGCGGCGATGTCGCTGGTCGTGCGGACGCAGTTCGGCGCCGGGCGGTCGTCGGGCAGTCAGCACTCGCAGAGCCTCGAGGCGCTGCTCGCGCACATCCCCGGCCTCACCGTCGTCATGCCGTCGACGCCGGAGGACACCTACGGGTTGCTCCGCGCCGCGATCCGCGACCCCAACCCCGTCGTGTTCGTGGAGAACCGGCACCTCTACGGGTTTCGCGGAGCGAAACCGCCGCCGGACCACATGGTGCCGCTCGGCCGGGCCGTCGTGCGCCGTCCCGGTACCGACGTCACGGTGGTGTCGTGGTCGCGCATGGTGCACGAGGCGCTCGCGGCCGCCGCGGTCGTCGCCGACGAGGGGGTCTCGGCCGAGGTGGTCGACCTGCGCACCATCGTGCCCTTGGACCGCGCGACGGTGCTGGAGTCGCTGGCGCGGACGAACCGCCTGGTCATCGTGCACGAAGCGGTCCGCGACTTCGGTGTCGGTGCCGAGCTCGCCGCCCTCGCCGTCGACGAGGGCTTCTGGCACCTGGACGCCCCGGTGGTCCGGGTCGCGCCGCCGCCCACGCCGGTGCCCTACGCGCCGTCGCTCGAGCGTGCCTGGCTCCCCGGCCGCGACGCGATCGCCGACACCATCCGCCGCCTCGTCCGCGTCTGACGGCAATTGTCACGATGATCAACTTTGCGGTCTACTGGACACCCACAATGCTGCAATTCGCTCCCTGGGAGTGCGGCGAATGCCCCGTGAATCGACGCGTGACCTAACGCTCTACCGCCTCGACGGTGTAGCACCGCATCCCGTCGGCATGCTCGATGCCCTTGACCATGAGCGCGTGGACCAATGGGACGCCGACATCCAGGAGACACAGATCGCCGGATGTGTGGCCCTTTGGCTGAGCGGGCGTCGGTACCGCCGAAGAGCCGAGTGGTGCGAAGCTGCGTCGATCACGACCGGGCTCGATGTCGATTTCGACGAGCGCTCTGCCTTCGGGCTGCTCCTCTTGGCAGTAGACGACACCGTTTACGGCATCGGGTATGGCCGCGGGTACCTGTTGATCTCGGACGATAGGAAGGACCACGGATTCGGCATCCGGTTCGCGCTGCGTCGGCTCGATCCCGCCGAGATCCAGGACGTAGCCCGGCGGCGCATCGGTGCTCGAGGCCGCACCGACCTGACATTGGTCCCAGACGGGGTTCCGATCTGGATGCTGGGCGTTGAGGAGAACGCCGACGTGGTGCGACGACTCGGCGGCCGCTCGGACGAACTAGCAGTGACGTTCTCGGCTGAAGACCAGAGGCCCGTGCGACTCGAGGCAGGGGTCGGGCTCCGCATGCGGCTAGGTGTGAGGCCCGAGCATCTGGTCGGCGACATCAGAGAGATCGCCAGGGTTTGCGCCGAGGAGTCTCCGAACCCGTTGCTGCAGTTCGTCGACAACTTCCGCCCGATCGGTGGCCGTGCTCGCCGGGATGAACTGGATCAGGCACTGGATGCGGTCTTGGGCGGCGAACATGCAGGGGAGGTCGTCGCCGTCGTCCCGACAGATTGCCTCCGCGGTTTCGCCGACGCCCGAAGCTTCACGATCAAGGTCGGCAGCGTGACCATGCCGGTGGACGCCATCGAAACGGAACACTTTCTCGCGCGGTGCCGGCTCCAGCGCCCGGGCCAGCGGGTTGCGGCTCTCCGGGCAGGCAAGGTTCGGATGTTCCAGGACGACCGGCACCTCGAGGAACTCGGCGCTGCCAGCGCGATTCATTGGCTAGAGGCCGTCGTGTCGAGGGACAACCGCCGGTACTTCCTGCTCGACGGCGAGTGGTACGAGGTGGACATTGGCTACCTCGACGACAAGCTCAGGGAGATCGAGGGTCTCTTCGCCGACGACCCCTCCGTGGACTTGCCGGCGTGGCAGCCCGGCAGTACGGAACGGGCGTACAACATGCACGTTCAGGACGTCCGGCCGGGATACCTCTGCATGGACCGCGAGATGGTGCGCACTACCTTCTTCCCCCGCGGCGGATTCGAGGCGTGTGATGTCCTTGGGCCGGACGACGCGCTCATACACGTGAAGTTCGCCGAGGGCGCAGGCTCGCTGAGCCACCTCTTCACCCAGGGCGCGGTCTCGGCGCAGGCGCTGCTCCGTTCCGATGAGGCATTGACCCGGTTCAGTGGCATGGTCGCGCAATTGAGCGGTGGGCGGCGCCTGATTCCACCGGACTTCCGGCCGCGGAAGGTGGTATTCGCCATCTTGCTGCGGAAGGGCGACGTCGTGACGCCGGGATCTCTGTTCCCGCTGGCGAGGGTGGCGCTTGCGAACGCGGCCCGGCTGCTGCACACCCATGGGGTCGAGGTTGAGGTCGTGGGCGTCAGGGGCGCGGCGGACGTCACTTGACGTGCGAACGGGTTTGCCGTATCAAAACTGTAGTATCAGTCACCGAAACAGCGTTCTGGAGGGCCGACTCGTGTCCGTGGGTTTCCGATCGATCCTCCAAGCGGTCTCCGGGCCGGTCATCGAGACCGTCGTCGACCACGTGGGCAGGTGGTCGGCCGCGAAGGAGATCGATGTCGATGCGGGGCGGCCCGGGCGCACCGAGCTCGACCCCGATGACGTCGTGACGGTGCTGGTCGCCGACGGTGCCGGCCGCCGGTTGTATCGCTGGCGGCGGCTGCACCCCCTGGCGCGCGGCGCCGACGAGATCTGGCGCACCACCATCACGGCGGTCGAGCACGGCGAGTCCGGCCGGGGCTGGCTGTGGGTCGAGATCGAGGTCGCCGACGAGCCGGGCGACCGCGCGCCGCGCGTGCCGTTCATGTCGGTGCCCGCCGTCCTGCGGGGGTTGCTCCCCGACCTCGCGTGCGCCGACGGACTGGTGCCGGTGAGCACCGCGCCGCGCTGGGCCGGTCCGTCCGACCTGCCCGATCTCATGGACTACCTCGCTGACGAGTCCAGGCTCGGCCCGGTCTATGTCGCGCGGCAGGGTGCCCGCGACGCCGAGGAGTTCGAGGCGTGGGCCACGAACGTTGCCTGGGAGGTCGTCGGGCTCGGGCACATGTTCCTGCTCCCAGCGACGGCCGAGGACGAGTTCAACGAGATGGTCGGCCCGAACCACGCCATCCCGGAGGCCGCCATCAGGACGTACTTGCCCGGCGTCAACCTCGACGACCCGTTCGACCCGCGCCGGCATCAGATCCTCGGCAGCGTCCGCATCGACCGCACGGGTCCGCGGCGGCTGTCGTACATCCTCGGCCTGTCACAGCGCGACCGCACTCTGAGCATCCCGCTCTCTGAGGACGTGCGGGTCGTCGATGCCGCATTGACGGCGCTGGAGGACCGCATCGGCGACGACGGTGTTCTCGCCCGCCTCCCGATGGTCACGACGCCGGCCACGGCGGAACTGTCCGGCGCGGGGGAGCCGGTGCGCCGTCCGGTGGCCGACGATGCGGAACAGGGGCCCGACGGGGTGCCCGTCCAGGTGCTGACGCGGCGTGGCCAGCACCGGCGGCTGGTCGAGTTGCTGTCCGAGAACGATCGCCTGCGCGCCGAGAACGACGAGCTGCGCGGCGCGCTCAACGGCCAGGGCCATACCGGCGCCGCCGTAGCCGCGGCCCTGGATGCTCTCGAGCAGCAGGTGCGGTCGCTGCGGCAGCGGCTGGGCATCGACGCGACGGACTGGCGGCGGCTCAGCGCGTCCTGAGCGACGGTTCCGATGCTGTTCTCCGCCGAAGGTCGGTGGTTTTGGCCCGACGTCCTCCTCGGAATGTGGCACACTTTGAGGCGACAGACTATGAGTAGCATTTCAGGGTGAGTTTGCACGATGCAGCAGCGGTACGATCCGGCCTCACCCGGTTCGGCAGGCGACGCGAGATTTCGGGTTGCACATAGTCCGCACCGTAGGACAATGGTCGATCAAGAGCTGGAGCCCGCCCGGCCATCTCGAAAGAGGTGGTGATGGTCTTCGACGCCGATCGTGATCGTCCTGTCGGCCGTGACCCCGGCCAGCCGGAGAACCCGCCTGCCAACGATGCCGCGCGAGCGAGGTGACCGGACGTGGCCGACCTGCCTGCGAATCCGATGTCGATCGAGCTGAGTGTCACCCACCGGATGCTGTGGTGGCAGACGGTCGATGAGGACGACCTTCCCGAGCATTGGCACGTGTCCGCCGACGTGTGGAACCTCGACGTGTGCCGCAGCGAGCACCGTCATGTCGGCGACTTCTCCCTCGCCGTCGCCGACCTCAACAGTGATCGCAACCTCCTCGACAGCGTCGAGCTGGGGGAGTGGGCACTGGAGTTCATCGCCGAGACCGTCATCGACCTCGCCGAGGGCACGCTGGTCCCCGAGCTGGACGAGCAGATCAGCGAGGGCCTGCCGCGCATGGTCATCCTGCGCCGGTTCGAGCTGGCTCCGGCGTGGCGAGGGTACGGTCTGGCCGCTCCGCTGATGGCGGCGGCGCTGGGCCGGTTCTCGACCACGGCCCGGCTCGCGGTGTGCCGGCTCTCGCCCGCCGACTTCCTCGACGTCAGCGCCGACCGAGTGGCCGCGGAACTCACCTGCTTGCGGCTGGGTGCCCTGCTCGAACGCATCGGCTTCTACCTGTGGCGCGGGGTGTACGTGGTCGACCTGCGCGATCCCGAGCTCACCGACGCCAGCTTCGAGCCACTCGAGCGCTGGGGTCCGTACAACGACTCGAGCCAGTGAGGGGCGGGGCCACGACCGTGCTGAGCGCCCCGCCGGCCAACCCGATGTCCGTCGAGCTGACCGTGCAGCATCGCCGCGCGTGGTGGCAGCCCGACGACGAACTGCAGCCCGAGGCGTGGGAGGTCACCGCCGACGTCTCCGAGCTGGACGTCTGCCCGCCCGGCCTGCGTCACGTCGCCGATCTGTCCGTCACCGTCGCCGACCTGCGGCGGGGCCGGGTCGCCCTCGACACCCTCGTGCTGGGCGAGTGGGCGCCCGGTTTCCTCGCCGCGGCGGCCGGCGAGGGCGGCGCGCTCCGGCCCGAGCTGGAGGAGTGGGTGAGCGACGGCCCGCCGCGGGTGGTCGTCGTGCGCCGGTACGAGCTGATGTCCGAGTGGCGCGGTCACGGGCTCGGCCCGGTGCTCCTGGCCGGGGCTCTCGCCGCCTTCATGCCGCTGGCCAGGCTCGCCGCGGTTCACGTCCCGCAGCCGGCGAGACCGGGGTGGCCGCCTGGCGGGACGGCGGCCGGGGGCCCCGACCGGCCGCTGACCGGTCTCGGCCGCGCGGCCCGCCAGCGGATGGCCGAGCGACAGCGGGCTCGGCGCATCGCGGTGCTGGAGCGGCTCGGCTTCCGGCTCTGGGACGGCGTGCACGTCGCCGACCTCCGCGGCGCGGAGCTCGCCGACACCCGGCACGGCCCGCTCGAGCGCTGGCAGCAGCTCGATTGGCACTGACTGCGGGAAGCCGCCGTCAGCGGGCCGGGGCGAAGGCGTCGACGCCGGTGAGCTCGGCCGACAGCGTCCACAGGTGGGCCGCCTCGTCCGGGTCGACGGCGTAGTCCTTGACGCCGGCGGCGGTGGGGCCGTCGCCGGTCGCGGGGCCGGCGACGTCGCAGTCCTCCAGGTACAGGCCCCCGAGGCCGGTCAGCTGCGGCGACGTCGCCGCGAAGACCTGGGTCGCGGCGCCCTGCTCCGGCGTCTTGAACGTCGCCTCGAGCGGGTTGCCGTCCTCGTCGATCCAGCCGTATCCCACCATCTCCTCCTTCGGCAGGTGGCGCTGCAGCGGCGTCAGGATACCGCCCGGGTGCAGCGCGAACGCCCGCACGCCGGAGTCCTGCCCGAGCGCGTCGAGGTGCACGGCGAACAGAACGTTCGCGGTCTTCGCCTGGCCGTACGCGAGCCACTTGTCGTAGCCGGTCTCGAACTGGATGTCGTCCCAGCGGATGGGGGAGCGGTGGTGGCCGCGCGAGGAGACGGAGACGACGCGGGCGCCGTCGCGACCGGCCAGGGCCGGCCAGAGCCGGTTGACCAGTGCGAAGTGCCCGAGGTGGTTGGTCGCGAACTGCGCCTCCCAGCCCGGCCCCACCCGTGTCTCCGGACAGGCCATGATGCCGGCGCTGTCGATCATCAGGTCGATGCGGCGGCCGGAGGTGAGGAACCGCTCGGCGAACCCGCGGACGCTGCCGAGGTCGCCCAGGTCCAGTTCGTCGACCTCGACGCCGTCCAGGCCGGCCAGGGCCTCGCGGGCACGGTCCGGCCGCCGTGCCGGGACGACGACGTACGCGCCCGCGGCGGCGAGGGCACGGGTGGTCTCCAGACCGAGTCCGGAGTAGCCGCCGGTCACGATCCCGAGGCGGCCGGTGAGGTCGATGCCGGCCAGGACCTCGGTTGCGGTGGTCCGCGCACCGAACCCGGTGCCGATCGGGTGCTGCTGAAGCATCGTCATGCACTCGACGCTAGGAGCTGGAGCGCGCTCGAAGTCAAGGAGCGGGAACGGAGTCAGGTCCCGTCGAGCAGATCGCGGGGATCGGTCTGCAGGGCCGCCGCCAGCAGGTAGAGGTTGTCCAGCGTGAGGTTGCGGACGCCGCGTTCCACGCCGCCGGAGAACTTGCCGCGGTAGCCCATGCGGGCGTCGAGCTGCCGCTGCGTCAGTCCGAGCGCGCTGCGGCGGGCGCGCGCCGTCTCACCGAAGGCCATCAGGAAGCCGGCCTTGCGGACCTTGACGTCGTCGTGTGCGGGCATCCCTCACCGTCGGGGCATGATGATCGTTTCGTCGACAGACTATGGAGAGCACCCTCGCGTCAGAGCAGATCGCGGGCGGTGACGCCCAGGGCGCGGGCAAGGCGATGGATGTTGAGCAGGGCCACGTTGCGCTCGCCGCGCTCGATCGAGCCGACATAGGTGCGGTGGAGGTTGGCGCGATCGGCGAGGTCCTCCTGGCTGAGGCCCAGGTCCCGGCGGAGCTCCCGGACGCGGGTGCCGAACGCGCTGAGGGCGCGGCGCTCGTCGTCCGGAGGCTGGGGCACGCGTCTACGCTGCGGGTCGGCCCCTTCAAGATCTACAGACTATGAGTAGCATGCGAGGGTTCGGCCGCCATGAGTGAGGGCGCTATTCGGGCATGACGGGCAGAGCGGGTGGCGGGTGATCGGGCAGCAGATCGCTGGCCGGACGTCCCAACGCCGCTGCTAGCAGGTGCACGACGAAGATCGACGGGGTGCGCTCGGCCCGTTCGAGCATCCCGACGTACGAGCGATCGAGCCCCGCGGCGATGGCCAGCGCCTCCTGGCTCAGCTCCGGCTCGGCGGCGACACGCAGTTCCTGCAGCCGGGCGGCGAACGCCTCGCGTAGGCCGCGGGCGTACTCCTCGGTCGTGGACACCCGTCCACGGTCGGGGCCTGGGCACTATGGGTCGACAGACTATGGATGGCATTCTCTGGAGTGTCGGTGGCCGGTGGCAGAGTGGGCTCATGATCACACGTTCGCGGGTGCTGGCCTACCGGGCCGCGGTCAGCGGACTGACCGGGCCGGGGTCGGCGCTGCTCACCGGTGTCCAGGACCACCCGACGGGGACGACGGCGCGGCTCGCTCTGGCGCTGCGTGGCGTGGCCGGCGGCGAGGGTGTGCTGGTGCACTCCATGCGCGCCGCCATGCACGTCCACCGGTTGCCCGACCTCGGGCTGCTGGCCGCGGCGCTGCGCGTCGACGACGGTGCCGAGCTGGCCAAGCCGTCGATCGGCCCGTTCGGCACCGAGATCGGCGCCGGCTTCGGCGCGGGCGTCGACGAGGTGGTCGGCGTCATGCGCGACGTCATGGCCGACGGCGTGGCGCGCACCAAGGGCGAGCTGTCCGGTGCCGTCTCACCCCGGGTCGATCGCCGGCTGACGCCGTGGTGCGAGGGCTGCGGCGTCCACCACGTGCAGGACATGCTGTTCCGGTACGCCACGCTGCAGGCGGGGCTGATCATCGACGTCGAGTCGCCGGCGGTGTTCCGGTTCAGGGTCGCGCCGGCCGACGGTGGTCCGGCGACGGAAGGCGGCGCGGTCGCGTCGATCGAGGTCGGTGCGGCGCGGGCCGAGCTCGTGCGCCGGTTCGTCCACGCCGCCGGGCCGGTACGGCCGGCGCACCTGGCCGCCTGGCTGTCCCTCTCGCCGGCCGCGGCCAAGCGCTGGTGGTCGCTGGCCGAGGCCGACCTCACCGACGTCGAGGTCGACGGCCGGCGCGGTTCGGTCCTCGCGGCCGACCTGCCCGCGCTCGAGGCCGCTCCTGAGCCGGTTGAGCCGCGATTGCTCGGTCCGTACGATCCGCTCACCGAGCTGGCCGACCGCGAGTTCCTGGTGCCCGACGCCGCCGCGCGGCGGCAGGTCTGGGCTGCGGCGGCCAACCCCGGAATCGTCCTGTGGGACGGCGAGATCGCCGGCGTCTGGCGGCGGCGGACCGACCGGCGCCGGCTCACCCTGACGGCGACGGCGTTCGGCCCCCTGCCGTCCGGCTGGGCGGGCCACGAGTCCGTCCGGGCCGACGCGGATGTCATCAGGCGGTTCTTCGACGCCGAGGAGGTGACGATCGAGACGGCGGGCTGAGGCGCGCCGGCGTCGCCGGCGTCGCCGGCCGATGGAGCTCTGCGGTCGTTTCCGGCAGCAGACCTCCAGCGGGGCGGCCCGGGTGCCGGCTTAGAGTTTCGCTGGCCGGCGGCCGGCCACGGGCCGCCAGGGAGGGGACGGCTCCGTTGGAGTTCTGCGGTCCTTTCCGACAGCAGACCTCCAGCGGGGCGATCCGGGCACCGGCCTAGGGTTCGCCGGTCGGCGGCGACCGGCTGGCGGCCATAGGCCGCTGGAGAGGAGACGGCTCCGGTGGAGCTCTGCGGTCCTTTCCGGCGGCAGGCCTCCAGTGGGGCGATCCCGGCACCGGCTTGGGTTTCGCCGGCCGGCGGCCACCGGCCGGTGGAGCTCTGCGGTCCTTTCCGGCGGCAGGCCTCCAGCGGGGCGATCCCGGCACCGGCCTAGGGTTTCGCCGGTTGGCGGCGACCTGCTGTTAGCCGCCATCGAGAATGACGGCGTGGGCGACATGGGGCGTGCGGAGGAGAGCGTGACGATCGCGCCGGGTCGTGGTCGTCATGATGTCGGCATCGTCGTCACGATGTCGGTGGCCGCTGCCTTGGCACGCCGAAGTGCTCCACGAATCGGGCCTATCCGGCACGGATGGTCACGTTCGGCGAGCCAAGCTCACGCAGGCCGCCGATCGGGACATCCGCGGTGGCTCGTCGGTGCTGTTCCGGTGATCATCCAGGATCGACCACCTGATGCTGTGGTCGATCCTGGATGAACACACCGAAAGGGCCGGGGCAGGTCGTCACGGTGACGTCGCCGACGAGTCGACCGGGCCGTGACGGCGTTGGCGCGGCGTTCGTCGTCACCACCATGGCGCCGACGTCGGTATCGAACGCGGCGGCTAACAACCTGCCGGGGGCTGCGGGCCGCTGGAGAGAAGTCGCTCCGCTGGAGCTCTGCGGTCCTTTCCGGCAGCAGACCTCCAACGGAGCGGCCCCGCCACCGGGCGGGGGCCGCCCACCGCCCACCGCCAACCGCCCCGGTGCCTGCCGACCCGACGCCGCCAACCCGTCGCCCCGCCGATCGGCTCACGGCCGGCGTGGCCGAGACACGCCGGAAACCCGTCAGCCGCGGCGAACGTGGCGGCCGGGTCGCTCGTCGTGCACAATGGTGCCGTCGCAGGTTTCACCTGGGCGGAACGAGGCCGCAGGGGAAGGCGTCCCTCGAACCGCAGGAGGATCCGGTGACGACTCGTGGCGTTCTGTACGTCCACGCCGCTACGTCGGCCTTGTGCCCGCACATCGAGTGGGCCGTGGCCGGCGCTCTTGGTGTGCGCGTGAAGCTCGACTGGAGCGCGCAGCCAGCCGCGCCCGGCATGTACCGTGCCGAGCTGTCGTGGCAGGGTGCCGCCGGCACCGGCGCGAAGATCGCGTCGGCGCTGCGCGGCTGGATGCACCTGCGCTTCGAGGTGACCGAGGAGCCCAGCCCCGGCTGCGAGGGCGCGCGCTACTCCTACACCCCGGAGCTCGGCGTCTTCCACGCGGTGACGGGCGTCCACGGCGACATCATGATCCCCGAGGACCGCATCAAGGCCGCCGTCGTGAAGGCCGCGATGGGCGAGGCCGACCTCGAGGAGGAACTGCGTCGGCTGCTCGGCGCGCCGTGGGACGAGGAGCTCGAGCCGTTCCGTTACGCGGGCGACGGCGCCCCCGTCCGGTGGCTGCACCAGGTCGTCTGAACGGCCGACCCGCCCATCGGAAATTCATCCACGACAAGGCCTTCACAAGACGCCAAGTCCTCGGTATGGTCACGGTCAAGTAACACACCACAAGACGTGGCCGCTCCGGCATCGGTGGTTGTCCCCGGCCCGGTGACCGGGAAATACAGCGGCCTCACCACGTAGAAGCGCCCCGGACCGCACGGTCCGGGGCGCTCCGTCTCTCAGGGGTACGGCTACAGCGGGATGTTGCCGTGCTCGCCGCGCCGGCCGGGCGCCTCGGCGATCGCGCGGGCCAGCGCCGAGCGCGTCCGTCCGGGCTCGACGACCTCGTCGACGACGCCGATCTCCATGGCGCGGTCGAGGCCGCCGGCGATGCGGGCGTGCTCCTCCGCAAGCTCGGCCTCGACCTGGGGCCGTACCTCGGGGGCCACCTCCGCCAGCTTGCGGCGGTGCAGGACGCGCACGGCGGCGACGGCGCCCATGACGGCGACCTCGGCGGTCGGCCAGGCGAAGACGCGGGTGGCGCCCAGGGCGCGCGAGTTCATCGCGATGTACGCGCCGCCATAGACCTTGCGGGTCACCAGCGTCACCCGCGGCACCGTCGCCTCGGCGAACGCGTGCAGCAGCTTCGCGCCGCGCCGGACGACGCCGTCCCACTCCTGTCCGACGCCGGGGAGGTAGCCGGGCACGTCGACGACGACGAGCAGCGGGACGCCGAACGCATCGCACATGCGGACGAACCGGGCCGCCTTCTCCGCGGACAGCGAGTCCAGGCAGCCGCCCAGGCGCAGCGGGTTGTTCGCGATGACGCCGACGGTGCGGCCGCCGAACCGCCCGAGCGTGGTGACGATGTTGGGCGCCCAGCGCGGGTGCAGCTCGACGCCGGTGCCGTCGTCGAGGAGGTCCTCGACGATCGGGTGGACGTCGTAGGCGCGCTTCGCCGACTCGGGGAAGTGCACGCCGAGATCACGATCGGCGACGGCCGCGACGTCCAGCGACCCCTGGGAACCGAGCAGCGCTCCGAGCGCCCGCGCCCGGTCCAGCGCCTCGCGCTCGGTGCTCGCGACGACGTGGACGACGCCGGAGCGGCGGCCGTGCGGCTCGGGGCCGCCCAGCCGCAGCATGTCGACGTCCTCGCCGGTGACCGAGCGGACCACCTCGGGGCCGGTGACGAAGACGCGGCCCTCGGGGCCCATGATGACGATGTCGGTGAGCGCCGGGCCGTACGCGCCGCCACCGGCGGCCGGGCCGAGCACGACCGACAGCTGCGGAATGCGGCCCGACGCGCGGGTCATGACCGCGAAGATCCGTCCGACGGCGTGCAGCGACAGCACGCCCTCGGGCAGCCGGGCACCGCCGGAGTGCCACAGCCCGATGATCGGGACGCCGTCGGCCAGCGCCCGCTCGTACGCGTCGACGACCACCTGGCAGCCGTCGGCACCCATCGCGCCGCCCATGACGGTGGCGTCGGAGCAGAACGCGACGACCGGCGTCCCCTGCACCGTGCCGACGGCGGCGAGCATGCCGCTGAGGTCGTCGGCGCTGATCAGCTCGAGTGAGCCCTCGTCGAACAGGGCGGTGAGCCGGTGCCTGGGGTGCCGCGGGTCCTGGTCCCGCGGCGGTCTGGCAGGTCGCCCCGACGCGGCCCCTTGCTGCGATGCCGGACGATCTGCCAGAGCGGTCATCAGGTCCTCCTGAAGGCGAGGACGACGTTGTGCCCGCCGAACCCGAACGAGTCGTTCAGGGCTGCCAGCGGACCGTCGTCGAGCTTCCGCGGGGTGGTGCGGACGATGTCGAGGTTGATGTCGTCGTCGACGTCATCGACGTTCGCCGTGGGTGGAACCAGGCCGTGGTGCAGGGTGAGCACGGTGGCCAGCGACTCGACGGCTCCGGCGCCTCCGAGCAGGTGCCCGATCATGGACTTCGGCGCCGTGACCGGGATGGACGGCGTGCGGTCGCCGAAGACGGCGTTCAGCGCCACCGACTCGGCGACGTCGCCGGCCGGGGTGGACGTCGCGTGACAGTTCACGTGCGCGATGTCGTCGGGCGTGAGCTCGGCGTCGGTCAGCGCCTTGCGGATCGCCGTCACGACGCCGCGGCCGGACGGCTCCGGCTGGGCGATGTGGTGAGCGTCGGCGCTCATGCCGGCGCCGGCGATCTCCGCGTACACGCGCGCCCCGCGGGCCTCGGCGTGCTCGGCGGACTCCAGCACCATCAGCGCGCCGCCCTCGCCGAGCACGAACCCGTCGCGGTTCTTGTCGAACGGGCGGCTGACGGCCGTGGGGTCGTCGGAGCGCTTGGACAGCGCCATCATGTTCGCGAACGCGGCGATCGGCAGCGGCGAGATGACCGCCTCGGTGCCGCCGGCGACGACGACGTCGGCCCGGCCGAGCCGGATCATGTCGACGGCGTACGCGAGCGCCTCGGCGCCGGACGAGCACGCGCTGACGGGCGTGTGCGCGCCGGCCTGGGCCTGCAGCTCGATGCTGACGTTCGCCGACGGGCTGTTCGGCATCAGCATGGGGATCGCCAGCGGCGACACCCGGCGCGGGCCGGCGTCGCGCAGCTGGTCGTAGTTGGACAGCAGGGTGGTGAGCCCGCCGATCCCGGAGGCGCACACGACGCCGACGCGCTCCGGGTCCAGCCCCGCCTCACTCGCCTTACCGGAGAACCCGGCGTCGGCCCACGCCTGGCGGGCGCAGATGATGGCGAACTGGGCCGAGCGGTCCAGCCGCCGGGCCTCGACGCGGGGGAGGACCTCGGAGGGGTCGACGGCGGCCGGCGCACCGATCTGCACCGGCAGGTCCGCGACCCACTCCTGGGTCAGCTTGCGTACGCCGGAACGCCCGGCGAGCAGGGACTCCCAGGTCGACGCCACGTCGCCCCCGACGGGCGTGGTGGCGCCGAGCCCGGTGACGACGACTCGTGCCTGGGAACGTGCCATGAGGTCAGGACCCTGCCTTCTCGATGAACGTGACGGCGTCGCCGACGGTGGCCAGGTTCTTGACCTCCTCGTCGGGGATCTTCACGCCGAACTTCTCCTCGGCGGCCACGACCACCTCGACCATCGACAGCGAGTCGATGTCGAGGTCGTCGGTGAAGGACTTGTCGAGCTGCACGTCCTCGGCGGGAACGCCGGTGATCTCGTTGACGATCTCGGCAAGACCCTCGCGGATCTCCTCGGTGCTGGCCATGTCGTTCGTTCTCCTCGTTGGGTTGGGTGATGCTCGTGACCGATCGTGGTCGGTGACGATCGTAGGTGTCCGCACGTCGTCGGGCGGGCACCGTGGCGTGACGTCAGGGGATCCGGATCACCTGGCCGGCGTAGACCAGCCCGGCACCGAACCCGATGATGAGGGCGAGGTCGCCGCTCTGCGCCTCGCCGGTCTCGAGCATCCGCTCGATGGCCAGCGGGATCGACGCGGCCGAGGTGTTGCCCTGGGTGGCGATGTCGCGGGCGATGGCGACCCGCTCGGGCAGCTTCAGCGTGCGGGCCATCGCGTCGGTGATGCGCATGTTCGCCTGGTGCGGCACGAAGACGTCGAGGTCGTCGACGGTGACGCCGGCGGCGGTGAGCGCCTCCTGGGCCACCTTCGCCATCTCGTACGACGCCCACCGGAATACCGGGTTGCCCTGCATGACCAGGTGCGGCATCGTCGGGCCGATCTCGTTGCGCAGGGCGTCGCGCCAGTCCTCGCGCTGCTTGATGAGGTCGAGGTGCTCGCCGTCGGATCCCCACACGACGGGACCGATGCCGGCCTCGGCGGGTCCGGCGGCCGGGCCGACGACGGCCGCGCCGGCGCCGTCGGCGAACAGGAACGCCGTCGACCGGTCGGTCTTGTCGGTGAGGTCGGAGAGCCGCTCGACGCCGATGACGACGACGTGGCCGGCGGTGCCGGCGCGGACCATGTCCGAGGCCAGCGACAGGCCGTAGCAGAACCCGGCGCAGGCGGCGGAGATGTCGAACGCGGCGGCCTTGTTGGTGCCCAGCTTGTGCGCGATCTCGGCCGCCGCGGACGGCGTCTGGTACAGGTGCGTGACGGTCGAGACGATGACGCAGTCGACCTGCTCGGGCTGGACGCCGGCGTCGGCCAGCGCCTTCTGGGCCGCGGCGAGGCTCATCGAGACGACGGTCTCCTCGTCGGAGGCCCAGCGGCGGCTCTCGATGCCCGAGCGCGTGCGGATCCACTCGTCGGAGGAGTCGATGTGCTCGATGATCTCGGCGTTGGTGACCACCCGGCTGGGCCGGTAGCCGCCGATGCCGAGGATCCGCGACGACCGCGGCTCGCGCGCGGCCTGGATCGTGACCTTGCTCATGCTCACGCCACCGCCTCTGGGTGCAGCCGGACCAGCGGCTGGCCCGGGGCGACCGGGTCGCCGTCCTCGACCAGCCACTCGATGATGGTGCCGCCGTGCCCCGCCGTGACCTGGACGCTGTCGCGCAGCGAGCTGACGGTCCCAACGGTGTCGCCGGCGGCCAGCCGGTCGCCGGACTTGGCGCCGCCGGAGGCGAACGTGCCCTTGATCGGCGCGACGAGCAGGCGCCACGTCGGGTTGGTGGACAGCTGGCTGGGCTGGCTGCCGTGTTTCTCGACGAACGCGCGGGCGTCGTCGAGCTGGTCCGGCGTCTTCAGCGCGAACGTCTCGACGCCGGGCAGCGCCCGCTTGGCCAGGCCGGTGAGCGTGCCGGCCGGCGGCATCTCGAGCAGGCCGGTGACGCCGAGGTCGGCCATGGTCTGCATGCACAGGTCCCAGCGGACCGGGTTCGACACCTGGTCGACCAGCCGGTCCAGGACCTGGCGGCCGTCGTGCACGACCTGGCCGTCGCGGTTGGACAGCAGCAGCGTGCGCGGGTCGTGTGTGCTGATCGACTGCGCGTAGTGCCGCAGCCGCTTGACCGCCGTGGCCATGTGCGTCGTGTGGAACGCCCCGGCGACGGACAGCGCGCGCAGCCGGGCGCCCTGCGGCGGGTCGCCGGCCAGCGCTTCGAGCTGGGCGACGGTGCCGGCGGCGACCACCTGGCCGGCGCCGTTGACGTTGGCGGGGGTGAGGCCGTGCCGCTGCAGCGTCGCGAGGACGTCGTCGGGGTCGCCGCCGAGGACGGCGGTCATGCCGGTGGACTCCTTCGCGGCCGCCTCGGCCATGCCCTTTCCGCGCTCGCGGACGAACACCATGGCCTGCTCGGCGGTGATGACGCGGGCGCCCGCGGCGGCGGTGATCTCGCCGACGCTGTGCCCGGCGACCGCGCCCACCGTCGTGAACGCGTCGGCGGGGTGCGGGAACAGCGCGAGCGCGGCGACCAGGCCCGACGCCACCAGCAGCGGCTGGGCGATCGCGGTGTCGCGGATGGTGTCGGCGTCGGCCTCGGTGCCGTAGTGGGCCAGATCGAGCCCGGCGACGGCGGACAGCCAGTCGATGCGGGCGGCGAACGACGGCTCCTCGAGCCACGGCGCGAGGAAGCCGGGCGTCTGGGACCCCTGACCGGGGGCGACGATCACAAGCACCCTTCAAGCCTCGCGGCTACCCGGCCGTAGAAGGGGTCGGCCGCAGTCACAAGGTCGTCCCACTATGTTTGGGGGTTTCCCACAACCGTCGGGTAGGACTCACTCGATGACCGGCGGGTTCATCCGCCCGAGCGACAGCGCGAGCCGCAGCGTGTAGGAGTCGCGCGGGTCGGTCGGCGTCAGTCCCACGACGTCGGAGACCCGCCGCAGCCGGTACCGGACGGTGTTCGGGTGGACGAACAGCAACCGGGCCGCGGCCTCGACGGACGCCCCGGTCTCCAGGTACGCGGCGAGCGTCTCGAGGATGACCGGACCGGCCTCGGCGATCGGCACGTACAGGTCGGTGACGAGCTCGTGCAGCGCCTCCTGGTCGCCGGCGAGCGCCCGTTCGGGCAGCAGCGAACCGGCGGCGACGGGACGCGGCGCGTCGGGCCAGCCGGCCGCCGCCAGCAGCCCGGTGACCGCGGGCCTGGCCGACGCCGCCGCCGACACCAGGTCCGGGACCAGCGGGCCGACGACGACCGGGCCCGGGCCGAAGTGGGTGACGATCGCCGTCGCCGCCTGCACCGGGTCCTCGACCCGGCCGAGCACGGCGACCAGCCGGTCACCCTGCCCGCCGGTCAGCACGTCGTACCCGGCGTGCCGGGCCGAGCGCCGGATCTCGTCGGCAGACGTGCCGTCGTCGGGCCGCGGCCGGCCGATGATGACGGCGACTCCGCTGGCCGCCGTCCAGCCCAGGGCGGACGCCCGGGACCGCACGTCCTCGTCGACCTCTCCGCGCAGCAGCGAGTCGACGACGGTCGCCTCCAGCCGCGCGTCCCACGACCCGCGTGCCTCGGCGTAGCGGGCGTAGACGTGCGCCGCGGAGAACGCGACCTCGCGGGAGTAGCGCAGCACGCCCTCCCGGACGTCGCGCACGTCGTCGGGCCCGACGACGTCCTCGACGTTGTCCTCGACCACCTCGATCGCGACCCGGACCACCTCGACCGTCTGCTGCAGGCTGATCGAGCGGATGAGGTCGCGCGGCGCGGTGCCGAACACGTCGGCCGTCGGCGTCGGGCGGGACTCGTCGGCGTTGCGGTACCAGTCGACGAACGCCGCGATGCCGGCCTGGATCACCAGCCCCACCCACGACCGCTGCTCGGCGGGCATCGCGCGGTACCAGCTGAGGGTCTCTTCCATGCGGGCGATCGCCGCCGTCGCGAGCCGTCCGGTCGCGCGCTCCAGGAGATGCACGGTGCGCTCGTGCCGGCTGGTGCCGTGGGCGCCGGGCAACTCGGAGCCGGAGGTGTGCCGCATGCCCGGCAGCGTACGCGGCCGAGGCCGGTCGGTGATCGACCAGGGCCGCGGTTGTTGTGGTGACCGGACAATCCGGAGCTGTGCCGGGCGGGTCGTCTGCGGGGTTCGGTCCGCCCGGGGATTAGGCTGCGGGCCATGTCGACACCCACATCGCCCGGCGAGGGCGCCCCCACCGACGTCCTGGGCCGCGCGCTGCGGTTGGTGAGTCTCGCCATGCTCGGCGGTGTCGTGGTCATCGCGGCGGTGGCCGTGTTCACCGTCGGCGACGAGCCCGGGTCGGGTATCGACGCCTTGGGCGCGATCCTCGTCAGCGTCGTCTTCCTGGCCGCCGCGTTCCTCGTCCCG
This sequence comes from Jiangella rhizosphaerae, assembly GCF_003579925.1. Classification (GTDB taxonomy): domain Bacteria; phylum Actinomycetota; class Actinomycetes; order Jiangellales; family Jiangellaceae; genus Jiangella; species Jiangella rhizosphaerae. Next base: position 10,192 of record NZ_QUAL01000130.1, on the reverse strand, counting down.
CGCCGTCTGGTCCGGCCCTGGCCGGCCACCGCCGCGCCGGACGAGGTCAAGGCGGCCGGCCAGCTGCGCAGCGCGGCGTTCCTGAGCCTGGTGTTCGCCGAGCTGCCGACCCTGATCGGGCTGGTCAACTCGTTCGCCCGCGGGGTGTGGCTGCCGGTGGCGATCGGCGCGTTGTTCAGCGTCGCCGGCCTGCTGCTGACGGCGCCGACGGCCGACCGGCTGCGCGGATGGCTGGCGCAGATGGAGTCGGCGGGCGCGCGCACGGGACTGTAGATGCCGCCCGCGGCGGACGTGCGGCGGGCGGGCGACCGGTTCGTCACGCCCGGCGACGGCGTGGTGTCGCGGCACTCGTTCTCGTTCGGGCCGCACTACGACCCGGGCAACGTGGGGTTCGGGCTGCTGGTGGTGGCCAACGACGACGTCGCCGTCCCGCACGGCGGGTACCCGGTGCACCCGCACCGCGACGTCGAGATCGTGACGTGGGTGCTGTCCGGCGCGCTGGCGCACGAGGACACCGCGGGACACGGCGGCGAGCTGGTGCCGGGCGTCGTGCAGCGGATGAGCGCCGGACGCGGCGTCCGCCACTCCGAGCTGGCGACCGCCGCGGGGGCGCGGTTCGTGCAGATGTGGGTGCCGCCGGGCGCGCCGGGTGCCGATCCGTCGTACGGCCAGGCCGACGTGACGTCCGACCTCGCCGGCGGCGGGCTGGTTCCCGTGGTGAGCGGGCTGCGGCGGCATGCCGCCGACGTCGCCGTCGGGCTCGGGCAGCCGGCCGCCGCCCTGCACGTCGCCCGGCTGCGGGCCGGCGACGTGGTGACCCTGCCGTCGGCGCCGTTCGTGCACGTCTACGTCGCGCGCGGCGCCGCCGCCCACGCCGTCGACGTCGAGACCGCCGGGCGGCTGGGCGAGGGCGACGCCGTCCGGTTCACCGACGAGGGCGGCCGGACGCTGACCGCCCGCGGCGACGCCGAGCTGCTCGTCTGGGAGATGCACGCCGCCGCCGGCTGACCGCCGCCAGGGGGTGGGGCGGGGAGGATGTGGGCACGCCTCATGCTTGGCGTGCCCGTTTCGCGTGCTTTGTCGGGTGGCGGCGCGCGATGATCATCGGCGATCGGCTACATCACGAGGATTACGTGAGCTTCACCATGGCTGTAGGGGTGTTGACGCTGGGGTAATCCTCGTGATGGCCCCGCGAACCACCGTGAAATCTCGCGATGTGGACGCTCCACGACACCAACGCCACGCAGAAGCGAACAACGCGGCAGACCCGGGGGAGCCTCGTCGTCAGGTCGGTCAGGACTCGCCGCCGGCCTCCTCGGCGGTGGTGGCGTTGACGTCGTCGAGCTTGTAGCGCTCGTGCGCCTGCTTGACGGTCTCCCATGGGATCTCGCCGCGGCGGGCCAGCAGCGTCAGCACGCTGACGACGATCGACTGGGCGTCGACCTTGAAGTGCCGCCGCAGCGCCGCCCGGGTGTCGGACAGGCCGAAGCCGTCGGTGCCCAGCGAGGAGTAGTCGGTGGGCACGTACGGCGCGATCTGGTCCTGCACCGCGCGCAGGTAGTCGCTGACACCGACGACCGGGCCGCGGGCCTCGCGCAGCCGGGCGGTGACGTACGGGACGCGGGCCTCCTCGCCGGGGTGCATGAGGTTCCACTCGTCGGCGGCCAGGGCGTCGCGGCGCAGCTCGTTCCACGACGTGACCGACCAGACGTCGGCGGCGACCTCCCACTCGTCGGCCAGGCGCTGCTGCGCCTCGAGGGCCCAGTTCATGCCCACGCCGGAGGCGAGGATCTGCGCGTGCGGCACGTTGTCGCCGGGCGCGGTCTGCATGGGCTGGTAGAGGTACATGCCCTTGAGCAGGCCCTCGACGTCGAGGTTCTCGGGCTCCGCGGGCTGGACGTAGGGCTCGTTGTAGATGGTCAGGTAGTAGAAGACGTTCTCGCTGTCCTCGCCGTACATGCGCCGCAGCCCGTCGCGCACGATGTGCCCGATCTCGAACGCGAACGCGGGGTCGTAGTGCACGACCGCCGGGTTGGTCGACGCCAGCAGCACCGAGTGGCCGTCCTCGTGCTGCAGGCCCTCGCCGTTCAGCGTGGTGCGCCCGGCGGTGGCGCCGAGGACGAAGCCGCGGGCCAGCTGGTCGGCCGCGGCCCAGAAGCCGTCGCCGGTGCGCTGGAACCCGAACATCGAGTAGAAGATGTACAGCGGGATCATCGGCTCGCCGTGGGTGGCGTACGACGTGGCCGCCGCCGTCCACGAGGCGACCGAGCCGGCCTCGTTGATGCCCTCGTGCAGGATCTGCCCGTCCTTGGCCTCCTTGTAGGACAGGAACAGCTCGCGGTCGACGGGTGTGTAGTTCTGCCCGTGCGGCGAGTAGATCTTCAGCGTCGGGAACAGGGAGTCCATGCCGAACGTGCGGGCCTCGTCGGGGATGACGGGGACCAGCCGCTTGCCGATCTCGGGATCCTTGAGCAGGTCCTTCACCAGGCGTACCAGCGCCATCGTCGTGGCCACCGGCTGCTTGCCGGAACCCCGCCGGGCCACCTCGTAGACCTTGTCGCCCGGCAGCACCAGCGGCTTGGCCGGCGTGCGGCGGTCGGGCAGGAAGCCGCCGAGCTTCTGCCGGCGCTCCATCATGTAGGCGTGCTCGTCGGAGTCCTTGCCGGGGTGGAAGTACGGCGGGTTGTAGACGTCCTCGAGCGCTGAGTCGGGGATCTCCATGAACAGGCGGTCGCGGAAGAGCTTGAGGTCGTCGCCGGTCAGCTTCTTCATCTGGTGGGTGGCGTTGCGGGCCTCGAAGTGCGAGCCCAGCGTCCAGCCCTTGATCGTCTTGGCGAGGATGACGGTCGGCTGGCCGGTGTGCTCGGTGGCCGCCTTGTAGGCCGCGTAGAGCTTGCGGTAGTCGTGTCCGCCGCGCTTGAGGCCCCAGATCTCGTCGTCGGACATGTCCTCGACCATCTTGCGGGTACGCGGGTCGCGGCCGAAGAAGTGCTCGCGGACGTACGCGCCGGACTCGGCCTTGTACGTCTGGTAGTCGCCGTCGGGGGTGACGTTCATGAGGTTGACCAGCGCGCCGTCGGTGTCGGCGGCCAGCAGCGGGTCCCACTCGCGGCCCCAGATGACCTTGATGACGTTCCAGCCGGCGCCGCGGAACAGCGCCTCCATCTCCTGGATGATCTTGCCGTTGCCGCGGACCGGGCCGTCGAGGCGCTGCAGGTTGCAGTTGACGACGAACGTGAGGTTGTCGAGCTCTTCGCGGGCGGCCACGCCGATGGCGCCGATGGTCTCGGGCTCGTCCATCTCGCCGTCGCCGAGGAAGGCCCAGACGTGCTGCTGGCTGGTGTCCTTGATGCCGCGGTGGTGCAGGTAGCGGTTGAACCGCGCCTGGTAGATGGCGTTCAGCGGGCCCAGGCCCATGGACACCGTCGGGAACTCCCAGAAGTCGGGCATCAGCCGCGGGTGCGGGTAGGACGGCAGCCCGCCGCCCAGGCCCGCGTGCGAGAGCTCTTGGCGGAAGCCGTCGAGCTGGCTCTCGGACAGCCGGCCCTCGAGGTAGGCGCGGGCGTACATGCCGGGGGAGGCGTGCCCCTGGAAGTAGATCTGGTCGCCGCCGCCGGCGTGGTCCTTACCGCGGAAGAAGTGGTTGAACCCGACCTCGTAGAGGCTCGCCGACGAGGCGTAGGTGGAGATGTGCCCGCCGACGCCGACGCCAGGCCGCTGGGCGCGCTGCACCATCATCGCCGCGTTCCACCGGATGTAGGCCCGGATGCGCCGTTCGACGTACTCGTCTCCCGGGAACCACGGCTCCGCCTCGGGCGGGATGGTGTTGATGTAGTCGGTGTTGCGCAGGCTGGGGACGCCCACCTGCCGCTCCTGGGCGCGCTGCAGCAGCGCCAGCATGAGATAGCGCGCGCGATGGCGTCCGCGCTGGTCGATGGCGGCATCGAGCGATTCCAGCCACTCCCTGGTCTCGTCGGCGTCGATGTCGGGGAGCTGGCTCGGAAGGCCATTGATGATGATCGGCGAGCGGTCGGCAGCCACGACTGTCCCTTCGTGGTCTTCTAGGACGCCGATGTGAGCGTCGGGGGATGTTCGGGTTCTGTGTTTCCTATCCTGCTCGCTCGGCGGCCGTACGTCACATTCGGGCCCGCGGACGTCTTTCCAAGCGCGCTGAGCAGGGGCACCATAGGCCCGTTCGAGTGAGCGTGTCAGGCTTGGTCTGGCGGGTTCACTTGCGCAAGGACGCGTCCTTGGGTGGACTACAGCAAACGCGGAACGCACGGGCGTGCCGCGACGACTGCGAGGAGGACGATCGGTGGGCCAGATCGCGGGCCACTCGGACCAGCACGACGGACCGGCCGCCAAGCTCGGCTTCCGTCCGAACCAGGTGGTCTTGGAGCTCGGCTGGGACGAGGACTGCGATGACGATCTGCGTATCGACATCGAAGAAGTCACCGGCACCGAGTTGCTCGACGGCGAGTCCGGCGAAGTCGCCGACGTGGTGCTGCAGTGGTGGCGAGACGACGACGGCGACCTCGCCGACGCCCTGGTCGACGCGACCACCGATCTCGCTCCCGGCGGCGTCGTGTGGCTGCTGACGCCGAAGGTGGGCCGCGACGGCGCCGTCGAGGCCAGCGACATCGCCGACGCCGCGCTGACCGCCGGCCTGTCCACCACCTCCACCGTCTCGGCGGCCGAGGACTGGTCGGGCACCAAGCTCGTCGCCCCCAAGGGGTCGGCTCGCAAGTGAGTCTGGTCGGTGCCCCGGCACCGGACTTCGAACTGCCGGACCAGCACGGTTCGGCAGTCCGGCTCTCCTCGCTGCGCGGCCGCCCGGTGGTCCTGGCGTTCTTCCCGTTCGCGTTCACGGGCGTGTGCACCGACGAACTGGCCGCGATCCGCGACTCCCTGATCCCGGCGGTCGGCGACGCCGTGCACGTCCTGGCCGTCTCGTGCGACTCGATGTTCGCGCTGCGGGTGTTCGCCGACACCACGGGCCTGGATTTCCCGCTGTTGTCCGACTTCTGGCCACATGGAGCGGTTGCGGCGGCGTACGGTGTCTTCGATCACGACCGCGGCTGCGCCGTTCGAGGTACCTTCGTAGTGGACGCAGGGGGGACCGTCCGCTGGGACGTCGTCAACGCGCTTCCCGATGCCAGGAACGTCGACGACTACCGGCGCGTGCTGAGCTCGCTCGGCGCGGCCTGACGGTCCGGGCACCTTCGGCGTTCGCCGGTCCAGTACGACAGCAGGAAGGGAGCTCGCCCGTGCCGTGCTACCGCTGTGGCGCCCGCCAGTCCGACCCCGCCCGGGGGACGAACCTGTGGGTGCGCGGGGTCCGGGCCGATGAGCAGGTGCTGATCTGCCCCGACTGCCAGCAGACGAAGGGCTGGTCCGCCGATCTCGACCACTGCTCGGTCTGCGGCGCAACCACGCTCGTGCGCCGGCTCGGCCACACCGTGTGCCGCTCCTGCGAGGCGTCGGCCACGGCCGAGTTCCTCGCCGTCGAGACGACCATGGACCGCGGGTTCGCCATCCGGATGCCCGGCCCGGGCCGGCACCGCCGCACCGACAGCCGCGACCTCTCCGCCGACGTCGCCAGCGCCATCGACCGCGTCCTGGGCCGCGCGCCGGCCCGGCCCACCAGGTCGGCCATCGCCGACGCTCTCGCGGGCTCCGGCCCGACCACCCAGGAACAGGAGAAGGTGCCGCCCGAAGGCGCCGCCTGACCTCTGCGCGCCCGAGTCAGGGGCTTGACCAGCCGGCGCCCGCTCGGGGGTGCCGCTGGCCCGGCAGGCGCCGCACCTGGCGCGCGGGCGTCGCGACGCGTCTGACGTCCTGGGCGGCGGCACACAGCGGCCCGATCAGCCCCGCCGACAGCTCCTCCACCCAGAGCAGCAGATCGATGTCCGTCGGCCGGCCGCGATCGTCGAGGTCCAGCGACCTCTGATACCAGCGCACCACCGACGGCATGAGCGCTCGCAGTGCCGCGCGCCGATCGGCCGGTGGTAATGCGTCGAGCGCCTGTTCGAGCTCGGCGACGAGTTCTCTCATGTCGTGCCCCCTTGCGCGGCGCCGGCTCGGTGCACCGTTGCGCCGGGCCGTCGCCTATGCTCTGGATACCCCACGACGGCGGTCGCCGTCGCCCCGGACCGGACCAGTCCGGGTGCGCGGACGGCGGCCGAACCTGCTTCGATGGGGCCATGGCCGTGCCGATCGACGACTTCCTCGCCATCATCGACCGGCTGCCGGGCGCCGGCGGCACCGACTCCGACCGGTGGACGACGTTCCGGGTGGACGGCCGGACGTTCGGCTACCTGTGGCCCGCCACGTCGACCGTCGGGCTGAAGCAGACCATCGCCGAGCAGCTGGCCCTGGTGGCCGAGCGGCCGCACGTGTTCGAGATCCAGTTCACCGCCGGGGCCTTCGGCTGGGTGGTCGTCCACCTCGACGGCATCGAGCAAGACGAGCTGGTGGAGCTGACCTTCGAGGCCTGGCGGCTGACGGCGCCGGAGGAGCTCGTCGAGCGGCAGGGCGACCGGCTGCCGCTGTGAGCCGCCGGTGTCACGGATCGGCGCCCTGTCCGGTCGTCCTGAGGTAGGCGCGGGCCGACGGCGGCGGCAAGGTGCACGCCTCGCGGGTCGAGCTGCACGGCGCCGCGCGGGTGGCGCTGTTCATCGACAACGTCCTGCGCAAGTACCGGCAGCAGGCCACGTTCACCGTCGTCGAGGTCAACGGCGAGGCCGGCGTGCCGGCGGCCGACGACGCCGTTCGAGCCGGCGTCCGAGGCACGGCGTCTAAACTGCGCGCGGTCGTTGCTGAAGAATCGGCGTGGATCATGGGCGTTCGCCTGTGGGACCGGGCTCCCCGTCCCCCTGCTGCCCCATTCTCTTGCCGCGCAACCGCGCCTCCAGTCCGCGCGCGTTGGGGTCGGGCTTCGCTGTGGTCGGGGCGCTTGGACTTGACCCGCGGTTGCGCCGTGGCCCTAGGCGCTATCAGGGGGACGGGGAGGATGTGGGCACGCCTCACCGTTCCCGTGCCCGTTTCGCCCCGTTTTGTCGGGCTGTGGACGGCGATGATCATCGGCGATCGCCTACATCACGAGGATTACGTGAGCATCACCATGACTGTAGGGGTGTTGACGCTGGGGCAATCCTCGTGATGGCCCCCGAATCACGGTGAAATCTCACCTAGTGGACGCTCAACGACACCAACGCCACACAGAAGCGGCCGAACAACGCGGCGTCGTCGCCGCTCTTCCCCCGTCCCCCTGATAGCTGCCCGTCCTGAGCCGCGTGCGCGCGGGTCAAGCGGTCCGCATCGGCGCGAAGCGCCTCCTCGGTCCGCTTGAGGCGCGCGTGCGCGGCCAAGACAATCGGGCAGCAGGGGGACGGCCAACGCAGCAGGGGACCCCCGGCCGACGAGGGCGTACCCCACCTCCGGCGGGCGCGTCGCCGGTGGCCGAGTCACGCGTGCCGTGGCAGGATTTCGAGAGTGACCAGCAGTGCCGACGAAGCCCAGCGCCTGCGCGATCTCGCCCGGCTGCGGCGGGTGCGCGACCGCATCGACCGCGAGTACGCCCAGCCGCTGGACGTCGAGGCGCTGGCGCGGGGCGCGAACATGTCCGCCGGTCACCTCAGCCGCGAGTTCAAGCGCGCCTACGGCGAGTCGCCGTACTCGTACCTGATGACGCGGCGCATCGAGCGGGCGATGATGCTGCTGCGCCGCGGCGATCTCAGCGTCACCGAGGTGTGCTTCGCGGTCGGCTGCCAGTCGCTGGGCACGTTCAGCACCCGCTTCACCGAGCTGGTCGGCGTCCCGCCGAGCACGTACCGCGCGCGGTCCGCAGCAACGGCGCCGGAGATGCCGTCGTGCATCACGAAGCAGGTCACGCGACCGATCAGGAAACGAGAAGCGCCCGCCGGCGAGGCCCAACTAGCGTGACGTCCATGGACATCACCATCCACAACACGTTCCTCCCGCAGACCGACCCCGACGCTGCGCTGGCCTTCTACCGCGACACCCTGGGCTTCGAGCTGCGCATGGACGTCGGTTACGAGGGGATGCGCTGGCTCACGGTCGGGCCGCCGAACCAGCCGGGGACGTCCATCGTCCTGCACCCGCCGGCGGCCGACCCCGGCATCACCGAGGACGAGCGCCGCACCATCCTCGAGCTCATCGCCAAGGGCACCTACGGCGCGCTGACGCTGGCCACGCCCGACCTCGACGGCGTCTTCGACCGGCTGCAGGCCAGCGGCGCCGAGGTGCTCCAGGAGCCGATGGACCAGCCCTACGGCGTCCGCGACTGCGCCTTCCGCGATCCCTCGGGCAACGTCATCCGCATCAACGAAGTGCGCTGAGCCGGCCGATGGTCGCCGCGGCGGCGCCCGCGACCAACCGGTCCTACGGCGAGGTGCTCCGGCACCGCGGCGTCGCCGGCCTGCTGGCCGGCGACCTGCTGGCCGGCGCGGGGACGGGCATGCTCCTGGTCGCGATGCCCGTGCAGACGCTCGCGATCCACGGGAGCGTGCCACGCGCCGTCGCCATCGGGCTGGTCGCGGCGGCGCCGTTCGTCCTGTCGACGATCCTGGCGTCGGTCATCGGTCTGGGCCGGGCCGCGATGTCGCCGCGGACGCTGCTGCTCGCCGACTGCGTGCTGCGGGCGACGACGTTCACGGTGCTCGGGGTGCTCGCGGTCACCGACCGGCTCACGCTGCCGGTGCTCATCGGCGGCCTGCTGGCCGGGTCGCTGTTCCGGCTGGCCGGGTCCAGCAGCCGCCGCCTGCTGGCGACGTCGATGGCCGGCGACGACGGCCGGTTCGCCGTCAACGGGCTGCTCGGCCTGAACGCGTCGGTCGCGCTGTACGTCGTCGGGCCGGTGCTGGGCGGCATCGTCGTCGCCGCGGCCGGCGCCGGCGTGGCGCTGTTCGCCGACGCCGCGGGCGCCCTGATCCTGCTCGTCGCCGTGCTGGTCTCGGTGCCCCGGATCCGTGCGGACGGCGACGCCCCGCGCCGTCCGCCCGTGCGGGAGTCGGGCTGGCGGATCCTGCGCCGCCGGCCGGTCGCGGCACGGCTGCTGGTGGTCGTCTTCTTCTTCAACTTCCTGTACATGCCGATCGAGGTGGCACTGCCGCTGTACGTCCGCGGGTCGCTCGACGCCGGCCCGTCCGCGCTCGGCCTGCTGTGGGGCGCGCTGGGAGCCGGCGCGTTCGTCGGCGCCGCCCTCGTGAACCAGCTGCGCGGCCTCCCGCAGCGGCACCTCCTGATCGCGATCGTCGCACTGTGGGCGATGTGCCCCATCGCGCTCGCGGCCACCGGCGACCTCGCCGTCGCGATGATCGTGTTCGGTCTCGGCGGCCTCGTGTGGGCGCCGTTCACGCCTGTGGCGTACAGCTTCGTGCAGTCCGGGCTGGAGCCCGACGAGCACCAGCCCGTCGTCACGCTCTGGACCACGGGTGCGACGGTCGCCGCGCCGCTCGGCCTGCTGGCCGGCGGACCGCTGGTGGAGCTGGCCGGGGTCACGGGCGGACTGGTGCTGTCCGGCGTGCTGACGCTGCTGCTGGTGCCGATCGCCGCCGTGGCCGTGCTGGGACGGCGCTGACGCCGGCGGAGGCGAAACGGCGTTGTGCCGCGCGGCCGGACGGCGGAGGATCGGTGCGCATGGACGGGTCCACGGCGGCGGTGGAGATCGCCTGCGACGAGTCCGGCTCCGAGGGAGAGCGGCTCGCCGGCGGCAACACCGACGTCTTCGGGTACGGCAGCGTGCGCATCGACGCCGCCGCGGCCGCCGCGTGCGTGGCGGAGCTGCGGGACCGCATCCGCTCGCCCGCCGTCGAGTACAAGGCCAACCACCTGCTGCGCCGCAAGCACCGGGCGGCGCTGGCGTGGTTCCTCGGCACGGACGGCCCGGTCGCCGGGCGGGCCCACGTCTACCTCGTCGATAAGCCGTTCCTGCTGGTCACGCGGGTGGTGGCGGAGGTGGCGGGCGGGACGGCGACGGCGGCGGCCGCGCTGTACCGGGCCGGGCCCGCGGTGTTCGGCGCCGCCCGCTGGACGGCGTTCCTCACAGCCTCCAACGACCTGCTGCGCGCGGCGGGGCGCCGGCCCGCACCCGACGACCCGGCGGCGGCGTTCGCACAGGCGGTGGACGGGTTGAGCGCGGCCGGTCCGGCCCGAGCGGGCGCCGCCGCCG
>NZ_QUAL01000013.1 GCF_003579925.1 Jiangella rhizosphaerae | reverse complement strand
GCCGACCGCGTCGGGCAGCGGCCGGTCGTCCTCGCGCAGTCGCTGACGGCGGGCGTCGCCCTCGCGGCGCTGGTCGCGGCCGTCCACGCCGGCGCCGACACGCCTGTGCTCGTCGGCGCGGCCGCCGTCGCCGGGTTCACGATGCCGCAGGTCGGCCCGCTGGCGCGCGTGCGCTGGCGGCCCATCACGCACCGGACGGGCAGCGCGCAGCCCCGGCTGGTCGACGCCGCGTTCTCCTACGAGGGCGCCGCCGACGAGGCGTCGTTCGTACTCGGACCGGCGCTGGTCGGCCTGGGCGCGGTGGCGCTGAGCCCGAGCGGTGCGCTGCTCGCCGCCGCCGCGCTGCTGGTCGTGTTCGGCTCGTGGTTCGCGCTGCACTCGACCGCCCAGCTGACCCACGCGCTGCGCGCGTCCGCGGCCGCGCACGGCGAGTCGTTCGTCACCGTCGCGTTCCTGACACTCTGCCTGGCCCAGCTGCTCATCGGCGTCATCTTCGGCGCCACCCAGACCGGCACGACGGCGCTGGCCACCGCCGCGGGCACGCCGGGCCTGGCCGGCCTGGTGCACTCGCTGCTCGGCGTGGGCAGCGTGCTGGCCGGACTGGCCACCGCGGCGCTGCCGGCCCGGTTCGGGTACGACCGGCGGATCCTGGTGTTCGCCATCGGGCTGGTCGTGCTGTCGTCGCCGCTGCTGCTGGCCGGTTCCCTGACGGCGCTCGTCCCCGTCGTCCTGGTCCTGGGCCTCGCCGTCGCGCCGTACATGATCAGCGTGTTCGCCGCCGCCGAGCGGCAGGTGCCGGTCACCCGCGTGGGCGCGGCGATGACGCTGCTGGCCGGCGCCACCGGCATCGGCTACGCCGTCGGGTCCGGTATCGCCGGCCGGCTGGCCGACCTCGGCGGGCACCGGCCGGCGTTCGCCGTGACGGTCACCGCCGCGGCGCTCGCGGTGGTGCTGGCCGTCGTCCGGCTGCGCACCCAGCGTCCGGCGGCGCCCGTCACCACTCCCGGTGAGCTGGCAGCAGCGTCCCAGGGTTGAGGTTCCGGCCGGGGTCGACGGACTTCAGCAGCCCGGCCATGACGTCGGTGCCGGCCGGGGAGATGTCGTCCTCGAGCCAGTGCGCGTGGTCGGTGCCGACGCCGTGGTGGTGGGAGATCGTGGCCTCGTTGTCGATGAACGACTGCTGGATCGCCTTCTTCACCACCCAGTACTGCTCGATCTGCTCCGCCGGCACGTCGGTGCTGGGCGGGAACGCGAAGGTGAAGTACAGGCACGCACCGGAGTGGTAGCTGTGCGACAGGTGGCACATCGCGAAGCCCTTGACGCCGAGCTCGTCGTAGGCGTCGTTGGCCGCCCGGATGGTGTTGGCGTACAGGTTCATCAGCTTCGACCACGGCGCCGCGGTCTCGGACACGTCGCCGAGCGCGCCGATGTCGAGCAGGAAGTCGCGGATGTACGGGGTGTCGAACTTCTTCTGGTCGTACAGCGCGCCCGGGCCCTTGCCGAGCTTGATGCCGCCGTGCTTCTTCACGATCTTGCCGACGATGGCCTTCTCGTGCTTGAGGTGCGACTCCGCGCCCTCGTACCCGATGTAGGACAAGCAGGCGGCGGAGAGGTCCCAGCCGCGCCGCTCCAGCACGTTGAACAGGATCGGCCCGGCCTTCGCCGCCAGTCCCTTCGACGGCTTCTGCATCGAGAGCGAGAACGCGGTCTCGTTGGCGTCGGAGACCCGGGTGACCGTCGGCGAGGCGTCGGACTCGGAGATCTCGTGCATCGCCGCGATGCCGGCCGCCCACGTCGGGAACAGGTAGGCGATGATCTCGCGGTTCTCCGGGACGCGGTGGACGTTGACCCAGGCCTCGGTGATGACGCCCAGCCGGCCCTCGGAGCCGAGGATCATCTCGCGCACGCTCGGGCCCGACGACGTGCTGGGCAGCGGCCGCAGCACGATGACCTTGCCCGGCAGCACGACGCGCAGGCCGCGGGTGATGTCGGCGATGTCGCCGTACTTGTCCGACTGCATGCCCGAGCTACGCGTCGCGATCCAGCCGCCCAGCGTCGAGTGCTTGAAGCTGTCGGGCTGGTGGCCCATGGTCCACCCGCGCGCGTTGAGCTGGTCCTCGAGGTCCGGGCCGAGCGCGCCGGCCTGGATGCGGGCCAGCCCGGCGGCCTCGTCCACCTCGAGCACCCGGTTGAGCCGCCCGAGATCGAGGGAGACGACGACGCGCTGCTCGGCCGGCGGCGGGGTCAGCGAGCCGGAGATGTTCGAACCACCGCCGAACGGGATGAGGACGCCGTCGGCCGCGACCACGGCGTCGACCACCTGCCGCACCTGGTCCTCGTCGCCCGGGTAGACGACGACGTCGGGGACGCGGGGGAGGTCGCCGGCGCGGATGCGGACGAGGTCGACCAGCCCCTTGCCGTAGGTGTGCACCACGCGGCTGTGGTCGTCGGTCTCGACGTACTGCTCGCCCACGGTGTCGCGCAGCTTCGCGGCGAGGTCGTCGCCCAGTTGCGAGGCCGGCACCTTGAGGTCATCGAACGCGGGCGGCGGCGTGCCGGGCGCGTTGAGGTCGATGCCGATCTTCTCCATGACGAACGGCGCCAGCTTGGGCTTGTCGTCGTGGGTGAAGGCGATGCCCTCGACCCCCCAGCCCCACCACTTCTGGTGCTTGACACCCGTCACGACGCCTCCTCCTTCTGGGCGTGGTCGCTCGCCTGCTCCGCCGGCTCGTCCGGCTCGGTAGCGTCGCGCAGCGGTTTCCCCTCGGCGCCGGGGTCGCCGGTGGCCACCATGGCGGCCACCTTCGCCTCGAGCCGTTCGGTCAGTTCGCGGGTCCGTTCGCCGGCCAGCGGGCGGATCGGCGCGCCGATCACCAGTGTCACCGGCGGCCGGCCGGGCTTGGGCCACCAGCGCCCGACCGGCATGGCGTGGTCGGTCCCGATGATGGCCACCGGCACGCACGGCACGCCCTGCGCGATGCTCAGCGCGGCCGCGCCGGGCTTGAACCGCTTGACGCCGCCCTCGGTGTTGCGCCGGGTGCCCTCCGGGAACACGACGACGGGGACGTTCTCGCTCAGCAGGCGGTTGGCCAGGCCGCGGCCCTTGCCCATGTCGGCGTTGGTGCGGCTCACCGGGTAGGTGTTGAAGAACACCGACGTGGTCGCCTTCATCCACCACCAGCGGTAGAAGTAGTCGGCGGCGGCGTTCACGGCCATCGTGCGGGTGTAGCGGCGCGGCAGCTCGGTGACCAGCAGCGGCGCGTCGAGGTGGCTGCTGTGGTTGGCCACGACGATGAACGGGACGGCCAGCCCGTCGAGGTTCTCCGCCCCGCGCACCGTCACCTTCGTCGTCAGGTGCACCACTGGACGCAGGAGCAGGCGCTGCGCCACGAACCGGGCCCAGCGGTGCCAGGCCGCGTGGTACCTCTTCGTACTCGGCAGTTCGCTCATCGTCGTCCGCTCACCAGTCGCGCCGTGACCTTGCGCACCGCCGCCCGAGGGGCGTGCTCGGCCAGCCAGGCCAGGACCTTGAACCGTGCTGACGGTACCGAACGCACGCGGCCCTTCTCGACATCGGCCAGGCAATCGGCCACCACGCGGTCGGCGTCGAGCCACAGCGAGGACGGGATGGAACCGGTGCGGATGCCGGCCCGCTCGTGGAACTCGGTGCGCACCCAGCCCGGCAGCAGCGCCGTCACCTGCACGCCGGTGCCGGCCAGCTCGAGCGACAGGCTCTCGGAGTAGGTGCGCACGAACGACTTCACCGCGGAGTAGCCGCCCATCGTGATGAGGCCGGCGACCGACGACACGTTGACGATGACGCCGTGCCCCCGCTCGCGCATGGAGCGGGCGGCGGCCGCGCCGAGCACGACGACGGCGGTGATCATCAGGTCGATGGCGTGCTCGTGCTCGCTGGTGTCGTCGGTGACCAGGCGCGAGTGGACGCCCTTGCCGGCGTTGTTGACGAAGACCTCGACCGGGGAGTCGTGGTCGGCCAGCCGGGCGGTGACGGCGTCGACCTGCGCGCGGTCGGCGAGGTCGGCGGCCAGCACCTCGACGTCGACGCCGTAGCGCTGGTGCAGCTCGTCGGCGGTGCGCTTGAGCCGGTCCTCGTCGCGGGCCACCAGAACGAGGTCGCAGCCGCGCGCGGCCAGCGCCTTGGCGAAGGCGAGGCCGATGCCGGACGTCCCGCCGGTGACCAGCGCCCGGCCGGTGAGCAGCGGCGCCGTCATGCCCGTCGTGCTCCCCGCACGCTGCGCACGACCGGCGATAGGCGGCCCTCAGCGGTGGTGGTCCAGCTGTGCACCGGCCACCGCTTGGACTTGGCGTACCGGTACAGGCTGGCGTCGGGGTTGACGGCGTTGGGGTGGCCGACGACGTCGAGCCAGGAGCGGTCGGCGTAGCTGTCGCCGTAGGCGTAGGAGCCGGCGAGGTCGAGGCCCTCGGCGCGGGCGTACCGGCGCAGCCATGCGGCCCGCGCCTCGCCGACCAGCGGCGGCGTGGCCAGGTGCCCCGTCCAGCGGCCGGACTCGTCGGACTCCATCTTGCCGGCGACCATGACGTCGAACAGCGGCGCCAGCGGCTCGACGAACACGTCGATCTCGCCGGTGAGCAGGACGGTGCGGTGCCCGGCCTCGCGGTGGGCCTTGATGCGCTCGAGCGCCTGCTCGAACAGACCGCGGTGCAGCGACACCGTCACCTCGTCGGCGATGATCTTGCGCAGCTCGTTCTCGTTGACGCCCTCGTAGCGGCGCATGAACGTGCGGATGAAGTCGCCGCGGTCGCGCCGCTCGGCCTGCAGGTAGCGCGGGCCCAGCGCGACCAGGTTGCTGAGCACGACCGGCCACCGCGACAGCGGCTTGGCCGCCAGCTCGATCCACACGTAGTGTTCGACCAGCGTCGCCGCGGCCACGGTCTTCTGGAGATCGAAGACGGCCATGACGTCGCTGCGGCGCGGCAGTTCCAGCGGCGCCGAGCCGGAGCCGGCGCTCTCGCCGCCGCTGCCGCGGGTCAGGCCGGGCACACCGGGGATGTGGATCTTCTGCAGGTAGTGCGCCCAGTCGATCTCGGTGACGTCGAAGCCGTGCTCGGCCTTGCGGTCGTCGGGCAGCGACGCATGCAGCGCCCGCAGCTTGGCGTCGTCGAAGATGACCTCGGTCTCGGTGTACGGCTGGTACAGCGAGGTGAACTTGCGCAGGGTGTCGAGGTCGCGGCGGGCGCGGTAGATGGTCGAGATCCACTTGCGCGACCGGTCGCCCGGCGGCAGCCGGTCGACCGCCTTGTCGGCGAGGTCGACGACCCGCTCGCGGCGGCGCAGCGCCCGCTCGACCACGCCGCGGTGCGGGAACGACCACGACGGGACGGCGAGGTGGCCGCCCTTGGCGTCCTTGAGCGGGTTGGCCTCGAAGTACTCGTGCACCAGCCGGAGCAGCCGGCCGAACGGCAGCGGGTTGGTGATGCCGGAGCTGACCTGGAAGTACTGCGCCTGGCCCGGCGGGGGCGGCGCGGCGGCCGCGGCGAGCGCGGCGTTGACCACGAAGTCGACCGGGATGACGTCGAGCACGGTGTCGGCCAGCGCCGGGAACTGCGGCAGCAGGCCGCGTCCGTACGCCGCGATCAGCGGGTCGGCAACCTTGAACCCGTCGATCCAGCCCGGGAACGGGTGCTTGAGCGACGACTCGATGATGGTCGGGCGGACGACGGTGAGCCGGTGGCCGTTGCCGGCCCAGAGGTCCTCGGCGACCCGCTCGCCCAGCGCCTTGGTGAACGTGTAGACGTCAGGCCAGCCCAGGCTCTGCGCCCGGGTGCGGCCGGCCTCGACCAGCTCGGCGCGGACCCAGTCCTGCCGGGCCTGCTCGGCGGCCTCGGTGACGACGCGGGAGCCGGCCCGGCCGTGCTCGGCCTGCGCCTGCGTGAGCAGCCGGCGCAGCAGCCGCGGGCTGCGGGAGAGCCGCTCGACCTCGGGCCGGGCGGCCTGGGCGTGGGCGAGCTCGGCGGCGCGGTCGACGTCGTGGTCGAGGCTGCGCTCCTCGGCGATGCCCTTGCGCAGCCCGGCGACGTAGCCGGTGGAGACGTGCACGACGTGCGGGTCGGCGCCGCCGGCGAGCAGCGCGCGGTACAGCGACTCGGGCCCGGACACGTTGGAGGCGAACGCCTCGTCGATGGGCAGGTCGAAGGAGACCGTGGACGCCGAGTGGATGACGACGTCGACGTCGTCAGGCAGCGGCGGGAGGTCGCCGAGGTCGCCCTCGAGGACGGTGACCCGCGCGCGGTACTGCCGCTCGGCCTCGTCGTCACCGACGGCCTTGCGCCAGGTGCTGAAGACGGGCTTGCGGAAGAGCCGGTCGATGCGGTCCTGCGCGCTGAGTGCGCCGCGCGGCCGGACGATGAGGCTGACCCGGGTATCGGGGTAGCTCGACAGCAGCTTCTCGAGCAGTGCCTGTCCGACGAACCCGGTCGCGCCGGTGAGGAGAACGTGTGCGCCGTGCAAGATCGAGGTTCCTCCGCTGGCCGTGGTGGCGCTCACGGGTGGGTTCCCAGGGCACCGTGTCCGGCCCGTGCCAGGTCGAAGTCAGATGCCATGCGCCCTCCCCAGGCAGGTGCCGCCGCTCGGTCGAGCGGAGTTTCGGGGGGTGCCGATGACCCCATACGCCGTGCAGACAATACACAGAATGTAGCCCTTCGCGGGCATCGGCATCGTATCGCTACTGGTGAGTGAGTGGCTCCGGCAGTGGCTCGCGATGCACGACGGTGAGCGACGACACCGCGCGGGTGAGCACGACGTACAGGCGGCGCAGCCCGGCCGGCTCGGCCGCGACGATGGCGGCCGGCTCGACGACCACCACGTGGTCGTACTCCAGACCCTTGGCCAGCGTGGCCGGGACCAGCGTGATCCGTTCGTCGTCGGCCAGTTCGCCGTGGGCGAGACCGGCCTGCCGGAGCGCTGCTCCGGTCTCGGGGACGGTGGCATCGGCGACGATGACGCCGACCGAGCCCTCCCGTTCCGCCACCTCTCTGACGGCGTCGGCGACGGCCGCCTGCAGGTCGCCGGCCACTCGCGTCACGTCGAGACGGCCGGGATTGGACCGGACCGGCTCCGGCGGCGCGATGCCCGGCGCGATGACCGGGAGCAGCCGGGCGGCGAACTCGACGACGGCGGCCGGGACGCGGTAGCCCTTGCGCAGCACCTCGATCGCAGCCTGCGGCCGGCCGCGAGGTCCCGGGCGGGGGCGAGTCGCAGAAGGGCCAGGGGGAGGTGCGTCGTCGTGGGCGAGGTGGCGCAGCGCCTCCGGCCACGACGGCGTCGCCCACGGCGTGGTGCCCTGCGCGATGTCGCCGAGGATGGTCAGCGAGCCGGTGGCGGCACGACGGCCGACGGCGCGCAGCTCCATGGGGGAGAGGTCCTGCGCCTCGTCCAGCACCACGTGCCCGACGCCGGGCACCCGCTCGAGGGCCGCGGCGGCCTCGTCGACCAGCACGGCGTCGGCGTGCGACCACGGCGCCGTCTTCGGGCCGCGGGCGGGCTTGCGCCAGAGCAGCCGCTGCTGCTCGTCCGCGGTCAGCACGCCGCCGGCGGCGGTGGCGAGCAGCTCCGGCTCGCTGAGCAGCCGCATGACCAGCTTCACCGGGTCCAGCGCCGGCCACAGCTCGTCGACGTAGGCCTTCACCGGCCGGGACCGCGCGACGGCGTTCTGGACGCGGTCGTCGGTGATCTCGCCGGCGGCCTCCATGCGCAGCAGGATGCGGTGCGCGAGCCGCTGGCCGAGCAGCGCTCGGGCCGTCGCGTAGCCGTCGCCGCGTTCGCGCAGCGTCCGGATCGCGTCGGCGACCTCGTGCACCGGGACCTGCCAGCGCCGGGTGCCGCGGGTGACGTAGAGCGTCTCGGCCGGCTCCCGGACGTGCGACCAGATCGCGTTGCGGATGACGGTCGCCAGGCGTTCGTCGCCCTTGAGCGCCGCCGTGCCGGGGTCGTCGACGCCCCTGATCGGGACGGTCTGGACCAGCTGGGCGACGGTGACCTGGCGAACGTCCACCTCGCCGAGCGTCGGCAGCACCTGGGCGATGTAGTGCAGGAACGCCTGGTTCGGGCCGATGACCAGCACGCCGGTGCGCGACAGCCGCTCGCGGTAGGTGTGCAGCAGGAACGCCGCCCGGTGCAGGCCGACGGCGGTCTTCCCGGTGCCCGGCGCGCCCTGGACGCACACGGTCCGGTCCAGGCTCGCCCGCACCACCTCGTCCTGCTCGGGCTGGATGGTCGCGACGATGTCGCGCATCGGGCCGACGCGCGGCCGCTCGATTTCCTCGGTGAGGATCCGGCTGGTGATGTCGGCCTCGCCCGGGTCGAGCAGGTGCTCGTCCTCGTACGACGTCAGCTCGCCGCCGGCGAACCCGTAGCGGCGGCGCAGGGTGACGCCGTGCGGGTCGGCCCGCGTCGCCCGGTAGAAGGCGCGCGACACGTCCGCCCGCCAGTCGACCACCATGGGATCGCCGTTTCCGTCCATGACGTGCCGGCGTCCGATGTGGAAGGTCTCCGGCGGCTCGCCGGGCTGCTCGTCGTCGGTGCGGTCGATACGGCCGAAGAACAACGGCAGGTTCGGGTCGTCCTCCAGCGCCTTCGCCCGCCGGTACAGCGCGGCCTTCAGGTACTCGGTCGAGACGTGGTCGCCGCCCTGCGCCGTCAGCGACAGGGTGTGCTCGCGCATCGCCTGGAGGTCGGCGCGGGACCGGCGCAGGTGCTCGCGCTCGGCGTGCAGGACGGGGTCGGCGGACATGGATCGCCTCCAGGGGCTCGGCGGAAGATGGGGCTATCCGACGGCCCGGTGGTCCGGTCCGGTCGCGAAGGGCATGGGAGCTTAGTTCGCGCCGGCTGGAGTGTCCACCGAATATTCGGCGACGGTGTCAGCTGTCGCGCAGGACGTCCTCGGCGTCGGCGATGTGGTAGGCGTAGCCCTGCTCGGCGAGGAAGCGCTGCCGGTGCTGGGCGAAGTCCTGGTCGACGGTGTCGCGGACGATCACCGAGTAGAACCGCGCCGTCCGGCCGTCGGCCTTGGGGCGCAGGATGCGGCCGAGCCGCTGCGCCTCCTCCTGCCGCGAGCCGAACGTGCCGGACACCTGGATCGCGACGCTGGCCTCGGGCAGGTCGATGGAGAAGTTCGCCACCTTGCTGACGACCAGCGTGCGGATCTCGCCGGTGCGGAAGCCGTCGAACAGCCGTTGCCGCTCGCGCACCGTCGTCTCGCCCTTGACCACCGGGGCGCCGAGCCGCTCGCCGATCTCGTCGAGCTGCTCGATGTACTGGCCGATGACCAGCGTCGGCTCGCCGGCGTGCCGCTTCACCAGGCCCTCGACGACCCGCGTCTTGGCGTCGGTGCACGACGCCAGCCGGTAGCGCTCGTCGGGCTCGGCCGTGGCGTAGGCCAGCCGCTCGCCGTCGGACAGCGTGACGCGGACCTCGACGCAGTCGGCGGGGGCGATCCAGCCCTGGTTCTCGATCTCCTTCCACGGCGCGTCGTAGCGCTTCGGGCCGATCAGCGTGAAGACGTCGTCCTCGCGGCCGTCCTCGCGCACCAGCGTCGCCGTCAGCCCGAGCCGGCGGCGGGCCTGCAGGTCGGCCGTCATGCGGAAGATGGGCGCCGGCAGCAGGTGCACCTCGTCGTAGACGATGAGGCCCCAGTCGCGGGCGTCGAGCAGCTCGAGGTGCGGGTAGACGCCCTTCCGCCGGGTGGTGAGCACCTGGTAGGTCGCGATGGTGACCGGGCGGATCTCCTTCTTCGCGCCGGAGTACTCACCGATCTCCTCCTCGGTGAGGCTGGTGCGCTTGACCAGCTCGTCCTTCCACTGCCGGGCCGCGACGGTGTTCGTCACCAGGATCAGCGTGGTGGCGCCGGCGCGGGCCATGGCGGCCGCGCCGACCAGCGTCTTGCCGGCCCCGCACGGCAGCACGACGACGCCGGAGCCGCCGTGCCAGAAGCCGTCGGCGGCCTCGCGCTGGTACGGCCGCAGCGCCCAGCCGTCCTCGGCCAGCGTGATGGGGTGCGCCTCGCCGTCGACGTAGCCGGCGCTGTCCTCGGCCGGCCAGCCGAGCTTGACCAGCGCCTGCTTGAGGTTGCCGCGCTCGGACGGGTGGACGACGACGGTGTCGGGGTCGAGGCGGGCGCCCACCAGCGGGGTGACCCGCTTCGAGCGCAGCACCTCCTCGAGCACCGCGCGGTCGGTGGTGACGAGGACCAGCCCGTGCACCGGGTGGCTCTCGAGCCGCAGCCGGCCGTAGCGGGCCATCGTCTCGGCGACGTCGACGAGCAGCGCGTGCGGGACGGGGTAGCGGGAGTAGGTGAGCAGGGTGTCGACGACCTGCTCGGCGTCGTGACCGGCGGCCCGGGCGTTCCACAGGCCGAGCGGGGTCAGACGGTAGGTGTGCACGTGTTCGGGGGCCCGCTCCAGCTCGGCGAACGGCGCGATGGCGCGGCGGCAGTCGTCGGCTTGGTCGTGGTCGACCTCGAGGAGCAGGGTCTTGTCACTCTGGACGATCAGGGGTCCGTCGTTCACCTCCCCATTGTCCCGTACGGTCAAGGCGTGAGCGAAACGGTCGAACGGGTCACCGAGGTCGGCGACGAGCTGGCATCGTGGCTGCTGAGCTGCTGGGTCGACGTGACGAACGCCGGCGGCGCCGTCGGCTTCCTGCCGCCGGCCGGCCCCGCGGACGTGCGGCCCGCGCTCGACCGCCATCTCGCCGACCTCGCCGCCGGCGCCGGGTTCGTCGGCGTGCTCCGCGTCGACGGCGAGCGGGCCGGGTTCGGCTTCGTCATCGGCTCGGTCAATCCGCTGTTCCGGCACTGGGCGACGGTGCTGCGGCTGCAGGTGCATCCGCGGTTCCAGGGGCGCGGCGCCGGCCGGGCCCTGCTGGACGGGCTGGCCGACCTCGCTCGCGCCGACGGGCTGGAGTTCCTGCACCTCACCTATCGCGACGGCATGGGCCTCGGCCGGTTCTACGAGTCGTGCGGGTTCGTCGAGGTGGGACGCCACCCCGGCTCGATCCGGGTCGCGCCGGGCGACGACCGCGACTCGGTGCTCATGAACCGGAAGCTGTGAAATCGGGACAGAGCGGGCGCGCCGGGAACGCGGGTGCCTCCGTGGGAGTTCGTCACGTGAGGCAGAATGTCCCGCGACCTATCGGCAGCACGTCCCGATCCGGTGAAGGAGGCAGGCCCGCGTAGGGGCACGCGCGCGGCGGCGGCAGCGATGAGCAGCGACGAGACGGTCGGCCGACGGAGTCGGGCACGGCGCAACGGCGTCAGCCCGGCCCAGTATCGCCGTTTTCTGCGTCAGGTCGGCGTCGGTGCCCTGATCCCCGGTGCGGGGCTGATCTCGGCCGGCCGGAAGAAGCTCGGCTGGACCGTCGTGGCGGTGTTCCTGCTGCTCGCCGCCGGGGCTGCGGTGTACGTCGTGCGCAGCGGGCGGTCCGGCCTGGTCGACGCCGGCACCGACACCGGCACGCTCAACCTCATCACCGCCGGGCTGGCCGCCGTCGCCGCCGCCTGGCTGCTCACAGCGCTGGTCAGCCTCTACCTGCTGCAGCCGCGCGGCCTGCGGGGGCCGCAGCGGCTGCTGTCGGCGATCGTCGTCGTGGTGGTCGCCTCGCTGGTGGTCAGCCCGCTCAGCCTCGGCAGCCGGTACGCGTACACGCAGCGCGACCTCATCGGCAACGTCTTCGCCGACGACGACCAGCCCAGCCTCACCGTCCCGAATTCGTCCGACGAGGACCCGTGGGCCGGCCAGCAGCGCGTCAACGTGCTCATCCTCGGCTCCGACGCCGGCCCGGGCCGCGAGGAGACCCGCACCGACACCATCATGGTGGCCAGCATCAACACCGAGACCGGCGACACCGCGCTGTTCTCGCTGCCGCGCAATCTGCTCAACGTCCCGATGCCGCCTGACACCCCGCTGGCCGAGGCCTACCCCGACGGCTTCCGCGGCCCCGAGGAGGACGCCTACTACTGGCTCTCCTCGATGTACCGGTTCGTGCCGTACGAGTTCCCGGAGTTCTTCGAGGGCATCCCCGACCCCGGCGCCGAGGCGATGAAGCTGGTGGTCGGTGAGGTGCTGGGGCTCGACATCCACTACTACGTGATGGTCAACCTGCGCGGCTTCCAATATCTGGTCAACGCGCTCGGCGGCATCGACATCGACGTCCCGTACCGCATCCCCATCGGCACCAAGGAACAGTGGGGCCGCTGCACCGAGCCGTCCGGCTGGATCGAGCCCGGCGAGAACCAGCACCTCGACGGCTATCAGGCGCTCTGGTTCGCCCGCGCCCGCTGCGGTCCCGGCCCGGTCTCCGACGACTACGAGCGCATGCGCCGGCAGCGCTGCGTCATCGGCGCCATCGCCGAGCAGGCCGACCCGATGACGCTGCTGGGCC
Source organism: Jiangella rhizosphaerae (assembly GCF_003579925.1). Classification (GTDB taxonomy): domain Bacteria; phylum Actinomycetota; class Actinomycetes; order Jiangellales; family Jiangellaceae; genus Jiangella; species Jiangella rhizosphaerae. Next base: position 6,464 of record NZ_QUAL01000013.1, on the reverse strand, counting down.
GCTACCAGCAGCTGGCGCGAGCGGCCGAGCGGACCATGTCGACGGACATCACCCAGGCGCGGCTGTCCGACTTCGCCGAGCTGGCGCTGAAGGTGCAGGACGCCGGCGGCCTGCGCAGCCTGCCGTTCACCGACGACATCATCCAGTACCACGACCCCGACTACGAGCTCATCCGGCAGTTCGTCCAGCAGTCGCTCGACCCGCCGGCCGAGACCCCGCCGCCCAGCTCGCAGGCCCCCGACGACGCCGACGGCCCGACCGGCACGGGCACCGAGTCCCCGGCGGCCGACCCGACGGACGAGCCGAGCGACGACCCGACGGAGGAGACCGAGGAGCCCGCGGGGGAGACGCCGGAGGGCGACACCCCCGCCGACGACGAGCCGACCGGCGACGCCGAGACGCCGGGCGGCACCGAGACCCCGAGCGACGCCAACGGCGCCGTCGACGTCGACGACGTCTGCTGAGTCCTGGGTTGGCGGGGCTCCCCGTCCCCCTGCTGCCCCATTCTCTTGCCGCGCAACCGCGCCTCAAGCGGACCTAGGGGGCGCTTCGCGCGGCGATGACCGCTTGACCCGCGGCTGCGCGGCCAAGAACGGGCAGCTATCAGGGGGACGGGGAGGATCTGGGCACGCCTCGGCATTGCGGTGCCCCGTTTCGCCTGCTTTGTCGGATTGTGGATGGCGATGATCATCAACGATCGCCTACATCACGAGGATTCCGCGAGCTTCACCATGGCTGTAGNCTGCTTTGTCGGATTGTGGATGGCGATGATCATCAACGATCGCCTACATCACGAGGATTCCGCGAGCTTCACCATGGCTGTAGGGGTGTTGACGCTGGGGCAATCCTCGTGATGGCCCCCGAATCACGGTGAAATCTCACCAGGTGGACGCTCCACGACACCAACGCCACACGCAAACGCGGCCAACGCCCCGGAAGCCGTCGCCACACTCCCCCGTCCCCCTGATAGCTGCCCGTTCTGAGCCGCGGGCGCGCGGGTCAAGTCCAAGCGCCCCGACCACAGCACAAGCCCGACCACAACGCGCGCGGACTTGAGGCGCGCGCCCGCGGCCAAGACAATCGGGCAGCAGGGGGACGGGGCCAACGCCACCCAGCAGAGGCGGTCCGCTTGAGGCGCGCGTGCGCGGCCAAGACAATCGGGCAGCAGGGGGACGGGAACCAACGCCACACGACCGGCCAACGCACGGTTGGAGTGGAACAACCTCACCCGGGTGGCCGGAACAGGCCCGTCAGACGAGGTGCACCTCAACGCCGGCCGTGCGCAGGGCGGCCAGTTCGTCCTCGGGCGCGCTCGGGTCGGTGACCAGCACGTCGACCTGGTCGACGTCGCAGATGCGGGCGAACGCGCGGCGGCCGACCTTGTCGCCGGTGCCGACGACGACCACCCGGCTGGCCCGCTGGACCATGAGCGCGTTGATGCCGGCCTCGCCGACGTGCCGGCACGAGACGCCGCCGGCCGCCGTCAGCCCGTCGATGCCGAGGATGAGCATGTCGAGCCAGAGCTCGTTGAGGACCAGCGTCGCCAGCGGCCCGGTCGTCTCGTAGGACTGCGGCCGGGCCACGCCCCCGAGCGAGACGGTGCGGATGTGCGGGCGCAGCACCATCTCCGTCGCGATGTTCAGCGCGTTGGTGACGACGGTCAGCGCGTGCTCGCCGGAGTGGGGGCCGTGCTCGATGCGGGCGGCGATCCGGCGGGCCGTCGCCGACGTCGTCGTGCCGCCGTTGAACCCGACCACCATGCCGGGCTCGACGAGGTCGGCGGCCAGCGCGGCGATGCGTTCCTTCGGGTCGCTCCCCGACGACGCGCGGTAGCGGGCCGGCAGGTCGTAGGCGACGGCCGTCGCCAGGACGCCGCCGTGGGTGCGGGTGACCAGCTGCTGCCGGGCCAGCTCGGTGAAGTCGCGGCGGACCGTCGCCTCGGAGACGGACAGTGCCGACGCCGTCTCGGTGACGCTGAGCCGGCCGCGTTCGGCGAGCAGGTCGAGCATCTGGCGCCAGCGCCGGGCGCGGTCGGGTGCCTGCCCGTCCAGGTCGGTGCCGGCTTCGCCGGCCGGCTGGTCGGTCACGACGGTGTCCCCCTTACTTGACCGCCCCCGCGGTCAACCCCGCTACCAGTCTCTTCTCGATCAGCGCGAACAGCACGACCACCGGCACGATACCGACGATCGAGACGGCGAAGACGTATTGCCAGGCCGACTCGTACTGCCCGACGAACTTGGTCAACGCCACCGACAGCGGCTGGTTCTCCGCCGTCGTGAGGATGACGAGGCTGGCGGCGAACTCGTTCCAGCAGGCGACGAACGTGAAGATGATCGCGGTGACCACGCCGGGCCACACCAGCGGCAGCGTGACGCGGCGCAGGGTCTGCAGCCGGGAGGCGCCGTCGAGGGCGGCGGCTTCGTCGAGCTCGCGGGGGATGGCGGCGAAGAAGCTGTGCATGATCCAGACCGCGAAGGACAGGTTGAAGGCGGCGTTGACCAGGATCATGGCCAGCCACGTGTCGTTGATGCCGAGCGTGACGAACTGCCGGAACAGGCCGGTGGCCAGCACCGTCGGCTGCAGCATCTGCGTGATCAGCACCAGCAGCAGGAACACGAGCCGGCCGGGAAAGCGGTGCCGGGCGGTGTAGTACGCGGCGGGCGCGGCCGCGGCCAGCACGAGCAGCGTGGCGCAGACCGAGATGACGATCGTCGACACCAGGTTGTACGGCAGCGGCGTCTCGGGAGTGGACCACATGTCGACGTAGTTCGACGGCAGCCACTCCTGTGGCAGGTACGTCGGCGGGACCTGGAGGATCTCGGCGCGCGACTTGAACGACCCGATCAGCATGATCAGGTACGGCAGGACGAAGACCAGCGCGATGACGGCGCCGGCGACGGCCATCAGCGGGCGTCGGGAACCCCGCGTACGAACGGCGGCTGCCACGGTCAGTCCTCCCGCATCGGCTTGACGACCTTCAAGTACACGAGGATCACCGCGAGCACGATGAGGAAGTTGACGATGCTCAGCGCGGCGGCGGTGTCGATCTGCCGGTCGGCGCGGATGAACTTGAAGATCAGCGTGGTGGTGGTGTCGGCGTTGTAGCCGGGGATGGAACCGGTGATGACCTGCAGGATCGGCAGCGAGTTGAACACGTTGATGATGTTGATGATGGTGGCCACCGCAAGCGCCGGGCGCAGCAAGGGCAGGATGATCCGCCGGTAGGTGGCCCACGGCCCGGCGCCGTCCATGGCCGCGGCCTCGCGCACGTCGTCAGGGATGGTCTGCAGCCCGGCGAGCAGGGTGTACGTGGTGAACGGCAGCGACACGAACACCGCCACGCCCATGGCGGTGAGGAACGCCGGGACGGCGTTGCGGGTGAACCCGTACGGCTGGTCCAGCAGCCCGATGTCGACGAGGAACGCGTTGATGATGCCGTAGAACGGGTCGAGCCCGTAGTAGACGACGGTGGTGGTCATGACGACGCTGGCCGCCCACGGCACGATGATCGCCAGCCGCACGAACCGCCGTCCGGGGAACGCCTTGTCCAGGAACTGCGCCAGCGCGAGCGAGATCAGCACGGTCACCACGACCACGCCGATCACCCAGACGATGGTGTTGGTCAGGACCCGCGGCAGCGCGGTGAACTCCAGCAGCCGGGCGTAGTTGTCGAACCCCGCCGGGCCGTTGTCGACCCCGAACTGGCTGAGGTCCCGCACCGACGTCCACGCCATGTACCCGGCGGGGAAGAACACCACCCCGGCGATCAGGACCAGCGTCGGCGTCAGCCAGGGAAGTGCCCGGGCCGTCGCGGCCCACCGCGACCACCCGCGCCGCGGCCGTGCGGGCCCGCCCCGCGGCCGGCGTGTCACGCGGCCGTCGGGGCGGGTCGGGGTGTCGGTGGTCATGCGTTGTCGGCGCTGGCCTGGATCTGCTGCAGCACGCTCGCGGCGTCCTGGGTCTGGATCTGCCCGACCAGGCTCTGCAGCGCACCCTGCGTGGCCGCCCACGCCTCGTTGGTGCTCGGGTAGAACTGCGCGTCGGGCAGCAGCGCCAGGAAGTCGGCGAACCGCTCGGCGTTGGCGGTGCCCTCGGCGCCGGACTTCGTCGTGGGCAGGAACCCCTCGGTGTCGACGAAGCTCAGGTAGACGTCGGTGGAGAAGAAGTGGTCGAGGAACGCCCGGATCGCGTCCTGTTTGTCGTCGTCGTTGCGGAACGCCATCAGATGGTCGGCGACACCGAGCGTGACGGGCGACCCGTCCTGCGTCGGGACCGGCGCGATGCCGTAGTTGAGGTCGGGGTTGCGCTCCTCGATCTGCCCGATCGTGGGCGGCAGGCCGACGGCCATCGCGATCTGGCCCTGGATGAAGACGTCCAGCATGGGGGTGCGGTCGGTGGCGCCCGGGTCGGGCTGGGTGGCGCCGGCGTCGATCATCTGCTTCATGAACTCCACCGCGGCGAGGTTCTCGGGGGTGTCGACGGTGATGGTCTCGCCGTCGGTCCACGACCCGCCGCCGCCGAACGTCCAGATCGACGTCTCGGCCTGGGCCTCCTCGCTGCCCAGCGGCATCCCGTACCCGTAGACGCCGGTGCCCAGGCCCGCGACGGCGGTGGCCGCGGCCAGCAGGTCGTCCCAGGTGGCCGGCGGCTCGGTGACACCGGCCTGGGTCAGCAGGTCCTCGTTGTAGAACAGCGCCCGTGCCGAGGCGATCATCGGCAGGCCGTAGACGGTGCCGTCGAGCGAGGCGTTCTCGATGAACGACTCCTGGAAGTCGGCGAACGTGTCCTCGGAGACGACCTCGTCGGCCGGGTACAGCAGGTCGTCCTTCGCGAAGCCGCTGAACGCGTCGATGTTCAGGATGTCCGGCGCCTCACCGGCCTGCACCTTGGTGCGGATGACGTCGTTGATGTTGTCCCACGACTGGACCTCGAGGTTCACGGTGACGTCGGGGTTCGCCTCCTCGAACGAGGCGATGATCTCTTCCCACAGCGCCGTCGTGCCGTCGCTGTACTGCGGCACGAGCAGGTCCAGCGTCGTCGAGCCGCCCTCCTCGGCGGAGCCGCCGCTGCCGCCGTCGTCGCCGCCGAACCCGCACGCCGTGAGCGTGAGCCCCGCCGCCACCGTTGCCGCCGTCAAGGACACCAGTCGTCTCATGTCCGCCCTCCAGGTCCGCTCACCGCGATGATTGTTTGTATGCGTTTCACGCACGTTTCGCGCACAATCTGTCGACGCGGGTACCCATCGTGGCCGCCGTCACAGACGGTGTCAACAGGCCGTGACGGGAACGCAACTTTGACCGGATGTGACGGGGAGCGATTGAGTCTGAGCGATTACAGCGAGATTCGATCGATATGATGCAGGCGCCGGGTCGGTGCACGAGAGGGGACACACATCCATGACCGAACACGTCAGCGCGGAGATCGCCAGTCAGCCGGCCTGCTGGGTCCGTGCCGCCGACCTGCTCGACGACGCTCGCGGGGTACTCCCGGCGCCGGGTGAGCGGGTCGCCGTCGTCGGCTGCGGCACGTCGTGGTTCGTGGCCATGGCGTACGCGGCGCTGCGCGAGCAGGCCGGCCTGGGCGAGACCGACGCGTTCGCCGCGTCCGAGACACCCGTCGGCCGCGGCTACGACGCCGTCGTCGCGATCACGCGCTCCGGCACGACCACCGAGGTGCTCGACCTGCTGGCCGACCTCGCCTCCGCCGGCGCGGGCGCGCCACGCACCGTCGTGCTCACGGCGTCCGCCGGCTCACCGGCCGTCGACGCCGCCGGCCAGGCGGTCGTGCTCGACTTCGCCGACGAGCGGGCCGTCGTGCAGACGCGGTCGGCCACCAGCGCGCTGGCGCTGCTGCGCGCGCACCTCGGGCACGACCTCGGGCCGGTGGTCGCCGACGCGGAGAAGGCGCTGGCCGAGCCGCTGGACGGGTGGACCGACGTCGCGCAGGCGACGTTCGTCGGGCGGGGCTGGACGGTCGGGCTGGCGCACGAGGCGGCGCTGAAGCTGCGCGAGTCGGCGCAGTTCTGGGCCGAGGCCTACCCCGCCATGGACTACCGGCACGGCCCCATCTCGATCGCCGAGCCGGGCCGGCTCGTGTGGTCGTTCGGCCCGCCGCCGGCCGGTCTGGCCGACGAGGTCGCGGCCACCGGCGCCACCTTCGTCACCAGCGAACTCGACCCGATGGCGCACCTGGTGGTGGCGCAGCGGCTCGCGGTCGCGCTGGCCGAGGCACGCGGCCTCGACCCGGACCGGCCGCGGCACCTCACCCGCTCCGTCGTCCTGCCGGCCGGCTGACGTGACCGGGCGGGTGGTCGCCGTCGACGTCGGCGGCACCTCCATCAAGGCCGCTGTGGTCGGCGCCGACGGCCGGCTCGGCCCGGTCGACCGGACGCCCACGCCGCCGGCCGGGTCCGACGGCGCGCCGGTGCTCGACGCCGTCGCGGCGATCGCCGAGCGGCTGAGCGG
>NZ_QUAL01000125.1 GCF_003579925.1 Jiangella rhizosphaerae | reverse complement strand
CGTCGTCGCCGGCGGCCCCGACGGCCGGCTGTTCCGCGCCGTGCTCGAGCCGGTCTGCCCGGTGCCGTTCGTCGCCTGGCCGCACCGCGGGCTGCCCGGCTGGGCCGGCCCGCTCGACCTCGTCGTCGTGGTCTGCCGCGACGGTCACGGCGACGACGAGATCTCGGCCGTCGCCGAGGCGCGCCGGCGCGGCTGCGCGCTGCTCGTCGCGGCGCCCGAGGGGTCGCCCCTGCACGATGCGGCATCCGGCCGCGGCACGACGTTCCTGCCGGCCGGCAGCGCCGACCCGACGGCGCTCGCCGTCCCCGTGCTGCACGCGCTGCACATCATGGGACTGGGCCCCGAGGTCGAGGCCGAGCCGGTCGCGGCCGCCCTCGACGACGTCGCCGAGCGGTGCGGCCCGAGCGTCCCCTCTGACGCCAACCCCGCCAAGGAACTGGCCCTGGGCATCGCCGACGACGTCCCCGTCGTCTGGGGCGGCTCGGTGCTGGCCGCCCGTGCCGCACGGCGGGTCGCCGAGGCGCTGCGATCGGCCAGCGGCCGGCCCGTGTTGTCCGGCGAGGCCGACCAGCTGGTGCCGATCCTCGAGGGCGCCCCGGAGCCCGACCTGTTCGCCGACCCGTTCGAGGACGGCGGCTCCGCGGTGTCCCGCCCGGCCCTCGTCATCCTCGACGACGGCGCCGACAACCCCGCCGCCGTGGCTGGCCGGGCCCGTCTCGACGCCGCCGCCGAGAGCGGTTCGGTGCGGGTCCAGGAGGTGCGCGCCACCGAGGGCCCCGACGTCGGCCGGTTCGCGGCGCTGCTGGCCACCGGCCGGTTCGCCGCCGCCTACCTCGCGCTCGGCCTCGGCCGCCCGGCCTGACGGATCAGCGCAGCAAGCGGACCTCGGCGCCGGCGTCGAGACCTGACCACGCTCGATCGGCGGTCAATGCCGGCACGCCGAGGCGTGCCGCCAGGGCGAGGCAGCAGCGATCTCCGAGCGAGAGGCCGGCCGCGCGGGTGACTGGGTAGAGCTTGGCGGCTCGCATCGCGTCCTCCTCGGTCAACGGTTGCACGGTCACGCCGAGGACGACGAGCAACCGGCCCTGCCGGTCTGGATCTCCGCCGTGGAAGGCGATCTTCTGCATGGTCTCCGACCAGTTGACCGCACTCATGTGGGCTTCGTGCAGCAGCGACGGCACGGACTCGTGGCCGGGCTCGGCGTAGAGGTACGCCAGCAGCGCCGAAGTGTCGAGGACGATCACCGGCCGGCTGCCGGCGGGAGGTCCTCGTCAGCCTGCTCCGCCGCGGCCTGTGCGCGGCGGTCGGCGATCAGCTCGTCGACCACGCTGCCCGACGTCCTGCGCGACTCCAGCGCCTCCCGTTGGAGTCGCGCCGCCAGATGGGCTCGATCTTCGAGGATGAGCCTGCCGTCCTCGACATAGGCCACGAGGGGGGTGCCGGGACGGAACTCGAGCTCCTGTCGGAGCTGCGCCGGGATGAGCACACGACCTTGCTCGTTGACAGATATCGTCGCGTGTGTCATGTCGTCATGATACCTGACACCGCGTGACCTGTCGCTGTACGTCGGGCGGGGTCAATTAGGCTGTCGGCTCGTGGCCGTGCTTCTGGACAATCCGGTGCGCTCCTATGCGTGGGGTTCCCCCACCGTCATCCCCGAGCTGCTCGGCCGTGCCCCGTCCGGGCATCCCGAGGCCGAGCTGTGGGTCGGCGCGCACCCGGGCTCGCCGTCCACGGTGGCGGGTGACGGGCGGCCGCTGTCGGCGCTCATCGAGGCCGACCCGGCGGGGACGCTCGGCGACGCCGTCGTGCGCCGGTTCGGGCCGCGGCTGCCGTTCCTGCTGAAGGTGCTCGCCGTCGAGCGACCCTTGTCGATCCAGGTGCACCCGACCATCGAGCAGGCCGTCGAGGGCTACGACGCCGAGGACGCCGCCGGCCTCGCGCTCGACGACCCGCGCCGCTCGTACCACGACCGCAACCACAAGCCCGAGATGGCGGTCGCCGTCACCCCGTTCGAGGCGCTGGTCGGCTTCGACGACCCCGCCGCGGTCGCGGCCTCGCTCGAACAGAGCGAGAACCCCGACCTCGTCGGCGCCGCCGCCGTCCTGCGCGACGACGACGGGCTGGAGCGGCTGGTCCGCCGCTGGCTCACCCTCGACGACGACGCGGCCGCGCAGATCGTCACCGCACTGACGGCCGAGGCGTCGGCCCGGCGCGACGACCCGCGGTTCGGGCTGGTGCACCGGCTGGCCGAGGCCTACCCGCACGACCGCGGCCTGCTGCTGGCGCTGCTGCTGCGCCACCACACGCTCGAACCGGGCGAGGCCGTGTTCGTCCCGGCCGGCGTCCCGCACGCCTACCTGTCCGGCGTCGCCGTCGAGCCGCAGGCCAGCTCCGACAACACTCTGCGTGCCGGGCTGACGCCCAAGCACGTCGACGCCGCCGAGGTGCTGCGGATCCTGCGCTACGAGCCGCGCGGCGAGGTGCTCGTCACGCCCGAGGTGACCGACCCCGGCATCGAGCTGTACCCCGTCCCCGGTGTCGACGAGCTGCGGCTGGCGAAGGTGCGGCTGAGCCGCGCGGGGGTCGTACTGCCCGGCCCGTGCCTGGTCCTCGTCGTCGACGGCACCGCCGAGATCGACGGAGTCGGCCTGGCTCGCGGGCGGGCCGCGTTCGTGCCCGCGTCGGACGCCGGCGCGACGCTCGCCGGCGACGGCGTGGCGTTCACCCTCACCACCGCACTCGACCAGGCACGATAGTCCCCGACCACGCACGCACCTGAGCGAAGGAAGTCCTGACCCATGGCCACTGAAGGTGGGACCAAGGCGGTCGTCGCGGCCCTGCTGGCGAACACCGGCATCGCGATCACGAAGTTCATCGCGTTCGCGCTGACCGGGGCCTCGTCGATGCTGGCCGAGGCGGTCCACTCCGTCGCCGACGCCGGCAACCAGGTGCTGCTGCTGGTCGGCGGCCGGCGGGCGCAGCGCAAGGCGACGCCGGAGCACCCGTTCGGCTACGGCCGGGTGCGGTACGTGTTCGCGTTCATCGTGGCGATCGTGCTGTTCAGCATCGGCGGCCTGTTCGCTCTGTACGAGGCGTACCACAAGTACGAGGAGGTGCACGCCGGCCACCCGAACGAGCTGCTGGAGAGCCAGTGGTGGTGGGTGCCGGTCGCCGTGCTCGTCGCCGCGATCATCATGGAGTCGTTCTCCCTGCGCACGGCCGTCATCGAGTCCGACCGCGTCCGCAACGGCGCGTCGTGGTCGCAGTTCGTCCGCCGGGCCAAGTCGCCGGAGCTGCCGGTCATCCTGCTCGAGGACATCGGTGCGCTGCTGGGCCTGGTGTTCGCGCTCATCGGCGTCGGCATGGCGCTCATCACCGACAACGCCTACTGGGACGTCGCCGGCACCGCGGCCATCGGCGTGCTGCTGGTCGTCATCGCCGTGATCCTGGCCATCGAGATGTCCAGCCTGCTCATCGGCGAGGGCGCGGCGGCGGACAACGTCCAGAAGATCCTCGCCGCCGCCACCGCCGGCGACGACATCGGGCGCGTCATCCACCTGCGCACCCTGTACACCGGCCCGGAGGAGCTGCTGGTGGCGGCCAAGCTCGCGGTTCGCACCGACCAGACCGGCGAGCAGATCGCCGCCGCCATCAACGGCGCCGAGGAACGCATCAGGGCGGCGCTGCCGGAGGCGAAGCACATCTTCCTCGAGCCCGACATCGACCGGGCGGCCGCGCCGGCGTCGTAGCCGTTTGCGTTGGCCGGTCGTTTCGGCGTTGGGCCCGTCCCCCTGCTGCCCGATTGTCTTGGCCGCGTGCGCGCGCCTCAAGCGGACTATGGAGGCGCTTCGCGCCGGCGATGACCGCTTGACCCACGCGCCCGCGGCTCAGAACGGGCAGCTATCAGGGGGACGGGGGCAATGTGGCGAGGGCGCCAGGCCTCTGGGCCCGTTTCGGTGTGGCGTTGGTGTCGTAGAGCGTCCACCTGGTGAGATTTCGCCGTGATTCGGGGGCCATCACGAGGATTACCTGAGCGTCAACACCCCTACAGGCATGGTGAAGCTCGCGTAATCCTCGTGATGTAGGCGATCCTGGATGATCATCGCGCGCCGCCGCCCGACAAAGTGGGGTGAAACGGGCACGACAAGCGTGAGGCGTGCCCACATCCTCCCCGTCCCCCTGATAGCTGCCCGGTCTTGGCTGAGAAGATGGGCAGCAGGGGGACGGGGAGTGGAGTGTCGAAGAGGGGCGACGGCACCGGGGTAGACTCGGCCGGAGACCATGCCGGCGCAGGTGATGCCGCGGACCCAGATGGGTCGCGCCGGGTCGGACGACTGATCGGTGCCGCATCGTCGTGCCCGCGTCCGACCCCTGACCGCCATCCGTGAGAGGAACCGTTCCATGTCCCTCGACTTCAAGGTCGCCGACCTGTCGCTGGCCGACTTCGGCCGCCGCGAGATCCGCCTCGCCGAGCACGAGATGCCCGGGCTCATGGCCATGCGTGCCGAGTACGGCGACAGCAAGCCGCTCACCGGCGCCCGCATCACCGGCTCGCTGCACATGACCGTCCAGACCGCCGTGCTCATCGAGACGCTGGTCGCGCTGGGCGCGCAGGTCCGCTGGGCCTCGTGCAACATCTTCTCGACGCAGGACCACGCGGCCGCCGCCATCGCCGTCGGCCCCGACGGCACCGTCGAGGCGCCGGCCGGGGTGCCGGTATTCGCCTGGAAGGGCGAGACGCTCGAGGAGTACTGGTGGTGCACCGAGCAGGCGCTCACCTGGCCCGACGCCCCCGGCCCCAACATGATCCTCGACGACGGCGGCGACGCCACCCTACTGGTGCACAAGGGCGTCGAGTACGAGAAGGCCGGCGTCGTCCCCGAGCCCGCCGACGACGACCCCGAGGAGTGGCGGGTCGTCCTCGGCCTGCTGAAGCGCTCGCTGGCCGAGAGCCAGAGCCGCTGGACCGCGCTGGCCCAGGAGATCAAGGGCGTCACCGAAGAGACCACCACCGGCGTCCACCGGCTCTACGAGATGATGCGCGACGGCGCCCTGCTGTTCCCTGGCATCAACGTCAACGACTCCGTCACCAAGAGCAAGTTCGACAACAAGTACGGCTGCCGCCACTCGCTGATCGACGGCATCAACCGGGCCACCGACGTGCTCATCGGCGGAAAGGTGGCCGTGGTCTGCGGCTACGGCGACGTCGGCAAGGGGTGCGCGGAGTCGCTGCGCGGCCAGGGCGCGCGGGTCGTCGTCACCGAGATCGACCCGATCTGCGCGCTGCAGGCGGCCATGGACGGCTACGAGGTCACCACGCTCGACGACGTCATCGAGCGGGCCGACATCGTCATCACCGCCACCGGCAACCGCGACGTCATCACCGCCGACCACCTGGCCCGGGCCAAGCACCAGGCCATCGTCGGCAACATCGGCCACTTCGACAACGAGATCGACATGGCCGGGCTGGCCGCCGTCCCGGGCATCGTGCGCACGGAGATCAAGCCGCAGGTGCACGAGTGGACCTTCCCTGACGGCCACACCGTCATCGTGCTGTCCGAGGGCCGGCTGCTGAACCTCGGCAACGCGACCGGCCACCCGTCGTTCGTCATGTCCAACTCGTTCACCAACCAGGTGCTGGCGCAGATCGAGCTGTTCACGAAGACCGCCGACTACCCGCTCGGCGTCTACACCCTGCCCAAGCACCTCGACGAGAAGGTGGCCCGGCTGCACCTCGACGCCCTGGGCGTCAAGCTCACCCAGCTGACCCCGGCGCAGGCGTCCTACCTGGGCATCCCCGCCGAGGGCCCGTACAAGAGCGAGCACTACCGGTACTGATCGCGTCAACGGCGTACGAGGCGCACGTTGCGGGCGTAGGCCCGGAAGCCGATCGCCTCGTACGCCGCCCGCGCGGCCGGATAGCCGTCGTCGCCGCGGGCGCACACCCGGGCGTGCCGGGCGCCCAGCCGCCGTGCGGCGTTCAGCGCGGCCAGTGACGCCGCCGCGGCCAGGCCCCGGCGGCGATGCCGCGGGTCGGTGCCGACGGGTTCCAGCACGGCGACGCCGCTGCCGGTGTCCAGCCAGGCCAGTGCGGACGCGGCCGGCGTGCCGTCCGGCGCGACGACCAGCCAGTCCAGCTCGGGCCGGTACGACGGTGCGCGCAGGACGCAGCGGTAGGCGGCCTCCGACATCGCCACGCCGAACGCGGCCGAGTGGACGGCGGCCCGAGCGGCGGCGTCGGCCGGACCGCGGACCGGCCGCAGCGTGTACCCGTCCGGCAGCGGCGCGGCGCCCGGGAGGTCGTCGTCGAGCCGGCGGCGCAGGTGGGCGAAGAACGGGCCGTCGTCGCGGCGCTCGTAGCCGTGCCGGCCCAGCTCGGCGACCAGCCCGGTCTCGGCGTCGAGCACCGTCACCGACCGCCCGCCGAACCAGGCGACGACCTCCGCCGTCAGCGCCAGGTGAGCCGGGTCGAGCTGCAGATCCAGGCGGCCGCCACGGGCCCACGCCCACGCGACGACGCGGTCGCCGTGCCGCCAGTGCGCCAGCCGCCAGGCCGGGTCCGGGCCACCGTGCTCGCACCAGAACCACGCCAGCTCGCCCGGATGCCAGCGACTGGACCAGCTCCACAGCCGGGCGGCCAGCGCCTGCATGGCGGCCGGCTGGTCCCGGCCCGCGCCGTCGAAGCGGCGGTACCCGGTGGTCACGACGGCGGGGTGAACCCGCCGTCGGTGCGCGACGACGCCGGCGGCGGTGGCGTGGGCGGCGGGTGCGGCGCGGGCGGCCCCGGCG
>NZ_QUAL01000124.1 GCF_003579925.1 Jiangella rhizosphaerae | reverse complement strand
CCGGCGGCGTTCCCGGCCGCAGCGCCCGCCGCGCAGCCGGGGCCGGTCCCGGCCGCGCCCGCGCCGCCGTCGAACCTCGCCGTCGACACCCAGGCCAGTCTCGAGGCGGTCCCGCCCGCGCCGCGTCCGGCCGCTCCCGCCAAGACGGCGGCAGCCACCCCGAACCCCACGCGGTCCACCAGTTCGCGCCGTCCCGGCCGGGTCCGCAAGGCCCGGCTCCGGCTGCTCCGGGTCGACCCGTGGTCGGTCATGAAGACGGCGTTCCTGCTGTCGGTCGCGCTCGGCATCACGCTGTTCGTCGCGGTCGCGGTGCTGTGGTCGGTGCTCGACGCCGCCGGCGTCTTCAGCTCCATCGACGACATCGTCACCGACATGACGGCGTCCGACAGTAACTCCGGCATCGACATCAACCAGTACGTCGAACTGTCCCGCGTGCTCGGCTTCACCACGCTCATCGCGGTGGTCGACGTCGTCCTGCTGACGGCGCTGGCGACGCTCGGCGCGTTCCTGTACAACCTCTCCGCGAGCCTGCTCGGCGGCCTCGAGCTGACCCTGGCCGAGGACGACTGAGCCGGTGCCCGCGGCGGCGGTCAGCCGGTTTGGGTTGGCCGCCGACGGTGAGGTACGCTGCTGCGGCGCACCTGGTGCGAAACCCCGGGCCTATAGCTCAGACGGTTAGAGCGCTTCCCTGATAAGGAAGAGGTCACAGGTTCAAGTCCTGTTAGGCCCACCCACCTTGAAGCCCCCATCGGCCAGCCCGACGGGGGCTTTCTCGCACCGGTGCGGCGGTCACTGGGCCGCGGTGAAGCAGATCTGAAGTCGTCCTGCGGTTGGCTTGGTGCTCGGAGTCCGAGCTGTCGATCAGCAGGAGGAGCAGTCATGGGGACGACATACCTGCACGCGGTGGCCTCGCTCGACGGTTACATCGCTGATGAGCGCGACGAGGTGGGGCCGCTGCACGACTGGTACTTCAGCGGCGATCATCCGCTCGTCGACGACGACCATCCTGAGGTTCACGGCGCGCCGTTCAAGGTCTCGGCGGCGTCGGCCGAGTACGTGCGGGGCATGTGGGCCCGCCAGAGCGTTCTGGTCGTCGGGCGGCACCAGTTCGACCTGACCAACGGCTGGGAGGGGCATCCGCCGGCGAGCGACCACGTGGTGGTCGTGTCGCACCGGCCGAAGCCCGACGGCTGGCACCCGGAGGCGTCGTACCACTTCGCCACCTCGGTGGAGGAGGGCATCGCCCGCGCTCAGGAGCTGGCCGGCGACGGCGAGATCGGGGTGGGCGCCGGCGACGTCGGCGGCCAGGCGCTGGCGCTGGGACTGATCGACCACGTGGCCATCGACGTCGTTCCGGTCGTCTTCGGCCGTGGCAAGCCCTTCTTCGGGACCCTCACCGACGGACACCTGATGCTCGGTGACCCCGACGTCGTCATCCAAGGGACCGGGGTGCTGCACCTGCGCTACCCGGTGCGTCGGGCCCCTTCCTGACCGGCCGCGGCGTCGTGCCGCCTGCGCCGGTCCCGGTAGGCTCGGCGCCGTGAGGACGGTGTCGCGGCTGCTCGTGCTGGCCGCGCTGCTGCTCGGCATCGTGCTGATGCACCACGTCGCCGGCGCCGGCCACGCCGACGGGCACAGCCCGGCGCACGAGCCCGCGGCGGCGGCCCACGCCGAGGGGCACGACGGCGAGCCGTCGCCGTCGCCGTCGGGCCATGAGCTGGTGCATCTGTGCCTGGCGGTCCTGACGGCTGCGGTGCTGGTGCTGGCCGGCCGGGTGCTGCTGCGCCGGCTGCCGCCGCTCGCCCGGCGTGCCCGCGACGCCGTCGTGACCTGGCCGGCCCGCCGGGTACGACCCCCGCCGCGCCTGTATGGCTCCGCGCTGCTGACGTCCCTGTGTGTACTGCGGACGTGACGGTTCGGTGTATCCCGACCGCCGTTCACCCAGTCTCGAAGGGACCCCTACGTCATGGACCGCAGGCGCTTCGCCCTGCCCGCCCTCGCCCTCGTCGTCCTGGCCGGCTGCGGCTCGTCCGACGACGGTGACGACTTCAGCCCTGCCGACGTCGAGTTCGCGCGGCAGATGATCCCGCACCACGCCCAGGCCGTCGAGATGGCCGGCATGCTGCCGCCCGACGGCGTCAGCCCCGAGCTGGTCGAGCTGGCCGCCGCCGTCGAGGACGCCCAGCAACCGGAGATCGACCGGATGACCGCGATGCTCGACCGTTGGGGGTACGTGCCCCCGCCGCTGGAGGGCGGCCACGCGCACGAGATGGCCGGCATGCTCACCGACGACGACCTCGCCGCGCTGGACGCCGCGACCGGTGCGCAGTTCGAGCGGATGTGGCTGACCATGATGATCGAGCACCACGAGGGCGCGATCGCGATGGCCCGGGCCCAGCTCGACGACGGCATCGACCCGGAGGCACGCGAGCTGGCCGAGCAGATCGTCGACACGCAGGAGGAGGAGATCGCGCGGATGGAGCGCATGCTGGGGTGACGTGATTCCGACGTCGCCCTGCTGCCGCCGGGGGCTCTGCGTTAACCTCACACGAGAGTCGACCACCGTCTGGAGGCGGACCATCGTGTTCAACAAGAAGATCCTGTTCGGAGCGGTCGTGGCCGTGGTGGGCTACCTCGGTTACCGCCGCTACCAGTCCGGACGGGCCGAGCAGGACCTGTGGGCCGAGGCCACGGATCCCATCCCGCCCGCCGACCCGCGCTGATCCCTGCATCACCGACGGCCGCGTGAGCCCTCGTCCGTTCGTGGCGAGGTCTCCGCGGCCGTCTGCTGTCTTCTCGACTTGAAGTTGACGTAACGTCAACGATTACCGTCGTGGACGGATCGGAGAGCCCGGTCCGGGTGAACGACACGGAACACACGATGAGCTGGTCGATCAACGAGGTGGCGCAAGCGTCCGGGGTGACGTCGCGGACGCTGCGGCACTACCACGCGATCGGACTGCTCGAGCCGGCGTGGACCGCCGACGGAGGCCGTCGCTACTACGAGCAGGAGCAACTGCTGCGGCTGCAGCGGATCCTGCTGCTGCGCGAGCTCGGTCTCGGGCTGGACGCCATCGGCGAGGTGCTCGCCGCGCAGGACGGCGCCAGCGCCGTCGACGTGCTGCGGCGGCACCGCGCCTGGCTGCTGGCCGAGCGGGACCGGATCGACCGGCTGGTCGAGACCGTGGAGTCCACCATGACCACCCTCGAGAAGGGAGGGACCATGACGGCGAACTCGATGTTCGCGGGGTTCGAGCAGAACCCCTACGAGGAGGAGGCGCGCTCGCGCTGGGGCGACCTCGCCATCGACGACGCGACCGCCCGGATGCGCGGCTGGTCGGCCGACCAGGCGACGCAGGCTCGGGAGGGCTTCGGTGCGGCGCTGGCCGCACTCGCCACGCTCCGCGCCGACGGCGTACCGGCAGACGACGCGCGGGTCCAGGACGTCGTGGACGGCCACTACCGGTGGGTGTGCCTGTTCTGGACGCCCGACCGCGACGCCTACCGCGGCCTCGCCGACCTCTACGTCGACGACGACCGCTTCCGCCAGAACATCGGCCAGGGCGACGACGCGCTGGTCGAGTACCTCCGCGACGCGATGAAGGCCTACGCCGACTCGCGGCTCGCGTAGTGTCCGGCGGGTTCGGGAGAGCTGCAGATCTCCCGGCCCGCGGGGTGCCGGATTCGTAGAGAATTCGCTGTACAGCGCGGTGACGCGCTATGGTTGGCGGCGCGGTTCGGCCGCGCGCCCTCGGCGTGATGGCCGCTCCGCACCATCGGGGACGTAGCTCAATTGGCAGAGCACCGCCTTTGCAAGGCGGGGGTTAGGGGTTCGATTCCCCTCGTCTCCACCAGCGACGGGGTCGGACGGCGTCGAGACACTCCAGCGCGGCCTCACGACGAGCCATGGCTGTGAGCCGACATCGACAACGCTGATGACGGCGTGGCCGATCATGAAGACTCGGGCGTCACCAGCGATGCCGTGTGACCGGGCGCGGGCGGCGTCGCCGTCGTCACGGTGACGGCGCCGACATCGCTCACACCGCCGGCCCAGTCGTCCACCACTCGTCGTCACCCTGAGCGACGGCAGGTCGTCACGGAGAATGTCGGCTCACACCATGGCACGTTGAAGTGCTCCTTCATTCGGGCATATCCGGCACGGATGGTCACTTTCAACGAGCCATGGGTGACCGCCGACGTGCCATGCACATCCTCCGCAGCGAGGCACCAGCGCTGCGGTTGAGCAGGTCTCGCCCTGTCGTTCACCATCGGATCGTCGATCCGGCGATGCGCAGGTCGTACTGGTCGACGACGAAACAGATGTGGCCGTTCGCGCGGGCATGGTCGCGTGCCGCCGCCTCCGCCGTCCCGTAGCGGATGAACGGCCGCCCGACCCATGGGCAGTCGGCGCAGCGCCCGCGGTAGCGCAGCTGACCCTGGGACATGTCGGCAGATTAACCGGTGACAATGCATCGGGCGTCAGTAGCGACTACTGCTTTCTCCGTCAGGTCGTCACGGCCGCCGCCCTGGTCGAGGGGGCGACGTTGAAGTTGTGCCGGAACACGTTGCCGGGGTCATAGCGGTCCTTGAGCTCGCGCAACCGCTCCAGCGTCGCCGGCGGGAAGGCCGCGGCCAGCACCTCCGGGGTCTGGTCGGTCTCGAAGCTGAGGTAGAGACCGGAGAAGAACGGCTGGAGCGTCGCCCATGCCTCGGCCAGCCGCTGGGCGTGGCCGCCCATCGCCGTCACCGCGAAGTTGGCCGACCGGTGCGCGTACGCCGTCGCGTCGGACGGCACGTCCGACACCGCGCCACCCACGGCACGGATCTGGAAGAAGTAGATCGCACCGCTGGCCAGGGCGGACGCGACGGCCTCGGCGAACTCCGGCGTGATGTGCTCGACCAGTCCGCTGTGCGCCAGCGGCTCGCCGGTCGCCACGTGGGCGGGGCCGGTGGCGTTCTGCATGATCGAGGCGTACGGGGTGATCGTCACCTCCTGGTCGTAGAGCGGGGCGATCGACGCGATCTCCTGCAGCCGGGCGACCACGACCTCCGGATCGGACGACTCGACCACCGACCGGGTCTGCGCGACCGCCGGCTGGCCGTTACGGGGCGGACCCATCACGAGGAAGCTGGTGAAGTCGCGCGGCGCGCCCTCGACGGCGGCGCCCCAGCGGACCAGGTAGTCCGCGATGTCCTCGGCGACCTGGGTGAGGAAGCCCCAGCCGACGTCGCCCACCTCGTCGGCGACGAAGTCGAAGAAGGTGACGATGCCGAAGTTGCCGCCCGCGCCGCGGACCGCCCAGAACAGGTCCGGATGCTCGGTCTCGCTGGCCCGCACCACCGATCCGTCGGCGAGCACGATTTCGACCGCGCGCAGATGGTCGATGGTCAGCCCGTGCGACCGCGACAGGTACCCGATCCCCCCGGCCGTCGCCAGGCCGCCGACGCCCACCCCGCCGTAGTCGCCGGACGACAACGCCCAGCCGTGCGGTGCCAGTGCCGTCGCCACGTCCATCCAGCGGGCGCCGGCGCCGACGCGCACCAGCCGCTGCGACTCGTCCAGCACCTCGATGTGGTCCAACCGGCCGACGTCGATGACCAGGCCGCCGTTGTTGGTCGATCGCCCGCTGATGCCGTGGCCGCCGCTGCGGATGCCCAGCGGCAGGTCGGGGTGGCGCCGCGCGTACGCCAGCGCCTCGACCACCTCGGCGGTCGACGACGGGCGCAGCACCAGGCCGGGCGACCCGCCGCGCAGGTAGCCGCCGCGCAGCGTTCGGTAGCCGGGGTCGCCGGGCTCGACGGCGGAGTCGCGCAGCGACGCGGGCACGCCGTCGTAGTCGATGCCCTCGCGACGGGCCGCGAGCGCCGCCGCCGGCCGGATCCGCTCGCCCGCGGAGCCTGCGGGCACAGCCGCGTCGACGGCCAAGCGCAGCGCCGGCATGACCTCTTCGGCGAACTGCTGCATGGTGCGCGGGTCGTCGCCCATGACGATGAACGTGCCGACGCCGTCCTCGACGACCAGCGGCAGCAGGTCGTCGACCCAGTCCTGGCTGGTGCCCTGGAGGAAGCCGGTGCGCGACGGGCCGAACCGTCCGCCGATGTTGAGCAGGCGGCGGATCTCTCGCGGATCGCGACCGGCGGCCTGTGCGGCCTCGTCGATGATCGCGTTGCCGCGCTTGAGGTCGCCCGGCTCGAGGTAGGGCAGGCTGGGCAGCCACCCGTCGCCCTTCTCGCCGATCAGCCGGAGCATGCGCGGCTTCAGCGCGCCGATCCACAGCGGGATCGGGTGCTTCGGCGCGGGGCCGCGCTTGGCGCCGTCCAGCCGGTAGAACTCCCCCCCGACCCGCGCGCCGCCGCGCGCGTCCACGTCCCACAGGGCGCGGATCACGTCGATCGCCTCGCTCAGCGCCTGCACGGACTCGCCGGGGGTGAGCCGGCGCCCGCCCATCGCCTCGATGGCGTCCCAGAAGCCGCCCGCGCCGATGCCCAGCTCGGCCCGGCCGTCCGAGAGCAGGTCGAGGCTGGCCGCCGCGCGCGCGAGGACGGCCGGCGTCCGGAGCGGGATGCTGTGGACGTTCGCGGACAGCCGCACCCGCGACGTCTGCGCGGCGACCCACGTGAGCAGCGTCCAGGTGTCGAGGAACGCGGGCTGGTAGGGGTGGTCCTGGAACGTCACCACGTCGTATCCCAGCTGCTCGCTCAGCTGGGCGAGCGCGACGGGGGTCTGCGGCGACTGGTTGGTGGGCGTGATGAAGGTGCCGAACTCGAGACGGTGGCCGTAGTTCACGATCCTCAGTCTCCGGAACGGCATGACACTTGGCCAACATGCCGTTAGCGACTTATCATGAGTAAGTGGCTATCGATACCAGAGTTGCTCCCGGGCGGCCGGCCACCGGATACGAGCACATCGACGACGAGAAGTGCCGGCTGTTCACGGGCTACATCGAGATCATCGGCAAGAAGTGGAGCGGCGGCATCATGATGGCCGCGGCGCGCGGCGCCACCCGCTTCGTGGAGTACCGCGCGGCGGTCCGTGGCATCTCCGACCGCCTGCTCAACCAGCGGCTCAAGGAGCTCGAGGCCGAGGGGCTGATCGAGCGGACGGTGGTGCCCACCACGCCGGTGCTGGTGCAGTACCGCCTCACCGAGCGCGGCCGGAGCCTGATGCGTGCGCTGCAGCCGCTGGTCGCGTGGAGCGTCGACGAGTACGAGCGCACGCATCGGCGGCCCGATCAGGCTCGCGCGTAGCCCACGTCGTCGATCGGCCGGTCGTCACCCGTGGGGCAGGCGCCGGCCATGCGCCCGGTCACATTCGGCGCCCGCGGTCCGTCAAGGGATGTGACGACACCAGAGAACGCGAGAGTGGGACCCGATGCGCGACGACGAGTGGCTGGCTCAGCGGTTCGAGGAGAACCGGGCACGCATGCGAGCCGTGGCCTATCGCATGCTCGGCTCGGCCGCCGAGGCCGACGACGCCGTGCAGGAGGCGTGGCTGCGGCTGAGCCGGACCGACACCAGTGACCTGCACAACCTCGGCGGCTGGCTGACCACCGTGGTGTCGCGGGTGGCTCTGGACATGCTGCGGTCGCGGACGTCGCGGCGCGAGGACCCGCTCGACGACGGCGACCGCGGCGCCGCCACCGTCGACGCCGCCGCGCCCGACCCCGAGGGCGAGGCGATGCTGGCCGACGCCGTCGGTCCGGCGTTGCTCGTGGTGCTGGACTCGCTCGCGCCGGCCGAGCGGCTGGCGTTCGTCCTGCACGACCTGTTCGCCATGCCGTTCGACGAGATCGCGGTCATCCTCGAGCGCACGCCGGCCGCCACCCGGCAGCTGGCCAGCCGGGCCCGTCGCCGGGTCCAGGGCGCCCGGACCGCGTCCCCCGATCCGGTCCGGCAGCGGCTGGTGGTCGACGCGTTCCTCGCCGCCTCGCGCAACGGCCAGTTCGACGACCTGCTCGCGCTGCTCGACCCCGAGGTCGTCCTCCAGGCCGACCAGCGGGCGGTCGAGAACGCCGCGGCGGCCCGAGCCCAGGGTGCGCCGCCCCTCGAGCGGCTCATCCACGGTGCGGCCGCCGTCGCGGGCACCTTCTCCGGCCGCGCCCAGGGCGCGCGGCCGGCGCTCGTCGACGGGGTCCCGGCGGCCGCGGTGGGCGTGGGCGGAGCGCTGCGCGCGGTCTTCCGCTTCACCTTCGACGGCGACCACATCACCGCCATCGAGATCGTCGGCGAGCCCGACCGGCTGGCGGCGATGGACGTCACGGTGCTCCGCTGATCCCGGGCACCGCCCGGAGGGGATAGGATCGCGAATGCCCGGGCTGCGGCCCGGGTGCGACGAGTGTCTGCGAAGTCCGGTTCGATTCCGGCGCTGTCCCGCAACTGTGATGCCGCCCGCCTGCCGCGGACGGACGAGCCAGGTCGCCAGCCTCGTGGCTCGGATTCGTCCTCGGTAGAAGGGCGGTTCGCAGATGGCGCCCCGCCATCCGCGCCCCTTTACCGTCGTGAAGGAGGCGTACGTGCGAACCACCCGTCCCCTGCGGCTCGCTCTGCTCGCGGCCGCGCTCCCGCTCGTCCTCGTCGCGTGTGGCGACGACGACGGCGACGACACCGCCGCGCCGAGCGGCGCCCCGTCGTCCGAGACCGCCGGCGCCGGCGACGCCGCCGCGTTCCCCGTCACCGTCGACACGGAGAACGGGCCGGTGGAGATCGCCGAGCAGCCGGAGAAGATCGTCTCGCTGTCGGCCACGGCCACCGAGATGCTGTTCGCCATCGGCGCCGGCGACGCCGTGGTGGCCGCCGACTCGTACTCCACCTACCCGGCCGAGGCACCGACCACCGACCTGTCCGCGTTCGAGCCGAACGTCGAGGCGATCGTCGGCTACGACCCCGACCTCGTCATCGCCTCCAGCGACCCGGGCGAGCTGGTCTCCGGCCTGGCCGCGGTGGACGTCCCCGCGATCGTCCTGGCCCCTGCCGTCACGCTCGACGACACCTACACGCAGCTCGAGCAGCTGGGCGCCGTCACGGGCCATGTCGGCGAGGCCGCCGAGCTGGTCGGGCAGTTGCGGTCCGAGGTCGACGAGCTGGTGGCGCAGGTGCCCGCCGACGCGCCGCCCGTGACGTACTACCACGAGCTCGACGCCAACCTGTACACCGTCACCAGCAGCACGTTCATCGGCGAGATCTACGGGCTCGCCGGCATGACCAGCATCGCCGACGATGCGCCCGACGCCGCCGGCGGCTACCCACAGCTGTCGCCGGAGTTCATCGTCACGGCCGACCCTGACGTCATCTTCTTCGCCGACGGCGGGGTCGGCGGCGTCACGGCCGAGGACATCGCGGCCCGGCCCGGCTGGGACCAGCTCACCGCCGTGCGGGAGGACCGCGTCGTCGAGGTCGACCCCGACATCGCCAGCCGCTGGGGGCCGCGCATCGTCGACTTCCTGCGGACCGTCGTCGAGGAGCGGACGGCGCTCGCGCCGGTCGAATGACGCCGTGAGCCGTGCCGCCGGTACCGAGCAGGACGCCGCGACCCCGACGTTGCGGCCGGTCCGGCTGCCCCGGCGCTGGCTGTTCGGGTCGCTCGCGGTCCTCGTGGCGGCGGTCCTGCTCGGCCTCACCGTGGGGCCCGCGGGACTGCCGCTGCGCGGCGTCGTCACCGAGATCGTCAACCTCGTCCCGGGCATCGACCTCGCCGGCGGGCTGGACGACCGCGAGGCGGCGGTGCTCTGGCAGCTGCGCGCGCCGCGGGTGGTGCTCGGCCTGCTGGTCGGTGCGATGCTCGCCCTGGCCGGGGCCGGGTACCAGGGCGTGTTCCGCAACCCGCTCGCCGACCCCTACCTGCTCGGCGTCGCCGCCGGCGCCGGGCTGGGCGCGACGTTCGCGATCGTCTCCGGCGGCAACCGGCTGCTGGTGCCGTTGGCGGCGTTCACCGGCGGCGTGCTCGGCGTGGCCGCGACGTACGCGCTGGGCCGCAGCGTGGGCGGCCGCAGCACCAATTCGCTGATCCTGGCCGGGGTCGCCGTCGCGGCGTTCCTCACTTCGGTGCAGACCTACGTCAACCAGCGCAACTCCGACTCGCTGCGCGAGGTGTACGGCTGGATCCTCGGCCGGCTGCTCACCGCCGGATGGGACGAGGTGCTGGCGGTGCTGCCGTACATCGCGGTGTCGGCCGTCGTGATCCTGGCGCACCGCCGGCTGCTCGACGTGCTCAGCGTCGGCCCCGACGAGGCCGGCACGCTCGGCGTCCCGGCGGCCCGGGTCCGGCTGACGGTGGTCCTGGCCGCGACGCTCGGGACGGCGGCGGCGGTGTCGGTGAGCGGGCTGATCGGGTTCGTCGGCATCGTCGTCCCGCACATCGTGCGCATGCTGGCCGGTTCGTCGTACCGTGTCGTGCTGCCGCTGGCGGCCGCCGTCGGCGCGACGTTCCTGGTGGTCGCCGACCTCGTCGCGCGGACCGTCGTGTCGCCCGGCGAGCTGCCCGTGGGTGTGGTGACGGCGTTCGTCGGCGCGCCGTTCTTCACGCTGGTGCTGCGCAGCGCGCGGAGGACCTGGTGACCGCCCTGACGGCCGACCGCGTCGGCGTCACCCTGCTGGAGCGGCGGGTGGTCGACGACGTCAGCCTCACCGTCCCGGCCGGGACGTGGGTCACGCTGGTCGGGCCGAACGGCGCGGGGAAGTCGACGCTGCTGCGGGCGGTGTCCGGGGCGGTCGAGCACGCCGGCACCATCGCGTTCGACGGCGTCGAGGTGGCGCGGCTGCGGTCGCGGGAACGGGCCCGTCTGGTGGCCGTCGTCCCGCAGGATCCGGCGCGGCCCGACGGCATGACCGTCCTCGACTACGTACTGCTCGGGCGCACGCCGTACGTGCCGTATCTCGGGACGGAGTCGGCGGAGGACCTCGCGGTGGCCGGCGAGCTGCTGGACACGCTGGAGCTGCGCTCGCTGTCCGGGCGCCTGGTGACCGAGCTGTCCGGCGGGGAGTTCCAGCGCGC
Organism: Jiangella rhizosphaerae; assembly: GCF_003579925.1. Lineage (GTDB taxonomy): Bacteria > Actinomycetota > Actinomycetes > Jiangellales > Jiangellaceae > Jiangella > Jiangella rhizosphaerae. The sequence goes on along the minus strand of NZ_QUAL01000124.1, from coordinate 575 downwards.
CGTGCTGGCCCGGGCGCTGGCCCAGCAGGCGCCGGTGCTGCTGCTGGACGAGCCGACCAGCTCGCTGGACCTCGGCCACGCCCAGCAGGTGTTGGAGCTGGTCGACGAGCTGCGGGCGTCGCGCGGTCTGACGGTGGTCAGCGCGCTGCACGACCTCACGACGGCCGGCCAGTTCGCCGACCATCTCGTGCTGCTGGTCGGCGGCCGCGTGGTGGCCCAGGGGTCGGCGCAGGAGGTGCTGACCGAGGAGCTCATCCGCGAGCACTACGGTGCGCGGGTGCGCGTGGTGACCGACCCGCAGGGCGGCGTCGTGGTGGTGCCGCTCCGGTCGCGCCCGGCCCGCGGTCAGGAGGGTGTGGCGTGAGCGCGGCAGCCGTGGCGGTCGCGACGGCGCTCGACGCGGCGTTCCGGGAGCCGCCGCTGGCCGTGCATCCGGTGCGGTGGGCCGGGCGCTACCTGGCGTGGGCCGGCCGGTACGTGCCGGCGGGCCCGCCCGGCCATGCGCTGGTCGCCGGCGGGCTGGCATGGGTGGCCGGCGCGGCGACGGCGTACGGCGCGGGCGTCGCGGTGTCGCG
>NZ_QUAL01000121.1 GCF_003579925.1 Jiangella rhizosphaerae | reverse complement strand
GCGGTGCCCGGCACGGCGTCCGGGCCCGGCCCGGTGCCCCCGCCGCCCGAGGTGGCGCCCGCGCCGCACGTCCCCGACATCCACCCGGTGCCGCGGGTGGTCCGCGACGCCGCCGAGTGGAGCTGGCGGCTGATCGTCATCGCCGCGGCGGTGGCCGGCGTCGGCTGGCTGGCGTGGGAGCTGCGGGTCGTGATCTTCCCGCTGGTGGCCGGGCTGCTGCTGGCCGCCGGCCTGCAGCCGCTCGTCCGGCGGCTGCGAACGGCCGGCTGGGCGCGCGGGCCCGCGGCCGCCGTCGTCTTCGTGGGGTTCCTGCTCGTCGTGGTCGGATCGCTGACGCTGGTCGGCAACGCCGTCGGCGGCCAGTTCGAGGATGTCGTCGACCAGGCCGAGGAGGGCCTGCAGGAGATCCGCAACTGGCTGGCCGGGCCGCCGTTCAGCATCGACGAGGCGCAGCTGGACCGCTACATCGACCGCGCCGTGGCCGTGTTCCAGGACGACAGCTCCGTCACCGAGCAGGCGGCCACCGCGGCCACCGTCGCCATCGAGATCCTGGTCGGCCTGGCGCTGGCGCTGTTCGCCCTGATCTTCTTCCTCTACGACGGCGAGCGCATCTGGACCTGGCTGGTGCGGCTGTTCCCGGCGCGGGCGCGGGCGCGCGCGGCGGCGGCCGGGGACATCGCCTGGCTGACGCTGGGGCAGTACATCCGCGGGACGGTGCTGGTGGCGCTGTTCGACGCGGTCGCCATCACGATCCTGCTGTTCATCCTGCAGGTGCCGCTGGCGCTGCCGCTGGGCGTGCTGGTGTTCTTCGGCGCTTTCGTGCCGCTGATCGGCGCGTTCGTCACCGGGACGGTCGCGGTGCTGGTGGCGCTGGTGACGCAGGGGCTGCTGATCGCGATCGTGGTGCTGGTGGGGCTGATCGTCGTGCAGCAGATCGAGAGCAACATCTTCCAGCCGTTCATCCTCGGGCGCATGGTGCGCATCCACCCGCTGGCCGTCGCGGTCGCCGTCGCCATCGGCACGCTGGCCGGGTCGATCATCGGCGCGATCATCGCGGTGCCGATCATCGCCCTGGTGAACACCGTCGGCAGCTACCTGGCGTCGACCCGCGAGCGGCCGCCGTCCGCCGCGTCGGGCTGAGCCAGCGCGCGGAGCGCTGCCGCGAGGTCGGCCGCCGACGGCGCCGCCCCGGGGTCGATCAGCCACTGCAGCACCATGCCGTTGATGAGGCACAGCGCCAGCGACCCGACGGTGCGTGCGGTCTCGTCGTCGACCTCCGACGGGTCCTGCTGGAGCACCAGCCCCGCGAGGTCGCGCCGGGCCGCCTCGTAGGTGCGGGCGAGGTCGTCACGCAGCTGCGGTGCGTACTCGAACTGGCCGAAGGCCTGCAGGCTGGCCACCATCATCGAGCGGTTGTCCTCCTGCCCGTGCTGGAGACCGGCGAGGAACGCTTGGAGCCGGTCCAGCGCGGTGTCGCCCGAGCGGGCCCGCATGGCCGCCTCGATGTGACTGCCCCAGTCGTCGAACGAGTCGATGATCGCGGCGTTGAGCAGGGCGTCCTTCGAGCCGAAGTGGTACCCGATGGAGGCCAGGTTGGTGCCGGACTCGGCGACCAGGTCGCGGGCGGTGATGTGCGCGAAGCCCCGCTCCGCCAGCAGCCGCTTCGCGGCGGCGAGCAACTCCTCACGGTGTCCCATGCCACCCAGTGTAGGGGCGATTCATACGGTCGTCATAGACGTTCGTATAAGACGCTTGTATAGTTCACGGCATGACCGAGATCATGGAGCGAGCCGGCCGCCGGGAGTGGATCGGCCTCGCCGTCCTGACCATCCCCGCGTTGCTGGCGTCGATGGACCTGTCCGTCCTGTTCATGGCCGCGCCCGCGCTGAGCGCCGACCTCGAGCCCAGCGGCACGCAACTGCTGTGGATCATGGACATCTACGGCTTTCTGATGGCCGGGCTGCTCATCACCATGGGTTCGCTGGGCGACCGGATCGGGCGGCGCCGGCTGCTCCTGGCCGGCGCGGTGGCGTTCGGCGCGGCGTCGCTGCTGGCCGCCTACGCCTCCAGCCCGGAGATGCTGATCGCCGCCCGCGCGCTGCTCGGCATCGGCGGCGCGACGCTGGCGCCGTCGACCCTGGCGCTGATCCGCGGCATGTTCCACGATGCGGAGCAGCGACGGGCCGCCATCGGCGTGTGGACCGCGGCCTTCACCGGCGGCGTCGCCGTCGGTCCGATCATCGGCGGGCTGCTGCTCGAGCATTTCTGGTGGGGCTCGGTGTTCCTGATCAACCTGCCGGTCATGGTGCTCCTGCTGATCGTGGGGCCGTTGCTGCTCCCGGAGTCGCGCAACGCCGCCCACGGCGGCATCGACGTCCTCAGTGCCGTGCTGTCGCTGGCCGCGGTGCTCCCGGTGATCTACGGCATCAAGGAGATCGCCGCCGACGCGGCCGTCTCGGGGCCGGCCGTGGCGCTGATCGCCGCCGGGCTGGTCGTCGGCGTGGTCTTCGTCCGGCGGCAGCGGTCCCTGGACGACCCGATGATCGACGTCCGGCTGTTCCGCAGCCCGAGCTTCAGCGCCGCCGTCGGGACCAACGCGGCCGTGACGTTCGCGACCGCCGGGATGGGCGCCATCGCCGTCCAGTACGTGCAGGTCGTGCTCGGCATCCGGCCGTTCGCCGCCGCGCTGTGGATGCTGCCCACCGTGGGCGGCACCATCGTCGGCATCGCCGTGGCGAACCTGCTGGTGCGCCGCATCGCGCCGGGCATCGTCGTCGGGGCCGGGGCGTTGGTGGCCGCGCTGGGCTTCGCGCTGGTGACCGCGACCGTGGAGGTCGACTCCGCCGTAGGCGTCGTCATCGCGTGCTACACCGTGCTCGTCGCCGGCGTGGGGATGGCGGCCAGCCTGGTCATCGACCTGATCGTCGGCTCCGCCCCGCCGTCGAGGGCCGGTTCGGTGTCGGCGATGTCCGAAACCGCCGGCGAGTTCGGCGCCGCCCTGGGGATCGCCGTGCTCGGCAGCATCGCCGCCGCCGTCTACGCCGGGGAGCTGCGGGCCGCGCTGCCGGAAGTGAGCTCGGCCGCGACCGGCAGCCTGGGCGCGGCGACCGCCCTGGCCGGCGAGCTGCCGCCGGAGGCCGCTGGAGAGCTGCTGGCGGCCGCCCGGGAAGCGTTCACGCAGGGGTTCACGGTGACCGCGGCCGTGGGTTCGGTGGTGCTGGCGTTCCTCGCGCTGGTCGCTGTCGCCGTCTTCACCCGCCGGCCGGCCACCGTCCACCGGTCCCCTGTGACCCCGAAATGATCACGTGCACTACGAAATCTCGTGTCGCACTACGCCTGCAATCGTGTCGACGGTCGAGAAGGCGTGGTGATGACCCGCCGACGACCGGAAGGCGCCCACTCCCACCTTCGATCTAGTCGTCGGCCGCCGGGTTCAGCAGGGCCAGGACGTCGTCGTGGAGGGGCCCGTTGGTCGCGAGGGCGTCGGCGCCGAGCGGGCCGGGGACGCCGTCGAGGCTGGTGAAGCGGCCACCGGCCTCCTCGACGACGATCGAGGGAGCGGCCATGTCGTGCAGGGCCAGCTCGGGCTCCGTCGCGATGTCGACGGCGCCGTCGGCGAGCAGCATGTACGACCAGAAGTCGCCGTAGGCACGGGTGCGCCAGCACGCGCGCGTCAGGTCGAGGAAGGCGGGCAGCATGCCGCGCTCCTCCCAGCCGGACAGCGACGAGTACGACAGCGACGCCCGCTCCAGCGAGGACACGTCGGACACCCGGCAGCGGGTCGCCGAGGACAGCGACCGGCCGGTGTAGGCGCCGGTGCCGCGCGCCGCCCACCAGCGCCGGCCCAGCGCGGGCGCCGACACCACGCCGGCGACCACGGCGTCCTCGACCATCAGCGCGATCAGCGTGGCCCAGACGGGGACGCCGCGCAGGTAGTTCTTCGTGCCGTCGATGGGGTCGATGACCCACCGGCGGGCGCCGTAGCCGCCGGCGCCGAACTCCTCACCGACGACGGCGTCGCGGGGCCGCGCGCGCGAGAGCGTCCGGCGAATCGCCTCCTCGGTCGCCTTGTCCGCGTCGGTGACGGGGGACTGGTCGGCCTTGGTCTCGACGCGCAGATCGGCGGCCCGGAACCGCGACATCGTCTGCGAGTCGGCGTCGTCGGCCAGGACGTGGGCGAAGCGGAGGTCGTCGTCGTGGGCCACGAACGGTCAACCTACACGGTCAGTCGCCCGCCTGGCGGTCACGGCTGGCCAGCAGCCGCCGGTACGACGCCAGACGGTCGGCGTCGACGCGGCCGGCCGCCAGGGCCGCGTCGAGTCCGCACTCCGGCTCGCCGTCGGCGTGGGTGCAGCCCCGCGGGCAGTCCTCGGTCTCGGCGGCGAGATCGGGGAAGGCGAGGATGAGGCGGTCGGGGTCGACGTGTGCGAGGCCGAACGAGCGGATGCCCGGCGTGTCGATGACCCAGCCGCCGTCCGGCAGCGCCAGCGCGACGGCGCTGGTGGACGTGTGCCGGCCCCGTCCGGTGACGACGTTGACCCGGCCGGTCGCGCGGTCCGCACCCGGGACCACCGCGTTCACCAGCGTCGACTTGCCGACGCCGGAGTGGCCGACGAGGACGGTGACGCGGTCGCGCAGGTGCTGCAGGACGTCGCCGACGTCGGCGCCGGACGAGCCCGGCGCCAGGCGGGTCACGACGGCCGGGACCTGCAGCGGGGCGTACGCCGCCAGCAGCGGCCCGGGGTCGGCGAGGTCGGCCTTCGTCAGGCACAGCAGCGGCTCGATGCCGGCGTCGAACGCCGCCACCAGGGCGCGGTCGATCAGCCGGGGCCGCGGCTCGGGGTCGGCGACGGCGGTGACGATCATCAGCTGGTCGGCGTTGGCGACGATGATGCGCTCGACCGGATCGTCGTCGTCGGCCGTGCGCCGCAGCACGGTGGCGCGCTCCTCGACGCGCACGATGCGGGCCAGCGTGCCGGGCGCACCGGAGACGTCGCCGACCAGGCCCACGCGGTCGCCGACGACCACCGCCTTGCGGCCGAGCTCGCGCGCCGTCATGGCCGTCACCGTCCGGCCGTCGAGCACACAGGTGTAGCGGCCGCGGTCGACGGCAATGACCAGCGCGGGCGTCGCGTCGGTGTGGGCGGGACGGAGCTTGCTGCGCGGGCGCGAACCGCGCCCCGGGCGGACCCTGACGTCCCCCTCGTCGTAGGACGAGGCGGCGGTCCGCCGGGCCATCACGCGCTGGGCTCCCCGCCGAGCAGGGCCGCCCACATGCCGGGGAAGTCGGCCAGCGTCTTCGAGGTGGTCGCGATGTCCTCGACCCGCACGCCCGGCACCACCAGCCCGACGACGGCGCCCGCCTGCGCCATGCGGTGGTCGGCGTAGCTGCGGAACACGCCCGCGCGCAGCGGCACCGGCCGGATGTCGAGGCCGTCATCGGTCTCGGTGACGTCGCCGCCCAGGCCGTTGAGCTCCGCGGCCAGCGCCGCCAGCCGGTCGGTCTCGTGGCCGCGCAGGTGGGCGATGCCGCGCAGGTGCGACGGCGTACTCGCGACGGCGGCCAGCGCGGCGAGGACGGGGGTCAGCTCGCCGACGTCGTGCAGGTCGGCGTCGAGGCCGAGCACCGTGCCGGTGCCGCGCACCGTCAGCACGCCGTCGTCGAGCGAGACGTCGGCGCCCATGCGGGCGAGTAGGTCGCGCAGCTGCGCGCCCGGCTGCGTGGTGGACGCCGGCCAGCGCGGCACCCGGACCGTCCCGCCGGTCAGCACGGCGGCGGCCAGGAACGGCGCGGCGTTGGAGAGATCGGGCTCGACGACGGTGTCGACGGCCCGGACGGCGCCCGGCTCGACCCGCCACGTGTTCGCCGCGGCGTCGTCGACCTCGACGCCGCGCTCGCGCAGCATGGCCACCGTCATGTCGATGTGCGGCTGCGACGGGACCGGCTCGCCGTCGTGGTGGAGGGTGACGCCCTTCTCGTAGCGCGGCGCCGACAGCAGCAGCCCACTGACGAACTGCGACGACGCCGACGCGTCGATGGTGACGTGGCCGCCCGGGACCGTGCCGGTGCCGGCGACGGTGAACGGCAGCACGCCGCGGCCGCCGTCGTCGACCGTCACGCCGAGCGCCCGCAGCGCGTCGAGCACGGTGCCCATGGGGCGAAGCCGGGCCTGCGGGTCGCCGTCGAACCGGACCGCGCCGTCGGCCAGCGCGGCGAATGGTGGCACGAACCGCATGACGGTGCCCGCCAGGCCCGTGTGGACGGCGACGCCGCCCCGGACCGGCGCGGGGGTGACCCGCACACCGTCGTCGACCGGCTCCAGCGCGGTGCCGAGGGCGCGCAGCGCGTCGATCATCAGCCGGGTGTCGCGCGCCAGCAGCGGATGGCGGACCGTCGACGGGCCGTCGGCGAGCGCGGCCAGGACGAGCGCGCGGTTGGTGAGGGACTTGGAGCCGGGCAGCTCGACGGTCGCGTCGACCGGCGCGACGGCGGTCGGTGCAGGCCAGAGCGGGGCGGTGGTGTCGGTCATCGGGCACCCAGCCTATCGGGTGCCCGACGACCGCTGTCGCAGGTTATTCCGCCTCGACCCAGTCGAACGTCTTGGTGACGGCCTTCTTCCAGGTGCGGAAGATCTTCTCGCGGTGGGCCTCGTCCATCGACGGATCCCACTGCTTGTCCTGGGCCCAGTTGTTCCTGATGTCGTCCTCACCGGACCAGAACCCGGTGGCCAGGCCGGCCGCGTACGCCGCGCCGAGCGCCGTCGTCTCCGCGACGACCGGCCGGATGACCGGGACGCCGAGGATGTCGGCCTGGAACTGCATGAGCAGCTCGTTGGCGACCATGCCGCCGTCGACCTTGAGCGAGGTCAGGTCGACCCCGGAGTCGGCGTTCATGGCGTCGATGACCTCGCGGGACTGGAACGCCGTGGCCTCCAGGACCGCGCGGGCGATGTGACCCTTGTTGACGAATCGCGTCAGCCCGACGATCGCCCCCCGGGCGTCGGACCGCCAGTACGGCGCGAACAGACCGGAGAACGCCGGGACGAAGTACGCCCCGCCGTTGTCGTCGACGCTGCGCGCCAGCGGCTCGATGTCGGGCGCGGCCGCGATGATGCCGAGGTTGTCGCGCAACCACTGCACCAGCGAGCCGGTGACCGCGATGGAGCCCTCGAGCGCATAGACGGGATCGTTGTCGCCGATCTTGTAGCAGACGGTGGTGAGCAGGCCGTTCTCGCTCATCACCTTCTCCGTCCCGGTGTTCAGCAGGACGAAGTTGCCGGTGCCGTAGGTGTTCTTCGCCTCGCCCGGCGACAGGCAGGCCTGGCCGAACGTGGCCGCCTGCTGGTCGCCGAGGATGCCGGCGACGGGCAGCCCGCCGAGCGCGCCGCGCTCGCGGATGTTGCCGTACACCTCCGACGACGACCGGATCTCCGGAAGCATCGACATCGGGATGCCCATGTCGGCCGCGTGCTCCTCGGCCCACGACAGCGTGTCGAGGTCCATGAGCATGGTGCGCGAGGCGTTCGTCGGGTCGGTGTAGTGCAACCCGCCGTTCGGCCCGCCGGTGGCGTTCCACAGCACCCAGGTGTCCATGTTGCCGAAGAGCAGGTCGCCGGCCTCGGCCTTCTCGCGGGCGCCGTCGACGTTGTCGAGGATCCACTTCACCTTCGGGCCGGAGAAGTAGGTCGCGAGCGGCAGGCCGGTCCGGGCGCGATACCGGTCCGGCCCGCCGTTCTTCGCCAGCTCGTCGACGATGCGGTCGGTGCGGGTGTCCTGCCACACGATCGCGTTGTAGACCGGCTTGCCGGTCGTGCGGTCCCAGACGACGGCCGTCTCGCGCTGGTTCGTGATGCCGACGGCGGCGATGTCGCTGGTGACGAGGTCACGCTTGGCCAGAGCACCCGCGCAGACCTCGCGAGTGTTCTGCCAGACCTCTTCCGGATCGTGCTCGACCCAGCCGGCCTGCGGGAAGATCTGCTTGTGCTCCCGCTGGTCGACGGAGACCACCCGCCCGGAGTGATCGAAGATCATGCACCGGGTGGATGTGGTGCCCTGGTCGATGGCGGCTACGTACTGACTCATCCCCTTCTCCTCACATCGTCGTACGGGGCATGAAGCGCCCGGGTCGGGCGATCAGTAGACGGCCCTGGCGAGCAGACCACCCAGGACGCCGCCGATGAGCGGGCCGGCGACGGGAACCCAGGAGTATCCCCAGTCGCTGGAGCCCTTCCCCCGGATGGGCAGGAACGCGTGGGCGATGCGGGGGCCCAGGTCGCGGGCCGGGTTGATGGCATAGCCGGTGGGGCCGCCGAGGGAGGCGCCGATGCCGACGACCAGGAGGGCGACGGCGAGCGGACCGATGTCGACGGGCGAGTTCCCGAACGACAGGACGACGAAGACCAGCACGAACGTCGCGATGATCTCCGTCACCAGGTTCCAGCTGTAGGTGCGGATCTGCGGACCGGTCGAGAAAACGGCGAGCTTCTTGCTCGGGTCCTCCTCGATGTCGAAGTGCTCCTTGAACGCCAGCCAGCACAGCACGGCACCGACGATCGCGCCGGCCATCTGGCCGAGGATGTACGCCGGGACGTCGGACCAATCGGTGGTCCCGTTGGCCGCGAGACCGAACGTGACAGCGGGGTTGATGTGCGCGCCGGACTCGAACGCCACGTACACACCGGCGAAGACGCCGAGGCCCCAGCCGAAGTTGATGAGCAGCCAGCCTCCGCCGAGTCCCTTGCTCCGATCCAGGATGGCGGTGGCGACCACACCACAACCGAGGAGGAGGAGCATGCCCGTGCCGAGGAACTCGTTGAGGAAGATCTCGCCGAAACTCAGGTCCATGTGAACCTCCGCTTCCGTTGACGACAACGGCCGTGGCGTCCCCGGTGTCCCGGCTGGTCTCGGCAACGTTGCCAAGGGTCACTTCCGGAACTTACTGGCGCGTAGAGCAACTGTCTACGTCCTCCGGTATCAGAGCGGGTAGCGTGTTGCTGGGTGCCGCTGACGGTCGCGCCGACATGTCGAACCTTGGTGGCATTCGACCGCTTTGATGCGCTCTGAGCTGCAAGGAGACGTGATCGACGTGACCGGTGACAGCGAGCGGGCCGAGCTCGCCGGCCCGAGCGGCCGGCTGGGGCCCCAGGCCCGGCAGGAGAACTGGGACCGGCTCGGCTCCGAGCACTTCGACGTCGTCGTCATCGGCGGTGGCGTGGTGGGCACCGGCGCCGCGCTGGACGCCGTCACCCGCGGACTGCGCGTGGCGTTGGTCGAGGCGCGCGACTTCGCCGCCGGCACGTCCAGCCGGTCGAGCAAGCTGTTCCACGGCGGCCTGCGCTACCTCGAGCAGTTCGAGTTCGGGCTGGTCCGCGAGGCGCTGCACGAGCGCGAGCTCATGCTCACCCGCATCGCCCCGCACCTGGTGAAGCCGGTCAGCTTCCTCTACCCGCTCAAGCACCGCTGGTGGGAGCGCCCCTACACCGCCACCGGCCTGCTCATGTACGACACCATGGGCGGGGCCCGCTCGGTGCCGGGGCAGAAGCACCTCACCCGGGCCGGTGCGCTGCGGCTGTTCCCGGGGCTGCGGCACGACGCGCTGATCGGCGGCGTCCGCTACTACGACGCCCAGGCCGACGACGCCCGTCACACGCTCACCGTCGCCCGCACGGCCGCCCACTACGGCGCCGTCGTGCGGTCGTCGACGCAGGTCATCGCGTTCCTGCGCGAGGCCGACCGCATCACCGGCGTGCGCATCCGCGACGTCGAGACCGGCGCCGAGCAGGACGTCACCGCCGACGTCGTCGTCAACGCCACCGGCGTGTGGACCGACGAGATGCAGCGCCTGGCCGGCACCCGCGGCCGGTTCCGCGTCCGTGCCAGCAAGGGCGTGCACATCGTCGTCCCGCGCGACCGCATCGCCGCCGAGAGCGGGCTGATCCTGCGCACGGAGAAGTCGGTGCTGTTCGTCATCCCGTGGCGCAACCACTGGATCATCGGCACCACCGACACCGACTGGAACTTCGACCTCGCCCACCCGGCGGCCACGAAGGCCGACATCGACTACATCCTCGAGCACGTCAACGCCGTCCTCGCCACCCCGCTCACCCACGACGACATCGAGGGCGTCTACGCGGGCCTGCGGCCGCTGCTGGCCGGCGAGAGCGAGCAGAGCTCCAAGTTGTCGCGCGAGCACGCGGTCGCCCGTCCGGCGCCCGGCATGGTCGCCATCGCCGGCGGCAAGTACACGACCTATCGGATCATGGCCAAGGACGCCATCGACGCCGCCCGCGAGGACCTGCGCGGCTGGATCCGCCCGTCCATCACCGACAAGGTGCCCCTGCTCGGGGCCGACGGCTACCACGCGCTGGTCAACCAGGTCGACCGGCTGGCCGAGGAGCACGGCGTGCACCCGCACCGCCTGCGTCACCTGCTCGACCGCTACGGCTCGCTGGTGCACGAGGTGCTGGCGCTGGCCGAAGGGCGGCCCGAGCTGCTGCAGCCGATCCCCGGCGCGGCCGACTACCTGCGGGTCGAGGTCGTCTACGCGGTCACCCACGAGGCCGCCCTGCACGTCAGCGACGTCCTGACCCGGCGCACGCGCATCAGCATCGAGTACCCGCACCGTGGCCTGGAGTCCTCCGAGGCCGTCGCCCGGCTGATGGCCGAGACGCTCGGCTGGGACGACGAGACCATCGCCCGCGAGGTCGACGTCTACCGCAAGCGCGTCGAGGCCGAGCGCGCCTCCCAGTCCGAGCCCGACGACCAGGCTGCCGACGACGCTCGCTCGGCAGCGCCGGAGTTCCGCCCCGGAGTCGCCGAACCGGTGGTCTGACTCGCCGTGGCCGGCGCCCTACGTGTGGGTCGCGTCCTGGGTGTGAGTCGCGCTTGTGCTTCGGATTCGGCGGTCAGGTCGGCGAGGGCCATCACGAGGATTTCCTGAGCGTCGACACGATTGCAGGCGTAGTACGACACGAGATTTCGTGCTGAACGTGATCAACTCACTGCCGCTCGGTGCCCCAGGACCAGCCACACGGCGGCGGCGCACACGGCGAACCCGGCGACCGTGGCCACGCCGATGGACTCGCCGAACATCGCCCACGCCCACACGGCAGTGGTCGGCGGCGTCAAGTACAGCAGGCTGCTCACCCGCGTCGCCCCGCTGCGCCGCAGCACGACCAGGTACGCGCCGTACCCGCCGGCCGTCGACAGCACCAGCACCCACGCCACCGACCACCAGAAGCCGCTCGACTCGGGCACGGTGAACCGCCCGAAGGCGACCGCCTCGCCGGTGAACGCCACCGCCGCGATCGCCACGTGCACCGTCAGCGACACCGCCAGCCCGCCCGGCGGCCGCCAGCGCTGCTCTAGCACCGTCCCCGCCGACAGCGCCAGCATGCCGCCGACCGGCAGCAGGTACGCCCACGCCGACCCGCCGGCGCCGATGTCGCCGGCGACGACGATGCCGACCCCGGCCAGGCCGAGCCACAGCCCCAGCCGTCCGCGCACGCTGACCGCTTCGCCGAGCAGCCGGCGGGCGGCGGTGGCGACGACCAGCGGCTGCAGCGCCGCGATCAGCGCCGTCGTGCCCGCGGGGACGCCGAGGCCGATGCCGGTGACGACGCCGGCGAGGTACAGCGTCTGCGCGAGCAGCCCGACGACGGCGTGCCGGCCGAGGTCGCGCCGGGCGAGCCGGACCAGCCGGGGAGCGACGACCGGCACGAGGATGGCCGCGGCGACGAGATAGCGCCAGGACAGCAGCGTGTCGGCCGGAGCGTACTGGGTACCGAGCCGGGCACCGATGAACCCGGAGCTCCAGAAGACGACGAGGGCGGCGGCCGCCGCGACGTCCACGGCCGAGGTGCGCTGCTGCGGTCGGGTCGTGGTTTGCGTCATACGATCGATGTAAACATACCGGTCGGTATACTGTCAGTGTCCTCGTGGCCGGAGGGAGGGCTCGTGACTCGTCGGCAGCCCGCACAGCAGCTCACCCCGGCGGGGCAGCGGCTGCTCGACACCGCCAGCGCGCTGTTCTACCGGCATGGCATCCGCGCGGTCGGCGTCGACGCCATCGCGGAGGCGGCCGGCACGACGAAGAAGACGTTGTACGACCGGTTCGGCTCCAAGGACGCGCTGGTCGCGCTCTACCTGAGCCGCCGGTTCGAGCGGTGGCGCGAGTTCGTCGCCGCCTACCTCGACGAGCATGCCCCGGCACCCGGCCCGCGGCGCGTCCTGGCGGTGTACGACGCGCTCGCCGAGTGGCAGCGCGACGCCGAGCGCGGCTGCGCGTTCGTCAACGCGTTCGCGGAGATCGGTGGTACCGACCACCCGGGCGTCGCGGTGATCCAGGCGGAGAAGGAGACGGTCCGCGAGCTCTACGTCCGGCTGGTCGCCGAGGCGGGCGTGCCGCCCGCACGGGCCGCGGAGCTGGGCCTGCGGCTGGCCCTGCTGCACGAGGGCGCCCTGGTGACGATGACCGCGGGCGGCCGGCCGGACGCGTTGACGCACGCCCGCGCCGCCGCCGCCGACCTCCTGGCTACCGCGCTCGATCGGCAGGCGTCCTGACTCACTGCAAAGAGCCGGGGGGACCACCGCGGCGCCGGTGCCCGCTGCGTCGTCAGGGCGTGACGCGGTGCTGTACCGAGCGCAGGCCGGCCCTGGCCTGGCCGGCGGTGGCCCTGGCGGCCAGCTTCGCCTCGCGCTTGGCCGTCCTCGTCGCCCGCTTGGCGTCCTTCGCCGCGCGCCGCGCCCGCCACGACAGCCCCGGCTTGCCCTCGGTGTCGACCGCGGCGAGCATCAGGCCCCCGGCGAGGCCGACGTTCTTCATCGCCTGGACGCGCTGGGCGTTGCGCTTCTCGGGGTCCTCGATGGTCCAGAAGGGATGGCCCGCCCAGGTGGTCGGCAGCAGCGAGCCGAGCAGTGCGAGCGAGGCCAGCCGAGGCATCCGGCCGGTGGCCAGCGCCAGTCCGGCGCCGATCTGGACGCCGGCGTTGATGCGCACGAGCGTCTTGGGGTCGGTCGGCAGCTGCGGCACCCGCTTGCGCAGCGTCGGGCCGAACCGCTCGGAGAACGTGGCGGCCGCGTCGATCCCCGGCTCCGGGTCGCGCAGCCGCTGCGCGCCTTGGACGACGAAGATCGACGCGAGCATCGGGCGGGCGATCATTCGGACGAGGCTCATGGTTCTTGACTACCACGAAACCCGCCGCCTACACCCGTAGGCGCTCGATCCAGCCCGATCCCGTCAGTGGCGGGTGCGAGGATGGGCGTATGTGCGGACGGTACGCGGTCAGCCAGAGCGCCGACGACCTCGCCGACGAGTTCGGCGTCCAGCGGGAGGAGGTGCGCGAGCGCCTCGACCCCGACTGGAACGTCGCACCCTCCAAGAAGGTCTACGCCGTGCTCACCCGCGGGAAGAAGGACGAGCCAGAAGAGCCGCCGGTGCGCCGGCTGCGGACGCTGCGCTGGGGCCTGGTGCCGTCCTGGGCGAAGGACGTCGCCATCGGGAACCGGCTGATCAACGCGCGGGTCGAGACCGCCGCCGAGAAGCCGGCCTTCCGCAAGGCGTTCGCGCTGCGCCGGTGCATCCTCCCGGCCGACGGCTTCTACGAGTGGCGCGGCGAGAAGGGCGAGAAGCAGCCGTTCTTCATCCACCCGAAGCAGGGCTCGCTCGCCATGGCGGGGCTGTACGAGATCTGGCGCGACAAGAGCAAGCCCGAGGACGCCGACGACGCGTTCGTCTGGTCCGTGGTGATCCTGACCACCGACGCCACCGACGACGTCGGCCAGATCCACGACCGCATGCCCATGCTGGTCGGCCCGGACGACTGGGAGCGCTGGCTCGACCCCGGCATCACCGACCCCGAGGACGTCACGCGGCTGCTGAACCCGGCCGTCCCCGGCGTCCTCGACGCCTACCCGGTGTCCACCGAGGTCAACAAGGTCGGCAACAACGGGCCGCACCTCGTCGAACCGGTGGAGCTCTGATGGCTCCGGTCCGGACCACCGTCGGCACACCCATCGGCGAGGCCGCGTTCTGGACCGACGCCGCCGACGAGCCCCGGCTGCGGCTGGTGCTGGGGCACGGCGCCGGCGGCGGACCCACGGCGGCCGACCTCGAGGCACTGTCGCGCCACCTGCCGGCCGAGGGCGTCACCGTCGTCCGGTTCGAGCAGCCGTGGCGGCTGGCCGGCAAGAAGGTCGCGCCGCGCCCGCCGGTGCTCGACGAGGCCTGGCTGGCGGCCCTCGCCACGCTGCCGCGCGACTTGCCGCTGGTGCTCGGCGGCCGCAGCTCCGGCGCCCGCGTCGCCTGCCGCACCGCCGCTGAGCTCGACGCCGCAGCCGTCGTCTGCCTCGCGTTCCCGCTGCATCTGCCCGGTAAGCCTGAGGCCTCCCGGCTGCCCGAGCTGACGGGCGCGGCCGAGAAGCTGCCGGTGCTCGTCGTGCAGGGCGAGCGCGACACCTTCGGCGGCCCCGACGAGTTCCCGTCCGGTCCGCACCAGCTGGTCACCATCCCGGGCGCCGACCACGGCATGCGGGTGCTCAAGGGCCACTCGCAGCGCGAGGCCATCGACGCCGTCGTGGCCGCCGTGCGCGCCTTCCTGGGCCCCATCGGGGAATGAACCCGGCGCCGTCGCCGTTGACGCCAGCGGAACGACCGAATCCGGGAGGTTCAGCTGACTGTGGGTGCGACGTGCTTGGAGCGGCCGCCGTCCGAGGACGCGGTGCGCGACAGCCGTGAGACCTGGGACGCCATCGCGCCGGTAGACTTGACGGTGATGACTGATCAGGAGAGTGACGAGCAGCGCACGCAGCGCTTCGAGCGCGATGCGTTGCCGTACCTCGACCAGTTGTACTCGGCCGCGCTGCGCATGACGCGCAACGCCAGCGACGCCGAGGACCTGGTCCAGGAGACGTTCGCGAAGGCCTACGCCTCGTTCCACCAGTTCAAGGAGGGAACGAACCTCAAGGCGTGGCTCTACCGCATCCTGACCAACACCTTCATCAACACCTACCGCAAGAAGCAGCGCGAGCCGCAGCAGAGCGCCACCGAGGAGATCGAGGACTGGCAGATGGCCCGGGCCGAGGCGCACACCTCGTCCGGTCTGCTCTCCGCCGAGGCCGAGGCCCTGGCGCACCTGCCCGACTCCGACGTGAAGAACGCCTTGCAGGAGATCCCCGAGGAGTTCCGCATCGCGGTCTACTTGGCCGACGTCGAGGGCTTCCCCTACAAGGAGATCGCCGACATCATGGGCACACCGATCGGCACCGTGATGTCCAGGCTGCACCGTGGCCGCCGTCAGCTGCGCGGGTTGCTCGAGGACTACGCCCGCGAGCGTGGGCTGGTACCGAAGGTCACTCAGGAGGTTGGGGGATGAGCTGCGACGACAACGACGTCGACTGCGCTGAGGTTCTCGACCGGGTCTACATGTTCCTCGACCACGAGCTCGACGACCGCACTCTGACGTACGACGAGATCAAGGCGCATCTCGACGACTGTCAGCCGTGTCTGTCCACGTACGACATCGAGCGGGTCATCCGCGAGGCGGTGGCGCGCGCATGCGGCTGCGACCACGCGCCCGACGAGTTGCGGCTGAAGATCCGCGCCCGCATCCAGGAGGTCCGGGTGCAGATGACCCGGACGCCCTGACACCCACGCCGAACTGACACGAGCCCCGGCCCTGCGTCGCAGGTGCCGGGGCTCTCGTCGCCGTACGGGGCGCCTCTGTTGCTCCTGTGCCGTGCGGGGGTTCCGCAAGGCGAAGGGAACTACGAGTTGGGGCGCTTGCCGTGGTTGGCGGCGCTCTTCTTGCGCGAACGGCGCTTGCGTGCCTTCTTGCCCATGGCGAGCTGACTCCTCTCCGGGATCGGGTGTGCTGCTGGCGGCCGAACCGCCGGGGTCCGCGGCTGACGGTGCGACCGTCACGCGGTGACGCGCGGCGATTCCGGCGCGGTCGCGTCGTCGTCCATTGTCGCACGACCGGCACGCGGTTCCGGCGGCGGTGGCGGGCCGGGCGGACGGGGCGGCCGCGGGCCCTGCGCCGCCCGCTCCCCGATCCGCGGGGCGGGTCGCCGGGTCGCCTCGGCGC
>NZ_QUAL01000119.1 GCF_003579925.1 Jiangella rhizosphaerae | reverse complement strand
CGGGCCGCGGCGCGTGGTCCGGCCGCGGCGGCGACCACCAGCGCGCCGGCCAGGACGTCGTCGCCGGCCGGGGTCAGCCCGGGGCCGAGGCCCAGCAGCCCGCCGACGGCGTCGGAGACCTCGTCGTCGTCGCCACAGAGCAGCGCCAGGCCGAGCCGTCCGGCGGCCGCGACGACCATGCCGTCCAGGCCGGGCCGGTCGTCCTGCCCGGCGGTGCGCCGGCGGGCCAGCGCCACGTCGCCGATGACGGCCGGTCGCGTGCGCCACCATCGCCCGACGGTGACGACGGCGCCGTCGGAGTCGTCGCCGATGCGCAGCTCGCCCTCGCCCACCAGAGCCGGCTGGCCCGGCCGCAGGCCGGACACCGGCCACGGCGTGACCACGGCGCACGGCAGTCGCACGGCCGCCGGGCCGGTGAGGCACAGCAGCACCGGCCCGGCGCCGTGGTCGACCAGGACGGCGGTCAGGGTGCGGGTGGCGGCCACGACCTCCCCGGTGAGCCGTGGACCCCCCACGAGGCCGGCGACGGCGGTGCTCGCGGCGCCCGGCAGGACCTGCCGTGACGCGTCACCCGGCCACGGCCGGATGGCCCGGACCCCGGTCGGGACCGTCGGTGCCGGCACTCGCGACCTCCGTTCCGCCCAAGATCACCTGAACTGGGACTGCCACGAACGTAGCGGGGACCGCTACCGTCGTCGCATGGGCAAACTTGCCAACGATCCGGCCCCGGGTTCGCCGGAGTTGCCAGCATCGGCCGGCGGCAGGTGGCCGTCGCACGCCGTGGCGGGGCTGACGGTGCGCAAGGCGATGGAGATCCCCGCGCTGGCGGGCGCGCGCCTGCTGGCGGGGGAGGACGGCCTGGACCGCGTCGTCCAGCGCGCCAACATCATGGAGGTTCCGGACATCCTCCCGTGGGTGAAGCCGCACGAGCTGCTGCTCACCACCGGGTATCCGCTGCGCAACACCCCGCAGGGGCTGCCCGGCCTCGTCGCCGAGCTGGACGCGCGCGGCCTGGCCGCCCTCGCCGTCAAGCTGCACCGCTACCTCGACGCGCTGCCGGAGGAGATGGTCCACGAGGCCGACCGGCTCGGCCTGCCGCTGTTGCTGCTGCCCGACGCCGTCGGGTTCGACGACATCCTCAACCAGGTACTCACCGGCGTGCTGAACAAGCAGGCGGCGGCGCTGGAGCGGTCGTGGGAGGTGCACCACGCGCTGCTGTCGGTGGTGCTCGAAGGCGGCGGGCTGACCGAGCTGGTCACGAAGACGTCGGCCGTGCTCGGGGTGCCGGTCATGGTGACGACGGCCGACGGGCGGGTGCTGGCCGAGGGCGGCAACGTCGACGACCTCGCGTCGTGGCGGCACACGCCGTGCTTCGACACGTCCGGCCGGTTCCGCACCGAGTACGAGCCCGGTGGCGTCCACTCCCACGTCGACGTGCCCGGCTGGCACGCCGTCGTGTCGATCGTCGCCGGCCGTGTCGACCACGGGCGCATCGTGGCGTTCGCCCGGCACCGGGCGTTGGACGATGCCGACGTCAACGTGCTGGAACGGGCCGCGACGGTGGCCGCGCTGGCGGTGAACAAGCAGCTCGCCGTCACCGCCGTCGAGAGCAAGTACCGCGGCGACTTCCTCCGCGACGTGCTGTCCGGCCGGGCCGGCGACCGCGAGCGCATCGTGGCGCACTGCGAGTCCCTCGGCTGGGACGTCGGGCGCGACCTCGTCGTCGTCGTGGCCGAGCTGGACCCCGAGAACGGGCCCGCCGCGTCGTCGGGGCTGCAGCTGCGGCCGGTGCAGGAGCGGTTCACCGTGGCGTGGCAGTCGGTCGTGCAGCGGCGCGACCCGCGCGCCGCCGTCGTCGGGTTCGCCCAGGAGGTGGTCGCGCTGCTCCCGGTGGGACCGCGCCCCGACCCGGAGGCGGTGGTGCGCGACGCCGTGAGACAGGTGACCGGTGACGGTGGCGGCGGCCGGCGCTCGTTCTCCACCGGCGTCAGCCGCGTCGTCGACGACCCCTCGCGGCTCCCCGTCGGGTACGAGCAGGCCCGCCGCGCCGTCGACGTCGGGCGGCAGATGAACGGCCGCGGGTCGCTGGCACATTTCGACAGCCTGGGCTCGTTCCGGCTGCTCAGCCAGATCGAGGACCGCGAGGAACTGCGCGGCTTCGTCCGCGAGACCCTGCACGGCCTCGCCGCCGAGGACGACCCCGAGATGGAGGACCTGCGGCACACGCTGAAGGTCCTGCTCGACACGAATCTGAATGTCGCCGAGGCAGCGCGGCAGCTGCACTTCCACTACAACACGCTGCGGTACCGCATCGGGAAGCTGGAACGCATGCTCGGCCCGTTCACCACCGACCCCGAGCTGCGGCTGGACCTCGCGCTGGCGCTCAAGGTGCTGCAGATGCGCGGGCTCAGCTGACGCTCGTCGTCGTCGGCCGGGCCGGGCCGAAGCGCGGCCGCCTCGGAAGTTGATCTTGGAGTTGTTCGGGTATCTATGGGACAGTTCGCCCCACAATGGCCGAACAACTCCAAGATCAACTCGGGGGCGGCGCGGGGTCGGGGCCGGTCAGCGGTGCGATGCCGGCAGGCCGAACCAGGGGTAGAGAGTGTCGTCCATGAAGCGGGTGACGCCGGCGACGTGGTCGCCGTCGAGGGTGAGGACGACGAGGCCGGCGGGCGCCGCGTCGAGGTAGAGGGCGAACGCGGGCTGACCGTTCGCCCGGGCCGGCAGCCGCGTGTACCGGCGGCCGGCCCGCCAGCCGGCGCTGGCCCGCAGGAACCCGGCGATCGCGGCCGTCCCGACGTACTGGTGCGGCGCCGGCGGCATGGCCAGCCAGGCGTCGTCGGTCAGAAGGGCGATCACGGCGTCGACGTCGTCGGCGACGAAGGCGGCGGCGAACCGCTCGGTGAGGTCGCGTTCGGCGGGGGAGTCCGCCGGCGGCGGCTGCGTCGCCCGGGTGCGAAGCGTCGAACGGGCGCGCTGCAGCGTCCCCTTCACCGCCGTCGGCGTCGTGTCCAGCAGCTCCGCGGCCTCGGCGAGTGGGAAGCCGAGCACGTCGCACAGCACGAGCGCGGCGGTCTGCCGCGGCGGCAGCTGCTGCAGTGCCTCGACGAAGGCCAGCTCGACCTGCTCGCGCCGCAGGTAGGCCGGCTCCGGGAGCAGCGTGTCCGGGTAGGGCTGGACCCAGGGGACCTCGTGGTGGCGCGTCGGCTCCGGCGCCTCGAACGGCGGCATCGGGGCGAGCGGCGGACGGCGCCCGGCGTCGCGGATCGCGTTGAGGCAGCGGTGCGTCGCGATGCGATACAGCCAGCCGCGCACCGACGCCCGTCCCTCGAACTCCGGCAGCCCGCGCCACGCCGCCAGCAGCGTCTCCTGCACGGCGTCCTCGGCGTCGGCGAGCCGGCCGAGCAGCCGGTAGCAGTGCAGGTGCAGCTCACGGCGGAATGGGTCGACGAGCTCGGCGAACGCGTCGTGGTCGCCGGCCCGCGCACGGGTCAGCAGCGCCGAGCTCACCGTCGTCACGGTCGCATCGTCGCACGACCGTTCCGTTCCCCGCGGCGCCGGTGTCTGTACGTCGTGAAGGACCCATCGAAGAAGGGAACGATCATGACTGGTGCCGCTCTGGACGTCGCGCTCGCCTACCACCACGCATGGGCCGGCGGTGACCTGGACGCCGCACTGCGCTACATCGCCGACGACGTCCTCTGCGAGGCCCCGCCCGGACTCCTGGAGGGCGTCAACGCCTACCGCGCCTTCCTCGAGCCGTACGTGTCACAGCTGGTCAGCGCCTCGCTGATCGCCGCGTTCGGCGACGACGAGATGGCGCTCGTCATGTACGACTCGGTGACGCAGCTCGTCGCCCGCGCGCCCGGCGCGGAGTGCGTCCGCGTCGCCGGCGGCCGCATCGTCCGCAGCTGGTTCGTCTTCGACCGCGCGCCGTTCATGGCCGCCCGGGCGGCCATGGTTGGATCGGATGATGCCGAAGGCTCCGCTTCCTGACGACGTCAGCGCGTTCCTCGCCCGGCCGAACCCGGCCGTGATGGCGACCATCGGACCGGCCGGGCCGGTGAGCGTCGCGACCTGGTACCTGTGGGAGGACGGCCGGGTGCTGGTCAACCTCGACGAGGGCCGCAAGCGGCTCGAGCACCTGCGGGCCGACCCTCGGGTCAGCCTCACCGTGCTCGACGAGGAGAGCTGGTACACCCACGTCAGCGTCCAGGGCCGCGTCGTCGACCTGCACGACGACGCGGACCTGGCCGACATCGACCGGCTGGCGCGGCACTACACCGGCGGGCCCTACCGCCGGCGCGACCGCCGCCGGGTCAGCGCCTGGATCGAGGTCGACCGCTGGCACGGCTGGGGCCGCCTCGAGAACACCGACGTCGACCACCACCGCCGGTAGTCGGTCACCGCAGGCCGACGGCGTCGTGGCGCCAGAAGATCTCCGAGTAGACGAGGGTGCCGGTCATCCACGGCTCGTACGCGCCGAGCGCGCGGACCTGGAACGCGGCGTCGGGGATGCGTAAGGACGGCTTGCGGAACCCGAGCGGCTCGCCGGGCTCGAACCCGAACCGCGGGTAGTAGCCCGGCGCGCCCTCGAGGAACACCGCCGGCGCGCCCTGCTCGTCGGCGAGCTCGAGGCCGCGGGTGACGAGGGCGCTGCCGACGCCCTGCTTCTGGTGGGTGGGCAGCACCCCGACGGGGCTCAGCACCAGCACGTCGACCAGCCGCTCCGGCGCGTCGAGGATGCCGCGGGTGAACAGCACGTGCCCGACGACGTCGCCGTCCTCGACGGCGACCAGGGACAGGCCGCTGGTGGGGGAGAGCAGGCCGCGCAGGTCGTCGGTGAGGGCGGCCACATGCTCGCCGTCGGCGCCGAACGCCTGCCGGTGCACCTCGTGGACGGCGTCGTGGTCGGCGGATCGTTCCGGGCGCAGCTCCATGGCGGTCACGGTAGGCGCGGGGGCGGTGCGGCCGCACCGCAATTTCCAGGCGAGAACACCGAAGGGGACCGGCGTGCTGCGCCATGAAAATGGCGTTGGCCGGTCACAAACGGCCGACGAAAAGTACCCATAGGAGGTGAGAGTCAGCGGCGGAAGGAGGGCACGTGCTACGTTTGCTACAGTCCGAGGAGGTGGGTCCGATGGCGCGGACCATCCCGCATCGCGAGCTGCGCAACAACAGCAGCGCAGTCCTCCGTGACGTGCAGGCGGGGGAGAGCATCGCGATCAGCAACCACGGCGAGATCGTCGCGGTCCTGGTGCCGCCGACCAGTCGCCGCTCGAGCCTGCGGGTGCGCCGGGCCAGGGTGCGTGGCGGTTTCGCCGAGCTCGAGCGCGTCCGGCTGGACACTCCGGTGCAGCCGATCCTCGACGACCTGCGCGGGGAGCGATGACGGTCTACGTCGAGACGTCCGCGGCGGCGAAGCTGCTGATCGAGGATGCCGAGTCGGCGGCGCTGGCGGACTACCTGGACGCGCAGCAGGAAGCCGGCCTGGCGCTGGTGTCGAGCATGCTGCTGGAGACCGAGCTGCGCCGTCTCGCGACCCGCACCGGGATCGGACAGGAGCGCGTCACCGAGGTGCTCGACCGCTTCGACCTCTACGAACCCGACCGAGCGACGTACATCGAGGCGGGGCTCCTGCCCGGGCGGGCGCTGCGCAGTCTCGACGCGTTGCACGTCGCGGTCGCCATCCGCGCCGAGGCCGAGGAGCTGGTCGCCTACGACCACCGCCAGGCCGAGGCCGCCCGGGCCGCTGGGCTGCGCGTCGTCGCACCGGTCGACCCGGCGACCGATCCGGCGGTGTGACGGGGCCGACAGCGCGCCCCGCGCGAACCGGCCCGAGGCCGCTGATACGCTCGAACACGTCCGACGTCCTTTAAGTCCCGTCCCGTGAGGCGGGGAAGGAGGTCCTGCGAAGCATGTCTCGCGACCTGTCCGGCGCGCGCGAGGTGCTCGACGGCGACGATGTCGCCCGGGCCCTGACGCGCATCGCCCACGAGGTGGTCGAGCGCAACAAGGGCGCCGCCCACCTCGTCCTCCTCGGCATCCCCAAACGCGGCGTCCCGCTCGCGTACCGGCTGGCCGAACGCATCTCCGCGGTCGAGGGCACCGAGGTCCCCGTCGGGGCGCTCGACGTCACCATGTACCGCGACGACCTGCGGCTGCGGCCCGCGCGCGCCCTCGAACACACCGACATCCCGCCCGGCGGGGTCGACGACCGCATCGTGGTGCTGGTCGACGACGTCCTGTTCTCGGGGCGGACCATCCGGGCCGCACTGACGGCCCTGGAGGACATCGGGCGGCCGCGCGCCGTCCGGCTGGTGGTCCTCGTCGACCGCGGGCACCGGCAGCTGCCGATCCGCGCCGACCACGTCGGCAAGAACATCCCGACGTCGCTGGCCGAGAGCGTGAAGGTCCGGCTCGCCGAGACCGACGGCCACGACGGCGTCCTCCTCGACAAGCCCGCCCCGCAGGCCACGGAGGTGCTGCCGTGATCCGTCACCTCCTGTCCGCCGGCGACCTCTCCCTCGACGACGCCACGCTGGTGCTCGACACCGCCGAGGAGATGGCCCGGCTCACCGAGGGCCGCGCGGTGAAGAAGCTGCCGACGCTGCGCGGACGCACCGTGGTCAACCTCTTCTTCGAGGACTCCACCCGCACCCGCACGTCGTTCGAACTGGCGGCCAAGCGGCTGTCCGCCGACGTCGTGAACTTCTCGGCCAAGGGCTCCAGCCTGTCCAAGGGCGAGAGCCTCAAGGACACCGCGCTGACGCTCGAGGCCATGGGCGCCGACGGCGTCGTCGTGCGCCACTCCGCCAGCGGCGCGCCGTACCGGCTGGCGACGTCGGGCTGGATCAACGCCTGCGTGGTCAACGCCGGCGACGGCACCCACGAGCACCCGACCCAGGCGCTGCTCGACGCGTTCACCATGCGGCGCCACCTGGGAGAGCTGGCCGGCAAGCAGGTCGTCATCGTCGGCGACGTGCTGCACAGCCGGGTCGCCCGCAGCAACGTCCTGCTGCTGGCGACGCTCGGGGCGAAGGTCACGCTGGTCGCGCCGCCGACGCTGCTCCCGAACGGTGTCGACGGCTGGCCGTGCGCCACGAGCTACGACCTCGACGACGCGCTGGCCGGCGCCGACGCCGTCATGATGCTCCGCGTCCAGCGCGAGCGCATGAACGCCGCGTTCTTCCCGTCCGCCCGCGAGTACAGCCGCCGCTACGGCCTCGACGCCCGCCGCCAGGCGCTGATGCCCCCCGAGGCGCTCGTGCTGCACCCCGGCCCGATGAACCGGGGCATGGAGATCACCGCCGAGGTCGCCGACAGCGCCCGCTCGGTCATCGTCGAGCAGGTCACCAACGGCGTCTACGTCCGCATGGCGGTCCTGTACCTGATGCTGGCCGGCACGAACACCGAGGAGACGGCGTGAACGCCACCCTGATCACCAACGCGCGCGTCCTCGGCGGCGACCCGCAGGACATCCTCGTCGACGACGGCGTCATCGTGGGCCTGGGTGCCGGGTTGCGCAAGGACGGCGCCCGGACCATCGACGCCACCGGGCTCATCGCGCTGCCCGGCCTGGTCGACCTCCACACGCACCTGCGTGAACCCGGGCGCGAGGACGCCGAGACCGTCGAGACCGGCACGCTCGCCGCGGCCCGCGGCGGGTTCACCGCCGTCCACGCGATGGCCAACACCGACCCCGTCGCCGACACCGCCGGCGTCGTCGAGCAGGTCTGGCGGCTGGGCCGCGAGGCCGGGCACGCCGACGTCCGCCCGGTCGGCGCCGTCACCGTCGGGCTGAAGGGCGAGCGGCTGGCCGAGCTCGGCGCCATGGCCGAGTCCGCCGCCGGCGTGCGGGTCTTCTCCGACGACGGCGTCTGCGTGCACGACGCGATGCTGATGCGCCGCGCGCTGGAGTACGTCAAGGCCTTCGACGGCGTCATCGCCCAGCACGCCCAGGAGCCGCGGCTCACCGAGGGCGCGCAGATGAACGAGGGCGAGCTGTCCGGCCGCCTCGGGCTGCGCGGCTGGCCGAGCGTCGCCGAGGAGGCCATCGTCGCCCGCGACGTGCTGCTGGCCGCCCACGTCGGCTCGCGGGTGCACATCTGCCACCTGTCGACCAAGGGCTCGGTCGAGATCGTCCGGCTGGCCAAGGAGCGCGGGCTGCCGGTGACGGCCGAGGTCACGCCGCACCACCTGCTCCTGACGGACGAGCTGGTGGCCGGCTACGACCCGCGCTACAAGGTCAACCCGCCGCTGCGCTCCGCCGCCGACGTCGCCGCTCTGCGCGAGGCGCTGGCCGACGGCACCATCGACATCGTCGCCACCGACCACGCGCCGCATCCGGTCGAGGCGAAGGACTGCGAGTGGGACGTCGCCGCGTTCGGCATGCTCGGGCTCGAGACGGCGCTGTCGGTCGTCCAGCACACCATGGTCGACACCGGGCTACTGGACTGGG
This sequence comes from Jiangella rhizosphaerae, assembly GCF_003579925.1. Taxonomy (GTDB): domain Bacteria; phylum Actinomycetota; class Actinomycetes; order Jiangellales; family Jiangellaceae; genus Jiangella; species Jiangella rhizosphaerae. Next base: position 11,106 of record NZ_QUAL01000119.1, on the reverse strand, counting down.
CCGGCGTCGCCGACCGCATGGCGTTCGCGCCGGCCCGCATCGGCCGCTGCGACACCGGCGACCAGCCGCACGGCCGGCCCATCGCCGCCGGCGAGCCGGCCAACCTCACCCTCGTCGACCCGAGCACCACCACCACGGTCGACCCGTCGGCATCGGCGTCGCTGTCGCGGAACACGCCCTACGAGGGGATGAAGCTGCCGGGCACCGTCGTCGCGACGTTCCTGCGCGGCCGGCTCACGCACGACATCACCGGGGGAACCGCAGGAGGGAACGCATGACGACGAACGCACCGGCGCTGCTCGTGCTCGAGGACGGCCGGACGTTCCGCGGCCGCTCGTACGGCGCGCACGGCGAGACGTTCGGCGAGGCCGTCTTCTCGACCGGCATGACCGGCTACCAGGAGACGCTGACCGACCCGTCCTACCACCGCCAGGTCGTCGTCCAGACGGCGCCGCACATCGGCAACACCGGCGTGAACGACGACGACCCCGAGTCCGGCCGCATCTGGGTCGCCGGCTACGTCGTCCGCGACCCCGCGCGCCGCCCGTCCAACTGGCGCAGCCGGCGCAGCCTCGACGAGGAGCTGGCCGCCCAGGGCGTCGTCGGCATCAGCGGCATCGACACCCGGGCGCTCACCCGCCACCTGCGCGAACGCGGTGCGATGAGGGTCGGTATCTCCACCGTCGAGACCGACGCCGACGCGCTGCGGCAGCGGGTGCTGGACAGCCCCGAGATGCTGGGCGCCGACCTCGCCGCCGAGGTCAGCACCAAGGAGCCGTACGTCGTCCCGGCCGACGGCGAGCGCCGGTTCACCGTCGTCGCCCTCGACCTCGGCATCAAGACGATGACGCCGCGGCGCATGGCCGAGCGCGGCATCGAGGTGCACGTCCTGCCCGCCACGGCGACCATCGACGACGTGCTCGCCCGCGAGCCCGACGGGCTGTTCCTGTCCAACGGCCCGGGCGACCCCGCGACGGCCGACGGCCCCATGCGCGTCGTCCAGGGCGCGCTGGAGCGTGACCTGCCGTTCTTCGGCATCTGCTTCGGCAACCAGGTGTTCGGCCGCGCGCTGGGCTTCGGCACCTACAAGCTCGGCTACGGCCACCGCGGCATCAACCAGCCGGTCCAGGACCGCACCACCGGCAAGGTCGAGGTGACGGCGCACAACCACGGCTTCGCGGTCGACGCGCCGCGCGACGGCGTCACCGAGACGCCGTACGGCGCGGCCGAGGTCAGCCACGTCTGCCTCAACGACGACGTCGTCGAGGGCCTCGCCCTGCGCGACCAGCAGGGCCGGCTCAAGGGCTTCTCCGTCCAGTACCACCCGGAGGCCGCGGCCGGCCCGCACGACGCCGCCTACCTGTTCGACCGCTTCACCGACGTCATGTCGGCGGCCCAGACCGCCGCGAAGGAGGCCTGATGCCCAGGCGCACCGACATCGACAGCGTCCTGGTCATCGGGTCGGGCCCGATCGTGATCGGCCAGGCGTGCGAGTTCGACTATTCCGGGACGCAGGCCTGCCGGGTGCTGCGGGCCGAGGGCCTGCGGGTCATCCTGGTGAACAGCAACCCGGCGACGATCATGACCGACCCGGACATCGCCGACGCGACGTATGTCGAGCCGATCACGCCGGAGTTCGTCGAGAAGGTCATCGCGCTGGAGCGGCCCGACGCGCTGCTGGCGACGCTGGGCGGGCAGACGGCGCTGAACACGGCGGTCGCGCTGCACGAGCGGGGGGTGCTGGAGCGGTTCGGGGTCGAGCTGATCGGGGCGTCGATCGACGCCATCGAGCGGGGCGAGAACCGCGAGTCGTTCAAGAAGATCGTCGAGGAGGTCGGCGGCGAGACCGCTCGCTCGGAGATCTGCCACTCGATGGACGACTGCCTGAACGCGGTCGAGAAGCTCGGCTACCCGGTCGTCGTCCGGCCGTCGTTCACCATGGGCGGCGCGGGCTCGGGCATGGCCTTCGACGAGGAGGATCTGCGCCGCATCGCCGGGGCCGGCCTGGACGCGTCGCCGACCACCGAGGTGCTCCTGGAGGAGTCGATCCTCGGCTGGAAGGAGTACGAGCTGGAGGTCATGCGCGACGGCGCGGACAACGTGGTGATCGTCTGCTCCATCGAGAACGTCGACCCGATGGGCGTGCACACCGGCGACTCCGTCACCGTCGCCCCGGCGCTGACCCTCACCGACCGCGAGTACCAGGTCATGCGCGACCAGGCGATCGCGATCATCCGGGCGGTGGGTGTCGACACCGGCGGTTGCAACATCCAGTTCGCGGTGAACCCCGACGACGGCCGGCTCATCGTCATCGAGATGAACCCGCGGGTGTCCCGCTCGTCGGCGCTGGCGTCCAAGGCGACCGGGTTCCCGATCGCGAAGATCGCCGCGAAGGTGGCGCTGGGCTACACGCTGGACGAGATCCCGAACGACATCACCGGCGAGACCCCGGCCTCGTTCGAGCCGACGCTGGACTATGTCGTGGTCAAGGCGCCGCGGTTCGCGTTCGAGAAGTTCCCGGCCGCCGACTCCACGCTGACCACGCACATGAAGAGCGTCGGCGAGGCGATGGCCATCGGCCGCAACTTCACCGAGGCGCTGCAGAAGGCGATGCGGTCGCTGGAGAAGTCCGACGGGGCGCTGGACTTCGCCTCCGACCCCGGCGCCAAGGACGAGCTGGTCGCGAAGGTGAGCCGTCCCTACGACGGGCGGCTGCGCGACGTCGTGGCGGCGCTGCGGGCCGGCGCGAGCGTGGACGAGCTCTACGCCGCCACCCGCATCGACCCGTGGTTCCTCGACCAGCTGCAGCTGCTCACCGAGGTCGCCGACGAGGTGCGAGCGGCGCCGGAGCTCACGCCCGACCTGCTGCGTGAGGCGAAGCGGCACGGGTTCTCCGATGTCCAGCTCGCGGCGCTGCGCGGCACGTCCGCCGAGGTCGTGCGGGGTGTGCGGCACGCACTGGGCATCCGGCCGGTGTTCAAGACCGTCGACACGTGTGCGGCGGAGTTCGCCGCGAAGACGCCATACCACTACTCCTCCTACGACGAGGAGACCGAGGTCGGGCCGCGCGAGCGGGAGGCCGTGATCATCCTGGGCAGCGGCCCGAACCGCATCGGCCAGGGCATCGAGTTCGACTACTCGTGCGTGCACGCGGCCATGGCGTTGCACGAGGCCGGCTACGAGACCGTCATGGTCAACTGCAACCCCGAGACCGTCTCGACCGACTACGACACCTCCGACCGGCTCTACTTCGAGCCGCTGACGCTGGAGGACGTGCTCGAGGTCGTGCACGCCGAGCGGCAGGCCGGCCCGGTCGCCGGGGTCATCGTGCAGCTGGGCGGGCAGACGCCGCTCGGACTGGCGGCCGCGCTGGCCGAGGCCGGGGTCCCGATCGTGGGCACGTCCCCGGCCGCAATCGACCTGGCCGAGGACCGCGGCTCGTTCGGCCGGGTGCTCGGCGAGGCCGGGCTGCCCGCGCCCAAGCACGGCACGGCGCGCTCGTTCGAGGAGGCCCGCGACATCGCCCACACCATCGGCTACCCGGTGCTGGTGCGCCCGTCCTACGTGCTCGGCGGACGCGGCATGGAGATCGTCTACGACGACGCCACGCTGGCCGACTACATCGGCCGGGCCACCGAGGCCAGCCCCGAGCACCCGGTGCTGGTCGACCGGTTCCTCGACGACGCCGTCGAGATCGACGTCGACGCGCTGTTCGACGGCGACGAGCTCTACCTCGGCGGCGTCATGGAGCACATCGAGGAGGCCGGCATCCACTCCGGCGACTCCGCGTGCGCGCTGCCGCCCATCACGCTGGGCCGTGACGAGCTGACCCGCATCAAGGCCTCCACCGAGGCCATCGCCCGCGGCGTCGGGGTGCGCGGCCTGCTCAACGTGCAGTACGCGCTGGCCGGCGACGTCCTCTACGTGCTGGAGGCCAACCCGCGCGCGTCGCGGACGGTGCCGTTCGTGTCCAAGGCCACCGGGGTGCCGCTGGCCAAGGCCGCCGCCCGGGTCATGCTCGGCGCGACCATCGCGACCCTGCGCGACGAGGGGCTGCTGCCCGCCGACGGCGACGCCGTCGACCTCCCCGCGGACGCGCCGGTCGCGGTGAAGGAGGCGGTCATGCCGTTCAACCGCTTCCGCACCCCCGACGGGCGCACCGTCGACACCCTGCTCGGCCCGGAGATGCGCTCCACAGGCGAGGTCATGGGCATCGACGAGCAGTTCGGCACCGCGTTCGCCAAGTCCCAGTCCGCCGCGTTCGGCGCGCTGCCGACGTCGGGCACGGTGTTCGTGTCGCTGGCCAACCGCGACAAGCGGCACATGATCTTCCCGGTCAAGCGGCTGGCCGACCTCGGCTTCACCATCCTGGCCACCGCCGGGACGGCCGAGGTGCTGCGCCGCAACGGCGTCACCGCCGAGGTCGTGCGCAAGCGCTGGGTCGGCCACGAACCCGACGGCACCCCCACGATCATCGGCCGCATCCTCGCCGGCGACGTCGACCTCATCATCAACACCCCCAGCGGGACGACCACCGGCGGCAGCCCGCGCGCCGACGGCTACGAGATCCGCCGCGCCGCCATCCAGGGCAACATCCCCTGCATCACCACCACGCAGGGGCTGGCCGCGGCCGTGCAGGGCATCGAGTCGCTGCGGGCGGAGTCGGTCGGCGTCCGGTCGCTGCAGTCCTGGGCGCAGCGCTGATGCCCCGCCGACCCCTCCCACCCCACTCACCGAAGTTGATCTTGGAGTTCTTCGGGTATCTATCGGGCAATTCGGACCATGTTGGCGGCATTTCTCCAAGATCAACGGAAGAGGCGGGTCGATGACGGCGTACGACCTGCTGTTCCGGCGGGTGCTGTCGAAGCTCGACGCCGAGACGGCGCACAAGGGGGCGTTCGCCGCGATGCGGCTGGCCGCCCGGGTGCCGGGCCTGGCGGAGTACGGACGGCGCCGGCTCGGCCCGCCCGCCACGTCGGCCGGAGCCGTCGAGGCGTTCGGCCTGCACTTCCCCGGCCGGCTGGGGCTGGCCGCCGGGTTCGACAAGAACGCCGTCGGCATCGACGCGCTCGCTGCGCTCGGGTTCGCCTTCGTCGAGGTCGGGACGGTCACGGGGCGGCCGCAGCCGGGCAACCCGCGGCCCCGGCTGCACCGCCTGACCGCCGACCGCGCCGTCGTCAACCGCATGGGCTTCAACAACGACGGCGCCGCCGTGGTGGCCGCCCGGCTGGCGCGGCGCCGACGCCGCCGGCGTGCGCTGCCGGTCGTCGTCGGCGTCAACATCGGCAAGTCCAAGGCGGTGCCCGAGGCCGAGGCGATCGCCGACTACGAGGCCAGCACCCGCCTGCTCGCCCCGTACGCCGACTACCTGGTGGTCAACGTCAGCTCGCCCAACACGCCGGGCCTGCGCGACCTGCAGGCCGTCGAGAAGCTGCGGCCGCTGCTCGCCGCCGTCCGGGCGCAGGCCGACGCCGTCACGACCCGCCGGGTGCCGTTGCTGGTGAAGATCGCTCCCGACCTCGGCGACGACGACGTCCTGGCGGTCGCGAAACTGGCGCTCGAGCTGGAGCTGGACGGCATCATCGCCACCAACACCACCATCGGCCGCGACGGGCTGCGCTCCACGCCGCTCGCGGTCGAGCGGGCCGGCGCCGGCGGGCTGTCGGGCGCACCGCTCGCGGGACGGTCGCTGGAGGTGCTGCGGCTGCTGCGCGGCGCCGTGGGGGAGCGGCTCACGCTGGTCGCCGCCGGTGGCATCACCACCGCCGAGGACGCGTACGAGCGCCTGCGGGCCGGCGCGACGCTGGTCCAGGCGTACACCGCGTTCATCTACGGCGGCCCGTTCTGGCCGGCCCGCGTGCAGCGTGACCTGGCCCGCCTGATCGAGGAGGACACCCGATGACCGCCCACGATCAACGAGGGGGTCGGGCGATGACGGGCGCACCGGAGGCGTTCGGGCGGAGGCTGGACGCGGCGATGCGGGCGCGCGGCCCGTTCTGCGCCGGCATCGACCCGCACCCGGGCCTGCTCGAAGCCTGGGGACTCTCCGACGACGTCGCCGGCCTCGAGCGGTTCGCCCGCACGGCGGTCGAGGCGCTCGGCGAGACCGTCGCGCTCCTCAAGCCCCAGTCGGCCTTCTTCGAGCGGCACGGGTCGCGCGGCGTCGCGGTGCTGGAGCGGGTGCTCGCCGACGCGAAGGGCGCCGGCGCGCTGGTGCTGCTGGACGTCAAGCGCGGCGACATCGGCTCGACCATGCAGGCCTACGCCGACGCGTACTGCGACCCGGCGTCGCCGCTGTGCGCCGACGCCGTCACCGTCTCGCCGTACCTGGGCTTCGAGTCGCTGCGCCCCGTGCTCGACACCGCGGCGGCGCACGGCAACGGCGTGTTCGTCCTGGCGCTGACCTCCAACCCGGAGGGTCCGGAGGTCCAGCACGCCCGCGGGGCCGACGGCCGGACCGTCGCGGGGACCGTGCTGGACCACGTCCGTGCCGCCAACGCCGCCGCCCTGGCCGCGGGCGACGCGCTGGGCAGCGTCGGGGTGGTCGTCGGCGCCACGACCGGCGGCTCCGGTGAGGATCTCGCCGTCGGCGGGCCGCTGCTGGCGCCCGGCATCGGCGCCCAGGGTGCGACCGTCGCTGACCTGGCGACGGTGTTCGGGGCGGCTTTGCCGCAGGTCGTCCCGTCGGCGTCGCGGGAGGTCCTGTCCGCCGGACCCGACCCCCGGGCGCTGCGTGCGGCCGCGGCCAAGACCATCGAGGACGTCCGTGACCTGCTGTTTCGTGCGTCAGCCGGTGCCTGACCGGCGCGAATCCGGGGACTTCCGGCGCGACACGCGGGGGACGTCGTACCGTGGATTCGTCCGGACAGGTACGGTGGATTGCGTTGCTGACCTGGTGGTTCACTCGCTAGGTTCCTGAAACAAGGCCGCCGGAAGCGGTGGTCGGACCCACATCCACACAACGACACAACAGAGGTGACCCGCTCGTGGCGCTCCCTAACCTGACTCCCGAACAGCGCGCGGCCGCTCTCGAGAAGGCTGCCGAAGCTCGCCGGGAGCGTGCGGAGGTCAAGAACCGCCTGAAGAACGCAGGGGCCCGTCTCGGCGACGTGCTCAAGGAAGGCGAGAAGAATGAGGTCATCGGCAAGATGAAGGTTTCCGCCCTCCTCGAGTCGATGCCCGGTGTCGGAAAGGTCCGCGCCAAGCAGATCATGGAGGAGATCGGCATCGCAGAGACCCGCCGCGTGCGTGGCCTCGGTGCCAACCAGTCCGCGGCGCTGATCGAGCGTTTCGGCGGTTGAGCCTGCACACGTCCCATCCGCGGTCGGCCCCGCGGGTCATCGTCCTGTCGGGGCCGACGGCGGTCGGAAAGACGACCGTCGTCAAGCAGTTGCGTGCGGCCCACCCGGAGTTGTGGATCTCCGTGTCCACGACCACCCGGCCGCCGCGCCCGCGCGAGATCGACGGTGAGCACTACCACTTCGTGGACGACGCCACGTTCGACAAGATGATCGAGCACGGTGAGTTCCTCGAGTGGGCCGTCGTCCACAAGCGGGCGAAGTACGGCACGCCACGGGGCCCGGTCGAGCGCGCGCTCGCCCACGGCCACTCGGTGCTGCTCGAGATCGACCTGCAGGGTGCCCGCCAGGTACGGCAGACCATCCCCGACGCGTTGTTCGTGTTCCTCGCGCCGCCGAGCTGGGACGAGCTGGTCCGCCGGCTCATCGGCCGCGGCACCGAGACGGAGGCCGAGCGCGAGCGCCGGCTGGCCACCGCCCGCGAGGAGCTGGCCGCCGAGGCCGAGTTCGACGTCACGCTGGTGAACACCGACGTCGAGACGGTTTGCGAAGAGTTGGTAGCCTTGATGCGTACACCCCACTTGACAAGCCCGGAGGCATGAGCGTGTCCGGTACCCAAGGCGTTGCCGAGGGCATCACCTATCCACCGATCGACGACCTGCTGGCCAAGACCGACTCCAAGTACGGCCTGGTCATCTACGCGGCCAAGCGGGCTCGGCAGATCAACGCCTACTACTCCCAGCTGGGCGAGGGCCTGCTGGAGTACGTCGGTCCGCTCGTCGAGACCCACGTGCAGGAGAAGCCGCTGTCCATCGCGCTGCGCGAGATCGACGCGGGTCTGCTGACGGCCGAGCACATCGACCCGAACGACATCGACGCCGAGGACCCGGTCGCGCCGGCCGCCAAGGCGGAGGAGCCCGCCGCCGAGCAGCAGAGCTGACGGCCGAACTCGGCTGATGGCTGATGGCTGACATCGTCCTCGGCGTCGGGGGTGGCATCGCCGCCTACAAGATCGCCGAGGTGCTGCGCCGGCTCACCGAGTCCGGCCACAGCGTCACCGTCGTACCCACCAGGTCGGCCCTCCGCTTCGTCGGAGAGCCGACCTGGGCCGCGTTGTCGGGCCGTCCCGTGCACACCGAGGTCTTCGACGAGGTCCACGAGGTGCCGCACGTCCGCATCGGCCGGCAGGCCGACCTCGTCCTCGTCGCGCCGGCGACGGCGGACCTCATGGCCCGCGCGGCCGCCGGCCTGGCCGACGACCTCCTGACGTCGACGCTGCTCACCACGCGCGGCCCCGTCGTCTACGTACCGGCCATGCACACCGAGATGTGGGAGCACCCGGCCACCGTCGCCAACGTCGAGACGCTGCGCAAGCGCGGCGCGCTCGTCGTCGAGCCCGCGGTCGGCCGGCTCACCGGCGCCGACACCGGCAAGGGCCGGCTGCCCGAGCCCGCCGACATCCATGCCTATGTCACCGACGTGCTGAGCCGTGGCGGCGCCGGGCCCGACCTCACCGGCCGGCACGTCGTCGTGTCCGCCGGCGGCACCCGCGAGCACCTCGACCCGGTCCGGTTCCTGGGCAACCGCTCGTCCGGCCGGCAGGGCTACGCGCTGGCCCGCGCCGCGGCCGCTCGCGGCGCCCGCGTCACCCTGGTGGCGGCCAACGTGTCACTGCCCGACCCCGCCGGCGTCGACCTCGTGCGGGTCGGGTCGGCGGCCCAGCTGTTCGACGCCATGGTGGCCGCGGCGGCCGACGCCGACGCCGTCGTCATGGCCGCGGCCGTCGCCGACTTCCGGCCGGTCACCTACACCGACACCAAGATCAAGAAGTCGGCCGACGGGTCGTCGCCGGTCATCGAGCTGGAGCGGACCGCCGACATCCTCGCGCATCTGTCCGCGAACCGGCCCAGCCCCGCGCAGGTGGTGGTCGGGTTCGCCGCCGAGACCGGCGACGCCACCGGCAGCGTCCTCGACCACGGCCGCGCCAAGCTCGCGGCGAAGGGCTGCGATCTGCTGGTGGTCAACGAGGTCGGCGCCGACCGCGGCTTCGAGTCCGAGGACAACGCCGCCGTCGTCCTGGGCGCCGACGGCAGCTCCGTCACGGTCGGCACCGGCCCCAAGTCCGCCCTCGCCCACGTCGTCTGGGACCTCGTCCGCGACCGCCTCTGAGCCTCGGCCCACCGGGCCAGCTGTGTGCGGATTCACTCATTCGCGTCCCGAACTGGATCCAGTTTCGGCCGCTGTGGCGGCATCGCCCCATGAGACGGCGTAAACTTCACAGAAGATGTGAGCTTGACACCATCCTCGGCGAAGGCTTCAATGACGACATTCGACGGGGCGCGTTCCTGCGGCTGCCGTGTAGAGAACCTCACAGGGAGACGTTCAATGAAGACGCGAATCCTGACGCCGGGCGCCTCACTGGTGCTGGCCGCCACGCTGGTCACTGCCTTGGCCGCCTGTGGCGGCGGCGGTGACGAGGCCGAAGGCTCCGGCGGCGACGGTGGGGGCGGGACCCTCACGTACTGGGCGAGCAACCAGGGCGCGAGCCTGGACAACGACATGGAGATCCTGACTCCCGAGATCGAGAAGTTCGAGGAGCAGACCGGGATCCAGGTCGACGTCGAGGTCGTGCCATGGTCCGATCTCACCAACAACACGCTGGCCGCCGCGGTCAGCGGCCAGGGCCCGGACGTCATCAACATCGGCAACACCAACGCCGTCACCTTCCAGTCGACCGGCGCCTTCCACGAGTTCACCGACGAGGACTTCGAGCAGCTCGGCGGCAAGGACCGGTTCGTCGACTCCGCGCTGGGCACGGCCGGCGCCGAGGGCCAGCCGCCCACGTCGATCCCGCTGTACAGCCAGGTCTACGCGCTCTACTACAACAAGCAGATGTTCGCCGACGCCGGCCTCGAGCCGCCGGCGACCTGGGAGGACCTGGTCTCGTCGGCCCAAGCGCTCACCGACCCCGACGCCGGCCGCTACGGCATCGTCATCCCCGGCGGCACCGTCAACGTCAGCATGCACATGGCGTTCATCCTCAGCGAGCAGGACGGCGGCTCGGCGTTCGACGACGACGGCAAGCCCACCTTCACCTCCGACGGCATGGTCGCCGGCGTCAAGCGCTACGTCGACCTGCTCAGCGAGTACCACGTGGTCAACCCGAGCGTCGCGCAGTTCACCGAGGGCCCGCAGGCGGCCGGCGAGTTCGCCCGTGGCAACGCGGCCATGTACATGGCGCAGACGGCGTCGATGAACGTGCTGCGCGAGAACGGCATGACGCCCGACCAGTACGGCATCGTCCCGATCCCGGCACCCCAGGGCGGCGACCAGATCGGCAGCTTCGTGGCGGGCACCAACATCTCGATCTTCGAGAACACCGACAACCTCGACGCCGCGCTGCAGTTCGTCGAGTTCATGACCAGCGACGAGGAGCAGGAGATCCTGAACGAGGCGTACACGTCGCTGCCGGTCGTCGAGGGGCTCCAGCCGACGTTCGAGGCCGAGCCGGAGCAGCTGGAGACCTGGGCGACCATCGTCGCCGACTACGCCAAGCCGCTGCCGCTGGTCCCCGAGATCCAGGCATTCCAGGCCAACGTCGGCGAGGCGGTCGTGTCGCTGATCGCCCAGGCGGCGTCGGGCGGCGCGGTCAGCGAGGACGACGTGCGCGCCGCGCTCGAGGAGGCGCAGCAGAAGATGGGTGCGACGTCTTGACCGAGGCTCGGACGAGCGAGGCCCGGCCGGCGGGGGGCATCCCGCCGGCCGGTGTCCCGGCGACGCCCGGCGGCCCGCGGACCGACGCGGGCCG
>NZ_QUAL01000117.1 GCF_003579925.1 Jiangella rhizosphaerae | reverse complement strand
CTCCGCGGCGGTGCGCCGGCCCGCGCCGCGTCGCCACCAGAGCAGCCCGCCGGCCAGGGCGGCGAGGATCAGCCCGCCGGCCGTCATCAGCGCGGCCCGTGCCGGTCCGCCGCCCGCCGCCGCGTCGAAGGTCCACTGCTGCGTGGCGGTGGTGGCCGTGAACAGCGCCTGCGCCGGCTCGGACCCGGCGTCCGACGTGACGACCGTGCGGTAGTTCTCGTTGATGTCGGTGAGCGTCGTGACCGTCAGCTCGACGGTGTCGACCGGCCGCGGGCAGGTGTAGAGGAGCTGCGCGCCGAGCGTCAGCAGGTCCTGCAACTGCGTGACCTGCCCCTCGCACGGCTGCCCGTCCTGCTCGATGACGAAGTGCGAGAGCAGGTAGCTGGGCAGGTTGTCAGAGCGGGCGAGCAGCTCGGCGCCGGTGAGCTGGGTGCCGTTCTCGTCCGTCTGGGTCGTGAAGGCGTCGAGGTGCTCGCCCAGGTTGACCCAGTCGTCCTCGGCCGCGGTCCAGGTGACCGCCACCTCCGCGCCGTCCACGTCCAGGCGTGCCGACAGCGGCGGCCCGAATGGATGCGCGCCGGCCGGCGGCGCCGCGACGACCCCGGCGGTGACGGCGGCAGCGACGGCCGTGGCCGCCACGGCGACCAGCCGCCGCGCACCACGGCTGCGGTGGACGATCGGCACCGGTCCTCCTTCGGCGTGACGGGACTCCGCACAGCCAACATCGCCTGGGCGCGCTGCATCCGCCCGCCGGCCGTCGTCCACGTGAATCCCCGATGAACATCCCGTTCGTCACGGCATGTCCGGTTCCCGGCGGTGCCCGCTCGCCCGGGGTGTGTGCGGACGTGTTGACATGAGCGCCAACTGTTGGCGCTCATGTCAACACGCCGGAACGCATCACGACCCGGCGGCCCCGGCCTGGTGGCTGCGGTCCGGCGCCATGTGCACGCCGTGCCGCGTGGCATTACGTCGCTGGTAGTCGCTGGTGTCCCCAAAGGGCGGAGAGCGGAACGGCGACGATGCCGTCACCCAGTGAGATCGCCCTCTCGCCGAGGTGAAACACGATGCCACCGCGCATCCTGTCGCCCAGCTTCTCGCGTAGCCACCGCAGGTGCCGCACGTCGGATGTAGTTCACCCAGCCGGTGCCTGGACCGTACTTGCCGCGGTGGTCGGCGACCTCGGTGGCGCCGATGGCGCGCAGCCGCTCGATCTCCTCGTCCTGGGTGCGGTCGGTGGGGCGCAGGTCGAAGTGCATGCGGTTCTTGACGGTCTCACGGACGGGTCGGCCGGTCTGCCCCCGTCGCTGGGGCGATGCCAACCCCACCCGCGGAAGCACCGCTCAGGGAAGGTCCGTGAACGCCGCACGCAGCGAGGGCCACGCCGATGACCGGCAGTAGACCGGGATCTCGTCGATCGGCACCGGCCGGGTCACGACCTGCCCGCCGGGCACCGGTTCGCCCGTCCACACGTCCACCCACGATCCCGACGGCAGGTACACGTCCCACGCCGACGCATCGGGCGACAGGACCGGCGCCACCAGCAGCGAGTCGCCGAGCAGGAACTGCCGGTCGGCGACCGACCACGCCGACTCGTCACCCGGGTGGTCGAAGAACAGCCCGCGCATCAGCGGCGCGCCACCGGCGACCGCCGATGCGGCGGACGACGACAGGTACGCCACCAGCCGCTCGCGCAGGTGCGCGAACCGGCGGAAGACCGGCAGCACGCGCGGGTCGCCGGTGCGCTCCGCGACGTTCCACGGGGTGCGGTCGCGCAGCGGCAGGCGGTGGTGGTTGAACTCGGAGTGGTACTGCATGATCGGCATGAACGCCGACGCCGCTGCGGCGCGCAGGTACAGCTCGGCGTCGGGCACGTCGCCGGAGAAGCCGGCGAGGTCCCAGCCCCAGTAGACGATCCCGCAGGCGCCCGCCGTCACACCCGCCACCACCGCCGACCGGAAGCCGTCCCACGTCGAGTCCTCGTCACCGGCCCAGAATGCGCCGTGCGCCTGCGAGCCGGTGAACCCGGCCCGGCTGAACGTCACCGGCGCCCTGCCCGCCGACCGCAGCAGGTCGCCGTAGGCCCGCGCGTACTCGACGGGGAAGCGGTTGTTGCCGGCCAGCCCCCGCACAGAACCAGCACCGTGCACCAGGTCGTGGCCCCACGCGTGCTCGCCGCCGTCGGTCTTGAAGCCGTCGATCCCGACCTCCTCGACCAGGTACCGCCGCTTCGACGTCCACCAGGTGCGGGCCTTCTCCGACGCCAGGTCCGGCATCAGGGCGAGCGGGAACCACCAGCCGCGGTTGCGGTACGGCCGCCCGTCCGCCTCGGTGACGACGAACCCGCCGGCCACCGCGGCCCGCGCGTCGGCCGCGAGCTGCCCACGAGGGTGCGGGCGCATCTTCAGCAGCGGGATCTGCCACAGCAGGACGCGGACGTCGCGCGCGTGCAGCTCGTCGACCATGCCCTTCGGATCCGGCCAGGCGCCGTCGGCGGGGAAGGTGAAGTCGCTGAGCCGGTGCGGCCCGCCGTCCTCGTTGACGTCGTACACGGCGTCGCGGAACGCGGTGAACGTCGACTCGTCGCTCCATGCCTCGATGACCAGGGCGCCGACGGGGATGTCGTGCTCGCGGTGGGCGTCCATCTCGGCCATCACCCGGGCCTGCGTGTTCCACTCGTTGCCGCTGGCCCACAGCCGGAACACCCAGTCGGGCAGGACCTCGGGCCGGCCGGCCTCGTCCACGAACTGCCGGACGACCTCGGCGGGCGAGCCGGCGTAGAGCCCGACGGAGAGCGCGTCGTCACCGTCCAGGTCGGCCTCGACGACCAGCCGGTCCGGGGTCGTCGCGCCGACGTCGTACCAGGTGCGCCGGGCCGTGCGGACGTGGAACCCCCACGACGAGGAGGGCCCGACGACCAGCGCGAACGGCATCGGCAGGTATGTCCGGCCGTGTGCGCCCTGCGCCTTGTACTGCTCGAACACGACGGCGTCGAGCGTGCGGCCGCGCTGGTCGACGGCGTCGTAGCGCTCGCCGAACCCGACCACGTGCTCGTCGGACGCCAGCCGCAGCGCGAACCGGACCCGCCGCGGCCCCTCCGGACCGGTCAGCCACTCGACACTGCCGGGCACCAGGCGATCCCCGGCGACGTCCAGGCGCCCGCCCGACGACGACCACGAGCCCGCCGCCACCGAGAACCAGCGCGTCCGCCGGGTCGCGCCGGACGCCGTCGTCGCCACGAACCGGTACCGGTACGTCGTCCCGGCCGCCAGCGGCGGCGTGCGCACCGACCAGTACGACCGGTCGGCCAGCGACCGCGCCTGCGCGGCGGCCAGGTGCCCGCCGTCAGCGGACGCACCAGCCGAATCCGCCGACGACGGGGCCAGCAGCGGCCACGTCTCCGTCGGGCCGTCACCGCCGGCCCACTCGCACACCACGGCGACGACGGCGTCGGACGCGCGGACCCGCAGCTCGCAGGACTCGCCGGCGACCGGGAGCGCCGGCACCCGCTGGTCGCCGGTGACGGCGTACGGGTGCTCGGAGCCGAACGGGCGGTGCCGGATCATCGTGCGCCTCCCACCAGGCCGAGCTCGGCGGCCAGCGTCAGATACATGCCGTGCGACCAGAGCAGCGGCGTCGCGACCGTCCCCCAGCGGTCGATCCACTCCTGCTCGCGGTCCGGGGCCAGCAGGTGGTGCCCGACCTGCTCGGGCAGCTCGCCGGACGGCGTTGCCTGCGCCGCGATCCACCGCAGCGACGACAGCGCCTCCTCGCGACGACCCGCCGCGGCATGGTTCCAGCCGAGGAACGCCGTCAGCAGCGGCCACTGCCCGCCGCCGTAGAAGGTGTCGGCGGCGTACCGGTGCACGCCACCGTCGACGCAGAGCGCGTCCTCGACCGCGGACACCGTCGCCCGTCCGAGGTCGCTGCCGACCTCGACCAGCCCGAACGGAACCACACAGGCCAGCAGGCTCGCATCGACGTCGGCCGCGCCGAGCCACTTCGTCAGGTGCCCGTCCGCAACGCCGGACGACAGCACCAACGCGTCGATGGCCCCGACGGCCTCCGCCGCGGCCGACCGCTCCGCCCCCGGCAGCGCCGAGGCCAGCGCCGGATGCGACGCGGCCGCCGCCAGCCCGGCCCGGATCGCCCCCAGCGTGGACACGTGCCGGTGGTCGACGTGCTCCTCCCACCAGTCGTAGCAGGGCCGGGCCCAGAACGTCGTCAGGTACCGGACCGCCGTGGCCACGCCGTCGTCGACGCCGTCGACCGCCCCGTGCCGGTCGGTGTGCGCCGCCAGCGCCCACAGCCAGGTGCCGTAGCCGTCGAGCTGGAAGTCCCACCACGGGTCGTTCCCCACGGCGCCGTCGATGGTGTACCGCGTCGGCAGCATGTCGGCGACCGGGATGTGCTCGCCCCGGCCGGCCCGCGCCACCAGCGCGTCGACCTGGTCCGTCCGCTTGGCCAGCACGTCGGCGCACCAGCGGTGGAAGGCCGCCGGGCCGTCGGCGTCGCCGTACCGGCTGGCGCCCTCGGCGATGAACGCGCCGTCGCGGAACCAGCTGTAGCCGCGGTAGGCGCTGAACGTCGGGCTGGCCGGGTAGGCGCCGGACGGGGCCTGGTGGCCGGCGATGACCCGGTGGCTGGCCTCGGCGAGCGCGACCAGCTCGCCGAGGTCGGCCGGGGTGGAGGTATCGGTCACAGCAGTTCGTCCACCCTCGCGGCGGCGTCGGCGACGGCCTGCTCGACGGTCTTGCGACCCGCGGCGGCGTTGCCCAGCTCCTCGGTGACGGCGTCCTGCATCTCCTGCTGGCGGACGATGACCGGCGGCAGCACCGTCTCGTCCAGCGCGTCGAAGACGGCCTGACGGTTCGCCGGCGGGGTCTGCTCGAGGTACGGCGCCAGCTTGTCCTGGTCGGCGATCGGCGGCAGCTCCCAGCCGGCGTCGAGCCGGGTCTCGACGGTGGTGTCGGACGAGGTCAGGAACTCCAGCCAGGCCTGCGCCTCCTCGGGGTGCTCGCTGTTCGCGCTGACGACGACGCCGTTGGTGAACATGGCGCTGGCCTTGGTCTGGTCACCGGGCTCGACGACGACGTCCCACTCGAACGGCACGTCGGCCAGCGGGCCGAACATCCAGATGCCGCTGTGCCACATGGCGAGCTTGCCCTCGCGGAACAGCGTCGAGTCGAAGTCGGGCGTGCCGGCGCCCTCGGCCTCGGTCGGCATGACGGTGCCGGACTTCTCGGTCAGCCAGCGCGCCGCGGCGATGCCCTCGGGGCTGTTGAACGCCGTCGCGCTGCCGTCCTCGGTGAGGAACTGGCCGCCGGCCTGCGCCAGCGCCTTGTAGAACTCATGGAACGTGGCCGGCTGGTAGTCGCCCCAGACGCCGGCCGCGGTGTCCGTCAACGCCTCGGCGGCGGCCCGCTCGTCCTCCCACGTCCAGTCCGCCGTCGGCTCCGGCACGCCGGCCGCCGCGAACAGGTCCTTGTTGTAGAAGAGGACGACGTCGCTGAACGACTCCGGCAGGCCCAGCTGGACGCCGTCATGCTGGAAGGCCTCGAGCAGCGACGGCGTGTAGGCGTCGCCGTCGACGTCGAGCTCCGCGAGCGCGCCGCTGTCGGCGTAGGTCACGAAGTTCTCGTAGTTCAGCTCGAACGCGTCGGCCTCGGTGCCGCCGGCGACCGCCGTCTGCAGCTTGGTGAAGTAGTCGGCGTACGGCGTCGTCTCGACCTGCACGTCGATGTCGGGGTTCTCCTCCTCGAACGCGGCGACGATCGCCTCGAGGTTCTGCTCGTTGCCGCCGTTGGACGAGAACTCCATGTAGCGGACGACGGTCTGGCCGTCCTCGCCGCCGTCCTCGCGGGTGGCCGAGCCCTGCGAGCAGGCCGACAACGCCAGCAGCGCGGCCGCGGCGGCCACGGCGCCGAGCCGGATCGGGTGAGTCATGGGAACTCCATTCACTTGAGCCCGGAGCGGGCCACGCCTTGGATGACGTACTTCTGCGCCGCGAGGTAGAGCACGGCGATCGGGACGATGCTGATCACGGAGCCGGCCATCACGACGTCCCACTCGGTGGTGAACTGGCCGTGCAGCGTGCTGAGGCCGAGCGGCAGCGTCATCAGCTCCGGCGAGCGGATGACGACCAGCGGCCAGAGGAAGCTGTTCCAGCTGGACATGAACGCGAGGACGGCGAACGTCGCCAGCGCCGGCCGGATCAGCGGCCAGACGATGGAGACGAAGATCCGCAGGTGGCCGGCGCCGTCGATGGTGGCCGCCTCGTCCAGCTCGATCGGCACCTGCGCGACCGCCTGGCGGAGCAGGAACACACCGAACGCCGACGCGATGCTGGGTGCCAGCAGGGCGGCGTAGGTGTCGACGAGGTTCAGCTCGCGCATCTCGATGAACAGCGGGACGACGAGCACCTGCATCGGCACCATGAGCGTCGCCAGGTAGACGAGGAACAGCGCGTTGCGGCCGGGGAAGTTCAGCCGGGCGAACGCGTACGCGGCCATCGCGCTGGTGACCAGCTGCAGGAGCGTCGACGCGACGGCGATCCAGAGGCTGTTGGCCAGGATCCGCCAGAACGGCATCGCGTCGAGCAGCGTGCGGTACGCGTCCAGCCCGGGCTCGTCGGGGATCAGGTCCGGCGACCCGAGACCGGCGCCCGGCGTGATCGACGTGATCACCGTCCAGGCGAACGGGAACAGCATGACCAGCGCGCCGGCGATGACGGCGGCGTACAGCACGGCCCTACGCATAGGTCACCCACCTCCGCTGGCCGCGGACCTGGATGATCGTGACCACGAGCACCACCACGAACAGCAGCCACGACAGCGCCGACGCGTCGCCGGCCCGGCCGTACCGGAACGTGAGGTCGTAGATCTGCTGGACGACGACCTCGGTCGCGCCCGCAGGCCCGCCGCCGGTCATCACGTACACCTGGTCGAACACCTGGAACCCGTTGATCAGCGAGATGACGACCACGAAGAAGGTCGACGGCGACAGCAGCGGCAGCGTCACGTACCGGAACCGCTGCCACGCGCTGGTGCCGTCGACCCGCGCGGCGTCGTAGAGCTCGCCGGGGACCGACTGCAGCCCGGCCAGCAGGATGATCATGACGAAGCCGAGGTCCTTCCAGGCCGAGGCGAGGATCACCGACGGCATCGCCCAGGCGGGGTCGGTCCACCAGCCGGGGCCGTCGATGCCGACCAGCCCGAGCAGGTGGTTGACCAGGCCGTTCGCCGGGCTCAGCAGCCAGCGCCACAGCAGCGCGACGACCACCCAGCTGGTGACGACCGGCAGGAAGTACGCCGCCCGGAACACGTTGCGGCCGCGCAGCGCGGTGTTCAGCGCCAGCGCGGCGGCCAGTCCGAGGACGTAGACGAGTGGCAGGTAGCCGGCGATGTAGCCCAGCGTGTGCCCGAAGGCGGCCCAGGTGTCGCCGTCGGAGAGCAGTTCGCGGTAGTTGGCCAGGCCGACGAACTCCATCGGGGTGATGAGGTTCCAGTCGTGCAGCGACACCCACAGCGAGCTGACCATCGGGACCAGCGTGAACAGCGTCAGCGGGACCAGGCTCGGGGCCAGGAACAGCGCGACGATGCCGGCGTAGCGCAGCCGGTTGCCGCCGTAGCGCAGGGTGTTGCGGTGGCGCTTCCCGGGCCGGCGGGGCGGCTGCGTCGCCGGGCGGGTGGGGCGGCCGGTCGTCGCGGTGCTCACGACAGGTCCCCGGCGAGTGCGCCGCCGAGCCGGGCCCGGACCAGCTCGCCCTGGCCGCCCGTCGCGCCGGATGCGTCGTACGGGGTCGCGAGGACCAGTGCGGCCGCACCGAGCGCCCACGACGTGTCGTCCCACGACTCGACGACGACGGGCACGCCGCGGCGCGACGGCATCAGGTGGGCGCGCAGGCTCGGCTCGAACCCCGGTCGCCAGTGCTCCCAGGCGCGGGTGCCCTCGCCGAGCACGATGACGATCTCGGGGTCCATCACGTTGATCAGGCCGGCGACGCCGCGTCCGAACAGCTCGCCTGCCGCCGCGAAGATGGTCGCGTCCGGTGCGTCGAGGCCGGCCTCATGTGCGGCGCGCAGCAGCGCCTCCTGGCCGACCGACGCCTCGAGGCAGCCGGTGTTGCCGCACGAGCACCGCGGCCCGCCGGGCTGGACGGGGAAGTGTCCGAACTCGCCGGCCCCGCCGCCCGCGCCCCGGTAGACGCTCCCGTCGACGACGAGTCCGGCGCCGACGCCGCGGCCGATCGTCACGACGAGGAAGTTGCGGTGTTCGCGGCCCCGGCCGTACAGCCGCTCGGCGACGGCGAGCGCGTTGACGTCGTTCTCGACGAGCACGGGGGCCGGCAGGGCCGCGCGCAGCCGGGCGCCGAGGGCGAGCCGCCGCCACCCCAGGGTCGGTGCGTCGACGGCGCCCGCCTCCTGGTCGTCGACCGCGCCGGGGACGCCGACGCCGATGCCCAGGATCGGCGCGGCCGCGTCGTCATCGCTCGCTGCCTCGTCGCCGGCCGGCTCCACGAGCGGCCGGAGCAGGTCGACCAGCCGGTCCGGCGCGTCGGCCGCCATGGCGTCGAACGGCCACTCCCACGACTGCCGCACCTGCCCGTCCAGCCGCACGTCGACGACGGCGACGTGGTCGGCGGCGACCTTGGCGCCCAGCGCCCGTCCGGCCGAGCCGACCAGTCCCAGCAGCACGGCCGGCCGGCCGCCGCGGGACGGGCGGTGTTCGACCTCGGCGACCAGGCCGCGGGCGAGCAGGTCCTTGACGATCTGGGTGACGGTGGCCGGGCTCACGCCCAGCGTCCGGGCGATGTCGGTTCTGCTCAGCGGGCCGGACGTACCCAGCGCGGCCAGTACGGCCGAGCGGGTGAGGTCACCGCGGGGAACGGGCATCCGGCACTTCCTTCGGGACTAAAGTTAGTCATAAAGAAACACCCGCGATACAGCTCTGTCAAGCGCGGCGGACCGCGTTCTTGACAAATATTATTGTCGGTGGGAGCGTGGAGGCATCGATCAGAGTCATGGACGCCGGCCGACCGGCAGAAGCGGAGCACCGTCATGAGCACCAAGACCGTCGCCGAGAAGCTGCTGGTGAGGCCCGGCACGTCGGTGTGGATCTCGCACCCTGACCGGCGGGCGCTGCTCGACCCGCTGCCCGCCGAGGCGCGAGTGGTCGACGGCCTCGCCGACGACGCGGCGTCAGCGCGGCAGGTGCTCTCCGCGCATCGCGATGCGGTGACGGCGCCGCCGGTGGTGTGGGTCGCCTACCCGAAGGGCGGGCGGTCGGACATCAACCGCGACACGCTCTGGCCGATCGTCGCGGAGTTCGGCCTGCGCCCCAACGGCCAGGTCGCCGTCGACGACGTCTGGTCGGCGCTGCGGTTCCGGGCGTCCAAGCCGGGCGAGGCCGCGTTCACCGGCGGCGCGAAGTCGTAGCCCAGCCCCGTCGCCCCATGATCATCAACCTTCTCGGCTGTCCCGACGACACGAGAGGTCGATGATCATGGGCGAGGAGGTCGGTCAGCGGCGACGGAGCGAGGCGGAGAAGCTGCCGGCGGTCGCCTTGGTGGCGCCGGATCCGCTGCGGTTGCCGGTCCTCGATCGTCCGCCCGACGTCGTCGACGAGCGTCCGCCGGACGGGTTCGCGGCGTGGTCCTGCCGCTCGCGTCCGGAGCGCCCGGCGGAACCGGCGGAGCCGCGACCACGGCCGCGGCCACGGCGACGGCCGGCCGGACGGTCCGCGGCCGCCTCGTCGCCGGC
>NZ_QUAL01000120.1 GCF_003579925.1 Jiangella rhizosphaerae | reverse complement strand
CGAGTGGCGGCCCCGTCGCGGCGCCGGCCGCGACCGCGAGCCCGGCGGGTACGCCGACCCCGCCGGGCACCCGGACCTGCGCGCCGCCGTCGCACGCTACGTCGCCTACGCGCGCTCCGTGCGGACCGGCGCCGACGACGTCGTCGTCACCAACGGCGCCCAGCAGGCGCTCGACCTCGTCGCCCGCGTGCTGCTCGCGCCGGGCGACGTCGTCGCCGTCGAGGAGCCCGGCTATCCGCCCGCACGGGAGGCGTTCGCGGCGCACGGCGCGCGGGTCGTGGGGGTGCCGGTCGACGGCGAGGGGCTGGTGGTGTCGCGGCTGCCGCGGGCGGCACGGCTGGTGTACGTCACGCCGTCGCACCAGTTCCCACTCGGCGTCGCGATGTCGCCGCGGCGCCGGCTCGACCTGCTGGCGTGGGCCGGCGCGCACGACGCCGCGGTCGTCGAGGACGACTACGACAGCGAGTACCGCTTCGCCGACCGTCCGCTGGAGCCGCTGCACGCTCTCGACGCCGGCGGGCGGGTCGTCTACGTGGGGACGTTCTCCAAGACGCTGCTGCCCGGCCTGCGGCTGGGCTTCGCCGTCGTGCCGCCGTCGCTGCGCTCGGCCGTGCGGGCGGCCCGGCGGCTGGCCGACGGCCACGGCCCGGTGGCGACGGAGGCGGCGCTGGCCCGGTTCATGGACGAGGGACTGCTGGCGCGGCACATCCGGCGGACGGCCAAGGTGTACGCGCGGCGGCGGTCGGCGCTGCTGGCCGGGCTGGCCGGCGAGCTGGCGCCGTACGTCGAGACCGTGCCGTCGGCGGCCGGGCTGCACGTGTGCGCTCTGCTGCGGTCCGGCGACCGTGCGGTGGCGGACGCCGTCGCCGCGCGGGCGCGGGCCGCCGGCGTCGCCGTCGAGACCCTCGCCGCCTACCGGGCCGAGCCGGGTGGGCCCGCCGGGCTGGTGCTCGGATACGGCGCCATCGAGGCCGACGAGGTGCCCGTGGGGCTGACGGCGCTCGCGGCGGCGTTCCGGGCGGTCAGGCCGGGCTGAACCCGCCGCCGGCCAGCACCGGGACGACGTCGCTGTGGTCGCGCTCGGCCGCGATGGCGACGTCGTCGGGGAAACCGTAGGCGATCAGCTCGCGGCCGGACGCGCAGTCGCGGAGCGTGGCCGCGATGTCGCCGGTGGCGTCGACGGCCGCGCGGGCGGCGGCCGCCTCGGGGGAGGGACGGGCGCCACCGAGGGCGGCAACGATCGCGCCGGCGCCGAGTAGGTCCTCCAGCGCCGGCCGCAGGCTGCCGTCGGGCCAGCGCTCGCCCGCCGGGACGACCGCGACCGGACGGTCGGCGGTCCCGTAGCCGGACTCCGTCAGCCACCGCCCGACGGCCGCCGCGTTGCGCAGGCACCCCGCGACGACGGCGACCGACGGGTCGTCGCGTGCCGCGGCGGCGATGCCCGACCCGTTCGGCGACGGCAGCACCAGCCGCGGCGTGACCGGGGCGTCGCGCAGGGCGGCCGGCGACAGCGACCACGGCTGGTCGGTGGTGGCGGCCTTCCGCCCGACGGCCAGCCGGGCGCCGACGCTGCCGGCGTACGCCGCGGCCGTCTCGTCGCGCCAGGCGTAGGGGTGGACGGTCGTGCCGGCGTCGGCCGCCACCGACACCGCCGTCGTGAACGACAGCACGTCGACCACGACCAGGCAGGCGACGTGCGGCGCGAGTCGACGCGCGCCGGCCGGGCCCCACTCGAGCCGCACCCCGTAGCCGTCCTGGTCCCATGCGCCCACCGGTCGATTCTCGCCGATGTTGTCGGTGCCGGGTGGTTGGGTGGCGGCATGGCGGATGTGAAGGCGGAGCTGCACCGCAAGCTGCAGGAGGCGCGCGACGGCATGCTGGCCAAGCTCGACGGGCTGGGCGAGTACGACCTTCGCCGGCCGTTGACGCCCACCGGCACCAACCTGCTCGGGCTGGTCAAGCACCTGGCCGGTGGCGAGTACGTCTACCTCGGCACGTCCTTCGGCCGGCCGCCGCCCGAGACGCTGGCCTGGGAGGAGGACGGCTCGGTCTGGGAGAACGCCGACATGTGGGTCACGCCCGATCAGTCCACCGAGTACATCGTCGGGCTGTACCGGCGGGCGTGCGCGCACGGCGACCGGACCGTGGCCGAGCTCGACCTCGACGCGCCCGGCCGGGTGCCGCACTGGCCGGCCGAGCGCGCCGACACCACGCTCGGCGTGCTCCTCATCCGCATGCTCGCCGAGACCGCCCGGCACGCCGGCCACGCCGACATCGTCCGCGAGCTCATCGACGGCCGGGCCGGCCCCGACCACGACGACTTCGGCGACGCGGAGGTGTGGCGCGCCTACGTGGCGCGCATCCAGGCGGCGGCCGACGCGTTCGCACCGCGCGCCTGACGCGTTGTGACCGTGGTCATGGGCGGTTTACTGCTGCCCTGGCGACAGTAATCCGCCCTTGATCATGGTTCTCGCCTGGTGATACACGCGCACGTCAGCTCAGCGCGTCGTACGGCGCTACGGTGACGAGGTCGCGTACGGCGTCGGCGAGGGCGGTGTCGAGGGTGACGAAGGCGTCGGCCTGCAGCTGCGTGAGGGCGACGTACTCGGCGTCGTAGGTGTCGGGCCAGCCGAGCTGGTCGGCGATGCGCCACGCGACGGCCTGCAGCACGCGGTCGCCGAGCAGCCGGATGCGCAGCGAGCGGACGTAGTCGAGGCGGCCGTCGGCCTCCTTCTTCGTCAGCTCGCCGCGCCGGACGGCCTGGTAGAGCTGCGTCAGCAGCTGCGAGCGGAGCAGCGTCGGCGCCACCAGCTGATGCCCGGCGTCGACGGCGCTCCGCTCGGCCGCGAGCCGGAACGCCACGTCGGCGCCGATGACGAACCTGGTCACAGCGCCAGCGTACGCGGCCGCACGCAGCGGTGTGCGCGGCTCGGCCGGTCGCCGCGACCTGTGGCCGGCGCTGCCACGATGAGTTCGCCCGCTGACCGAGGTCGATACATCGGAGACGACACGCAGAGGAGGTCCACGATGGGCAAGGTCTTCAGCCACATGACGATGTCGCTGGACGGCTACATCGCACAGCCCGACGACGGCATCGGCGAGCTGTTCGAGTGGTACGGCGCAGGCGATGTGACGGTGCCGAGCGCCAACGAGGGCATCACGTTCCAGGTCGACGAGGCGAGCGCGGCGATCCTGCGCGACCTGACCGAGGACACCGGTGCGCTCGTCGCCGGCCGGCGCCTGTTCGACATCGCCGACGGCTGGGGCGACCGGCACCCGGCCGGCGCGCCCGTCGTGGTGGTCACGCATCGCCCGCCGGCGGACGCGGCCGAGAAGTGGCCCACCACGACCTTCGTCGACGGCGTCGCCGCGGCGGTCGAGCGGGCGAAGCGGATCGCCGGCGACAAGAACGTCACGATCGCCAGCGCGAACATCACGCAACAGGCGCTCGCGCTCGGCCTGCTCGACGAGGTGTGCGTCAGCCTCGTGCCGGTGCTGTTCGGGGAGGGAATCCCGTACTTCTCGGCGCTCGGCGGCGGACACCAGCTGCTCGAGGACCCGGTGGTCGTCCAGGGCAAACGCGCCCTGCACCTGCGCTACCCAGTGCGCCGGTGAGGTACGGCTCGAGCGGGCGGCCGGAGCTGGGCGCGACGGGGCTCCGGCTGGTCGCTGTGCGGCCCGTACGTATCGGCCGGTGGCGCGTTCGGGTCTGTTCGGACCCCGAGTCCGTGGTCGGTGAACCCAGGGAACCCCCGAAGCCAGCCTCCAAGTCGCCGTCGACAGATATCGGAATAATCCTCACAATAAGGACATGGCGAAGGCACTGCTGTGCCGCGTGGGCTGGCACAAGTGGCAGTGGCGGTCCACGGACGACGGCAGTCGCTACCTCGTGTGCCGCCGCTGCGGCAAGCAGGGCGAAGTTGGCCCGCTGCTCGGCGGCGAACCGTAGACCCTGAGACGCACAGAGCCGCCCGGGGGCGGAGCTGTGAGTAAGTGTGGCCTTAGGCGGGGTTGGGGTCGGCTCGGCAGCGGCGACCCGGGGTGTGGCTCCCGCACCTGGACTCGAACCAGGAACCCTCTGATTAACAGTCAGATGCTCTGCCAATTGAGCTATGCGGGATCGGCGGACCGAACGTTCCGGCCGACGCTGAACTTTAGCAGGCGGAGGCGCCCGGTTCCCAATCGGTTCCGCCGCGACGGCACGTGGCGCGACGGGCCACGTGCTTGGCACGCCTGGGCGTCGCTGGAGTGACCGGATTGTCCGGTTTCGAGTGACGCTCAGGCGTGCCAAGGCCAGTGGCCCCGGCTCGGTCGACGTCAGCCGAGAACGTGCTCCTCGTAGCGCTTGCGCATCAGTGCGACCACCTCGTCGGGGTCGGCGGCCCAGAGGTCGGCGTTGAAGATCTCGACCTCGATCGGGCCGTCGTAGCCGGCGGCCTCGACCAGTCGGCGGAAGTGCCGGAAGTCGATGTGGCCGTCGCCCATCATGCCGCGCGAGAGCAGGGCGTCCGCCGGGAACGGGGTGATCCAGTCGCACACCTGGAAGCTGGCGATGCGGCCGGCCGCCCGCGCGATCGCGTCCTCGACCCGCGGGTCCCACCAGACGTGGAAGGTGTCGACGACGACGCCCACCGACGACGGGGCGAACGGGGCGGCCATGTCGAGGGCCTGGTCGAGTGTCGACAGCACGCCGCGGTCGGCGCAGTACAGGGGGTGCATGGGCTCCAGCGCCAGCCGCACCCCCGCGGCCTCGGCGTACGGCACCAGCGTGTCCACCCCGTCGGCCACCCGCGCCCGGGCGCCGGCGAGGTCACGGGACCCGTCCGGCAGGCCGCCGACCACCAGGACCAGGCAGTCGGCGCCCAGCGCGGCCGCCTCGTCGATCGCCCGGCGGTTGTCGTCCAGCGCGGCGTCGCGTTCCGGCCCCGGAGGCGCCGTGATGAACCCGCCCCGGCACAGCGACGACACCCGCAGCCCGGCTTCCGCCACCAGGCGCGCGGCCGCGTCGACCCCGCACTCGTGCACCGGCTCGCGCCAGAGCCCGATCGAGCCGATACCGGCCCGGACGCATCCCTCGACGGCCTCGGCGACGGACCACCGCTCCGTCGTCCGCTGGTTCAGCGACAGCCGGTCCATCACGCCACCCCGTATGTCGACAGCAGGCCGGACATCCGCGCGGCCGCGACCTCCGGGTCCGGGAAGAGCCCGGCCGCGTCGGCCAGCTCGAACGTGCGCACCAGGTGGGGGAGCGACCGCGCGCTCTGCAGCCCCCCGACCATGACGAACCCCGGCTGCAGGCCGGACAGCCAGGCGAGGAACGCGATGCCGGCCTTGTAGTAGTACGTCGGCTCGCCGAACACCTGACGGGCCAGCGGCACGGTCGGCGCGAACGCGTCGTCGTACGCGGACAGGTCGCCGCGGTCCAGCGCCTGCAGCGCGGTCGACGCCGCCGGCGCGATCGCCGCGAAGATGCCGAGCAGCGCGTCCGACGACCCGCGGATCAGCGACGGATAGTTGTAGTCGTCGCCGGTGTACAGCCGCACGCCGGACGGCAGTTGCGAGCGCAGCGCCTCCTCGAACGACGCGTCCAGCAGCGACACCTTGATGCCGTCGACCTTCGCCGCGTGGTCCGCGATCAGCGCCACCACGTGGTCGGCCGCGACGCTCACGTCGTCGGCACCCCAGTAGCCGGCCAGGGCGGGGTCGAACATCGGGCCCAGCCAGTGCAGGATCAGCGGCGCCGACGCCTGGGCGAGCAGCCGGTCGTAGACCTTCCGGTAGTCGTCGGGGCCGGTCGCGACGGCGGCCAGCTGGCGGCTGGCCATGAGGATGACCTGCGCGCCGGCGTCCTCGACGACCTCGAGCTGCTCTTCGTACGCGGCCGCGACCTCGTCCAGACCCGAGACGGGACCGGCCAGCTGGTCGGTGCCGGCGCCGGCCGCGATCCGGCCGCCGGCGGCCCGCGCCTCGGCCGCGCTGCGCCTGATCAGCTCCTTCGTCGCCGCCCAGTCCAGGCCCATGCCGCGCTGCGCGGTGTCCATCGCCTCGGCGACGCCCAGACCGTACGACCACAGGTGCCGCCGGAACGCCAGCGTGTGCTCCCAGTCGACGACGGCGGGCGCGCCGGGCCGGTTCTCGCCCAGCGGGTCGGCGACGACGTGGGCGGCGGCGAACGCCACCCGCGACGTGATCGGCGACGACGGCCGGTCCCACGTACGCGGCTCGTTCATCGTGTACGGGCGCAGCGTGCCGTCCGCGCCCGGCAGCCGCACCACCGCACCGCCGCCGCTCACAGCGCCAGCTCCGGCAGCTCGACCCGGCACCCGTCGTTCGACGACTGCAGCCCGGCCTGCGCCAGCCGCACGCCGCGCGCGCCGGCGAGGAAGTCGTACGGGTGCGGCGCGTCCTCCACGACGTGGCGCACGAACTGCTCCCACTGCGCCTTGAAGCCGTTCTGCGGCGGCGAGTTGTCGGGGACCTCCTGCCACTGATCGCGGTAGCGCTGCTCGTCGGCGAGGTCGGGGTTCCACGTCGGCCGCGGCGTCGCGGTGCGCGGCTGGATGACGCAGTGGTGCAGCCCGGCGACGGCGCTGCCCAGCGTGCCGTCGACCTGCAGCTCCAGCAGCTCGTCGCGGTGCACGCGGACCGCCCACGACGAGTTGAACTGCGCGATCACCCCGCCGGCCAGCTCGAAGATCGCGTACGCGGCGTCGTCGGCCGTGACGTCGTAGCGCCGCCCGCGCTCGTCCCACCGCTCCGGGATGTGCGTGACGGCCTTCGCGGTCACGGCCTCGACCCGGCCGAACAGGTTCGTCAGCACGTAGTCCCAGTGGCAGAACATGTCGACGACGATGCCGCCGCCGTCCTCGGCGCGGTAGTTCCAGCTCGGCCGCTGCGCCTCCTGCCAGTCGCCCTCGAACACCCAGTAGCCGAACTCGCCGCGCACCGACAGGATGCGGCCGAAGAACCCGCTGTCGATGAGCCGGCGCAGCTTGAGCAGCCCGGGCAGGAAGAGCTTGTCGTGCACCACACCGTTCTTGACGCCCGCTGTCTTCGCCTGCTTGGCCAGCGTGAGCGCGCCCTCGACGGTCTCGGACACCGGCTTCTCGGTGTAGACGTGCTTGCCGGCGTCGATCGCCTTGACGATCGACTCCTCGCGCACCGAGGTGAGCTGGGCGTCGAAGTAGACGACGTTCGCGGCGTCGCCGAGCGCGGCGTCGAGGTCGGTGGTCCACCGCTCCACGCCGTGCCGGGTCGCGATGTCGCGCAGCTTCTCCTCGTTGCGGCCCACCAGGACCGGATCGAGCCTGACGCGGGAGCCGTCGGACAGCTCGACCCCGCCCTGCTCGTTGATCGCGAGGACCGACCGGACCAGATGCTGCCGGTAGCCCATCCGGCCGGTGACGCCGTTCATCACGACACCGAGCGACTTGACTGCCATGCCACCTCCTGTGGAAAGCGCTTGCCCACCCACCGTACGGCGTGGCGGCGCGGGCGCGCAAGCTCTGGTGTGCCGGGGATGTCGCCAGGTGGCGGGCGGTTCCGGCGCAATTCGTCGTCCCACCTGCCCAAATCGGGAAGGCGCTTACCCCACGCGCCGCCGCGGCGCGCCAAACGTTTTGCGCCACCACCCAAGAAGTTGATCTTGGAGTTGTTCGGCCATCTATCGGGCAAATCGCCCCACAATTGCCGAACAACTCCAAGATCAACGAGGGGTTGGCGGTGGAGGCCGGCCAGTGGCGGCGGAAGGGCCGGGGCTGGAGGGGGTCAGGGGGTGGTGACGTGCCGCGTGCTCTGCCGCAGGACGACCTCGCCCTTGATGCGCCGGGTGCGCGGCTTGGTCCGCTCGGCGGCGCTGAGCACCAGCTCGAACGCCGTCGCGCCGACCTTCTCCAGCGGCAGCCGGACCGTCGTCAGCGCCGGGTTGACGTCGCGGAGCGTGCTGATGTCGTCGAAGCCGGCCAGGCCGAGATCCTGCGGGATCGACAGCCCGTGCTCGCGGCAGGCGACCATCGCGCCGACCGCCATGACGTCGTTGACCGCGAAGACGCAGTCGAGCTCGCCGACGCGGTCCAGCAGCGTGCTCATGGCCTGGTAGCCGCCGTCGCGGGTGAACGCGCCGTGGACGACGAGCGCGGTGTCGAGGTCGACGCCGGAGCGGCCGAGGCCCTCGCGGAACCCGTGGACGCGGTCGCGCGCGGTGAGCATGGCGTCGGGGCCGGCCAGCACGCCGAAGCGGCGGTACCCCAGCCCGACCAGCGACGTGGCGAGGTCGCGGGCGCCGAGCCGGTTCTCGATGACGACGGTGTCGACCGGCAGCTGCTTCTGCGAGATGGCGACGACGTTGCCGCCGTCGTTCTCGAAGATGTCGATCTCGCGGCGCAGGGCCTCGGCGACCGGGCTGTCGTCCATGCGGCTGCCGGCCAGGATGACCGCGCGGCTGCGCTGGCCGCGCAGCGCGACGAGGTAGTCGACCTCGCGCTCGGGACGGCGCAGCGTGCTGCCGAGCGTGACGAGCACCTGGTGGCCCTCGGCGGCCTCCATGACGCCGGCGGCGATGGAGGAGAAGTACGGGTCGGCGATGTCGTGCACCACCAGTCCGACGACGTTGGTGCGGCCGCGCGCCATGGCCTGGGCCTGCGCGTTGGCGGCGTAGTTGAGACTGCGGGCGGCGGCGAGCACGCGCTCGCGGAGGTCGTCGCCGACCTTGCGGGTGCTGCCGTTGAGGGCACGCGACGCCGTGGCCAGCGAGACACCGGCCCGGGCCGCGACGTCCATGAGCGTGACCGAACCGCGCGGTTGCTCGGCCATGTGTCTCCCGTCTCCGTAGGAATGCGCTTCCACGATAGACCGCCGAAGCCGGTCCGGATCGTAGGGCGACCCCGGGCAGGCTTCGTCAGTATGTTAGTTTGTCAAGACAAAGTCGAAGGAGCGGGCATGCGCGTAGGGTTCGTCGGGGTCGGCCGCATCGGGGCGGCCCATGCACAGGTGGTGCGCGACCATCCGGCCGTGACGGCGGTCAAGCTGGCCGACGCCGATCCGGCCCGGGCCGGCAAGGTCGCCGACGAGCTGGGCGTCGAGGCCGTCGCCGCCCCGGGCGACGCCTTCCGTGACGTGGACGCCGTGGTCATCGCGGCCGCCACGTCCGCGCACGCCGAGCTGATGATCGCCGCCGCCGAGGCCGGGCTGCCGGTGTTCTGCGAGAAGCCGGTCGCCGCCGACGTCGCCGGGACGCGCGCCGTCCTGGCCGCCGTCGAGGCCGCGGGCGTGCCGACCCAGATCGGCTTCCAGCGCCGGTTCGACGCCGGCTACGCCGCCGCCCGCGACGCGGTCCGCGCGGGCGCCCTCGGCGAGGTCCGCCGCCTGCACCTCATCACCGCCGACGCCGAGCCGCCGCACCCGTCGTACGTCCCGACATCCGGCGGCATCTTCCGCGACTGCCACATCCACGACTTCGACATCCTGCGCTGGGTGACCGGCCGCGAGGTGGCGACGGTGTACGCGACCGGCGCGAACCGCGGCGCCGAGGTCTTCGCCGCCAGCGGCGACGTCGACGAGTCGGCCGCGGTCCTGACGCTCGACGACGGCACGCTGGCGACGCTGCAGGGCTCGCGCTACAACGGCGCCGGCTACGACGTGCGCATGGAGGTCGCGGGCACGGCCGGCACGCACGTCGTCGGCCTGGACGACCAGGCGGCGCTGACGTCGGCCGAGCCGGGCGTCGCCTTCCCCGAGGGGACCCCGTTCCGCGAGTTCTGGTCGCGGTTCCTGCCCGCCTATCAGGCCGAGATCGCCGCGTTCGTCGACGTCGCGCGCGGCGAGCGCGAGAGCCCGTGCACCGTCGCCGACGCGCTGGAGAGCTTCTACGTCGCCGAGGCCGCCACGCTCTCGCGCCGGGAGGGCCGCGTCGTCACCGTCAGCGAGGTGCGCGAGGCATGAACCACGAGGTTCTGACCATCGGACGGGTCGGCGTCGACATCTACCCGAACCAGGCCGGCGTCGGGCTCGAGGACGTCACCACGTTCACCAAGTACCTCGGCGGCTCGGCCACCAACGTCGCCGTCGCCGCCGCCCGGCACGGCCGCCGGTCCGCCGTCATCACCCGCACCGGCGCCGACCCGCTCGGCCGCTTCGTCCACCGGGCGCTGACGGGGTACGGCGTCGACGACCGCTTCGTCACCGCCGTCGACGACCTCGCCACGCCGGTGACGCTGTGCGAGATCTTCCCGCCGGACGACTTCCCGATCTACTTCTACGGCCGTACGCCGACGGCGCCGGACCTGCGGATCACGGCCGACGAGCTCGACCTCGACGCGGTCCGCGGCGCCGGCATCTTCTGGGCGACGGTCACCGGCCTGTGCCAGGAGCCCAGCCGCTCGGCCACGCTCGCGGCGCTGGAGGCCCGCGGCAGGAACGGCATCACCGTCCTCGACCTCGACTACCGGCCGATGTTCTGGGAGTCGCGCGAGGCGGCCCGGCCGATCGTCCAGGAGGCGTTGCGGCACGTCACACACGCTGTCGGCAACCTGGACGAGTGCGAGACGGCGGTCGGCACGCGCGAGCCGCACGCCGCGGCCACGGCGCTGCGCGAGGAGCACGGCGTCGCCGTCGCCGTCGTCAAGCAGGGCCCGAAGGGCGTGCTCGCCGTCGACGACAGCGGCGAGTACGAGGTGCCGCCGATCCCCGTCGACGTGCTGAACGGGCTCGGTGCCGGCGACGCGTTCGGCGGCGCGCTGTGCCACCAGCTGCTGGCCGGGCGCCCGCTGGGCGAGGCGGTCCGCTTCGCCAATGCCGCCGGCGCGATCGTCGCGACCCGGCTGGCCTGCTCCGACGCCATGCCGACGACGGCCGAGGTCGCCGCGTTCCTGGAGGGTGATGCAAGACCGACGGGCGATGGGGGGCCGAAGGTCTCCCTGAGCCCTCGGTTCAGGGATGGAGGCTGACATGGACGGTTCGCGTTCCTTGCATCACCCGACATCGGAAGGGCTCATGGAGGGTGCAGATGCCCGCTGACCAGCTGCGCGCGATCGTCGAGACGCGTATCCACCGGCCGGAGGCGATCGCCGCGGCGGCCGCCGCGCGCAAGCGCCCCGACTCACTGCTCGGGCCGACCGGCAAGCTCATGGTCATCGCGGCCGACCACCCGGCGCGCGGAGCGCTGCGGGCCGGGCGCGACGCACTGGCGATGGCCGACCGCGGCGAGCTGCTGGACCGCCTGGTCGTCGCGCTCGGCCGGCCCGGGGTCAACGGCGTGCTGGCCACGGCGGACGTGCTCGAGGACCTGCTGCTGCTCGGCGCGCTGGACGGCAAGGTCGTGGTCGGCTCGATGAACCGCGGCGGCCTGGCCGGCACGGTCTTCGAGATCGACGACCGGTTCACCGGCTACGACGCCGCCGGCATCGACGCCATGGGGTTCGAGATGGGCAAGATGCTGCTGCGCATCGACCCCGACGACCCGGCGACGGCGCCGACGCTGCAGGCGTGCGCACACGCCGTCGACGCGCTGGCCGCCCGCCGCAAGGTGGCGCTGGTCGAGCCGTTCATCTCGCATCGCGACGCCGACGGCCGGCTGCGCAACGACCTGTCCACCGAGGCGGTGATCCGCTCGGTGGCCGTCGCCGCGGGCCTGGGCACGACGTCGGCCTACACCTGGCTGAAGCTGCCGGTCGTCGACGACGACCCGGCCGGCATGGAGCGGGTGCTGGCGGCCTCGACGCTGCCGGCGGTGCTGCTCGGCGGCGAGGTGCCGGACGACCCGGACGCGGCGTTCCGGCAGTGGGAGAAGGTGCTGCGGCTCCCGACGGCGCTCGGCCTGGTGGTCGGGCGGACGCTGCTCTACCCGCCGGACGGCGACGTCGCGGCGGCGGTCGACACGGCGGTGAGCCTGCTATGAGCCGCTGGTACCACCCGGCCGGCAGCGCCGGCCGCGGCCCGTACGCCGTCGAGCTGACGCCGTCCACCGTCGGCGGCTGGCGGTGGACGTCGCTGCGCGTGCTCGAGCTGGGGCCGGGGGAGACGCACACGTTCGGCTCCGGCGCCGAGGAGCTGTTCGTGCTGCCGCTCAGCGGCGGCGGGACGATCGTCGTCGACGGCGAGCGGTTCGAGCTGGCCGGCCGGCCGGACGTGTTCAGCGGCCCGTCCGACACCGTCTACGTGCCGCGCGACGCGTCAGTCACCGTCATCGCCGCCGGTCACGACGCCGACGGCGCCCGGTTCGCGCTGCCGGCCGCGCCCTGCACGAACCGGCTGGCCGCCCGCTACGTCGGCGTCGACGACGTCGCGGTCGAGATCCGCGGCGCCGGGAACGCCACCCGGCAGGTGCACAACTTCGGCTCGGCGGACACGTTCGAGGCGGACCGGCTGATCGCCGTCGAGGTGATCACGCCGGCCGGCAACTGGTCGTCGTACCCGCCGCACAAGCACGACGAGGACCTCCCCGGCGAGGAGTCGGAGCTGGAGGAGATCTACTACTTCGAGGTCAGCGACCCGGCCGGGTTCGGCTTCCACCGGGTCTACGGCACCGACGACCGGCCGATCGACGTGCTGGCCGAGGTGCGCACCGGCGACGTCGTGCTGGTGCCGCACGGCTGGCACGGCCCGTCGGTGGCGGCGCCCGGCTACCACCTGTACTACCTGAACGTCATGGCCGGCCCGGGCGCCACCCGCGAGTGGCTGATCAGCGACGACCCCGCGCACGCCTGGGTCCGCGACGAGTGGGCGGCGCAGGATCCCGACCCCCGTCTCCCGATGGGACGCACCACGGAGGAGCAGCGATGAGGCTGACGGTCGCGCAGGCCACGGTCCGCTTCCTGGCCGCGCAGTTCACCGAGCGCGACGGCGTCGAGCACCGGCTGATCGAGGGCTGCTTCGGCATCTTCGGCCACGGCAACGTTGCCGGACTCGGCCAGGCGCTGCTCGAGGCCGAGCTCGACGATCCCGCCGCGCTGCCGTACCACCAGGCCCGCAACGAGCAGGGCATGGTGCACGCGGCGGTCGGCTACGCCCGCATGCGCAACCGGCTGTCGACGCTGGCCTGCACGTCGTCGATCGGGCCGGGCGCGACGAACATGGTCACCGGTGCGGCGCTGGCGACGATCAACCGGCTGCCGGTGCTGCTGCTGCCCGGCGACGTGTTCGCGACCCGGGTGGCCGACCCCGTCCTGCAGCAGCTGGAGCTGCCGCACGCCCCGGACGTCACGGTCAACGACGCGTTCCGGCCGGTGTCGCGGTTCTTCGACCGGGTCTGGCGGCCCGAGCAGCTGCCCGCCGCGCTACTCGGCGCGATGCGGGTGCTCACCGACCCGGCCGAGACCGGCGCCGTCACGCTGGCGATGCCGCAGGACGTGCAGGCCGAGGGGTACGACTGGCCGGCCGAGCTGTTCGCCCGCCGCGTGTGGCACGTGCCGCGAACCGTCCCCGAGCCGGCCGCGCTGGCCCGTGCCGCCGCCGTCATCCGGGCGGCGGAGCGCCCGCTCATCGTCGCCGGCGGCGGCCTCATCTACAGCGAGGCCACCGACACCCTGCGGGCGTTCGCCGAGGCCACCGGCATCCCGGTCGCCGAGACCCAGGCCGGCAAGGGCAGCCTGCCGTACGACCACCCGCTCGCGCTCGGCGCCGTCGGAGCGACCGGGACGCCGGGCGCCAACCGGTTCGCCCGGTCGGCGGACGTCGTCATCGGGATCGGGACCCGGTACAGCGACTTCACGACGGCGTCGCGGACGGCGTTCCAGGACCCCGGCGTGCGGTTCGTCAACGTCAACGTCGCCGCGTTCGACGGCGCCAAGCACGCCGGCCTGCCGGTGGTCGCCGACGCGCGCGCGGCGCTGGAGGCACTGACGGAGGCGCTGGCCGGCTGGTCGGTGCCGGCGTCGTACCGGTCGGCCGCCGCGGAGGCGAACGCCGAATGGGACGCCGTCGTCGCCGGCACCTACGCCGCGGGCCACGAGCCGCTGCCCGCGCAGACGGAGGTGATCGGCGCGGTCAACGAGGTCAGCGCGCCACGCGACGTCGTGCTCAACGCGGCCGGCTCGATGCCCGGCGAGCTGCACAAGCTCTGGCGCACCCGCGACCCGAAGGGCTACCACGTCGAGTACGGCTACTCGACCATGGGCTACGAGATCGCCGCCGGCGTCGGCGTCCGCATGGCGGCGCCCGACCGGGACGTGTTCGTGCTGGTCGGCGACGGCTCCTACCTGATGATGGCGCAGGAGCTGGTGACGGCCGTCCAGGAGCGGATCAAGATCGTGGTCGTCCTGGTCCAGAACCACGGGTTCGCCTCGATCGGCTCGCTGTCGGAGTCGCTCGGGTCGCAGCGGTTCGGCACCGCCTACCGCTACCGGTCCGGCGAGAGCGGCCGGCTGGACGGCGACGTCCTCCCGGTCGACCTCGCCGCCAACGCCGCCAGCCTGGGCGTCACCGTCGTCCGCGTGTCGACCGTGGACGAGCTGCGCGCGGCGCTGCGCGACGCGAAGGCGGCGCCGGCTGACGGCGGCCCGATCCTGATCCACGTCGAGACCGACCCGCTCGCCGGCGCGCCGGACAGCGACTCGTGGTGGGACGTCCCCGTCAGCGAGACGGCGGCCCTGGACACCACGCGCTCCGCGCGCGCGGAGTACGAGCGGCAGAAGAAGGCACAGCGGCCGCTGGTCGGCCCGTCGAGCACGGAGGAGAGTGACGCATGAGGACCATCGAGCACTGGATCGGCGGCGGCGCCACGCGGGCGGGCTCGACCCGCACGGCGCCGGTGTGGAACCCGGCGACGGGGGAGCAGCAGGCCGAGGTCCTGCTGGCCGAGCCAGTGGACGTCGACCTGGCCGTCTCGACCGCCGCGAAGGCGTTCGAGAGCTGGTCGCAGACCTCGCTCACCAAGCGGACCAACGTCCTGTTCGCCTTCCGCGAGCTGGTCGCCCGGCACGCCCGCGAGCTGGCCGAGATCATCGCCGACGAGCACGGCAAGGTGGTG
The DNA here is from genome assembly GCF_003579925.1 of Jiangella rhizosphaerae. Lineage (GTDB taxonomy): Bacteria > Actinomycetota > Actinomycetes > Jiangellales > Jiangellaceae > Jiangella > Jiangella rhizosphaerae. The sequence goes on along the minus strand of NZ_QUAL01000120.1, from coordinate 22,124 downwards.
TCCGACGCGCTCGGCGAGGTGCAGCGCGGCCTCGAGGTGGTCGAGTTCGCCTGCGGCATCCCGCACCTGCTCAAGGGCGACTACTCCGACCAGGTCTCGACCGGCGTGGACGTCTTCAGCTTCCGCGAGCCGCTCGGCGTCGTCGCCGGCATCACGCCGTTCAACTTCCCGGTGATGGTCCCGATGTGGATGCACCCGGTCGCCATCGCCTGCGGCAACGCGTTCGTGCTCAAGCCGAGCGAGCGGGATCCGTCGGCGTCGCTGCTGGTGGCGAAGCTGTGGGCCGAAGCCGGACTGCCCGAGGGCGTGTTCACCGTCCTCAACGGCGACAAGACCGCCGTCGACGCGCTGCTGGACCACCCCGACGTCGCGGCGGTGTCGTTCGTCGGCTCCACCCCGATCGCGCGCTACATCCACCAGCGCGCCAGCGCGAACGGCAAGCGCGTCCAGGCGCTGGGCGGGGCGAAGAACCACGCCGTCGTGCTGCCCGACGCCGACCTCGACTTCGCCTCCGACCACCTGGTCGCCGCGGCGATGGGCTCGGCGGGGGAGCGGTGCATGGCGATCTCGGCGGCGGTCGCCGTCGGGACCGGCGCGGACCAGCTGGTCGACGCCGTCGCGGCCAAGGCGAAGGCGGTCCGCGTCGGCCCTGGACGCGACGAGGCCAGCGAGATGGGGCCGGTCGTGACGGCCGCCGCCCGCGACCGGATCACCGGCTACGTCGACTCCGGCGAGCGGCAGGGCGCGCGGGTGGCCGTCGACGGGCGCGGGCTGGTGGTGCCGGGCCACGAGGACGGCTTCTTCGTCGGCCCGACCGTGCTCGACCACGTCACGCCGTCGATGGAGGTGTACCGCGACGAGATCTTCGGGCCGGTGCTCTCCGTCGTCCGCGCCGATGACGTGGACGAGGCGATCGCGCTGATCAACGCGAACCCGTACGGCAACGGCACGGCCATCTTCACCGGCTCCGGCGAGGCGGCGCGGCGGTTCCAGCGCGGGGTGAAGGTCGGCATGATCGGCATCAACGTGCCCATCCCGGTGCCGATGGCGTACTACTCCTTCGGCGGCTGGAAGGACTCGCTGTTCGGCCAGTCGCACGTCCACGGACCGGAGGGGATCGCGTTCTACACCCGGGCCAAGGTCGTGACGTCGCGCTGGCCGCGCGTCGACCACCCGATCGCCGCCAGCTACCACTTCCCGACGACGACCTGACTCGACGCCGTCGAGGGCGAGCTACTACCGCCAGAGCCGTAGCAACTCGCCATCGACGCCCGCGGGGCGAGAGCTCAGCGCACCTCGATCGCGCTGAACTTGGCCGTCGTGTACCGCGCGTTGACGGTGTTCTCCTGGTGGCCGTCGACGGCGAGCCCGAGGAACGCGGACGGCGGGAGCGCGACCTCCGCGGCGCCGACCTCGTGCCACGTCACGCCGTCGGGGGAGACGGCGCCGGCGACGGTCGAGCCGCGGCGGGTGAGGCGGACCCAGTAGGGGGTGTCGATCGGCACCTCCTCCGGGACGGCCGGATACTGAGCGACGGTGGCCTCGGCGCCGTGCGCGGCCCGGGCCGAGAACCGCGACACCTTGCCGCTGCCGAGGTAGGTCAGCTCCATCATCGCGAACGGGGCGGACGGTGCGAGGTCGGCGCGGATCATCACGGCGGCGGCGACCTCCGGGTACACCTTGCTGATCGCGTCGATCCGGGCGACGATCTCGCAGTCGCCGTCGCGCCGCTGGTGCGCGAACCGGAAGCGGTCCGCCGTCCCGCCGATCGCGCCGGAGCCCTTCACCGTCACCACGCCGCCGTCGACCGAGGTCGCCCCGCGTACCGGCACGCCGCCGACGTCGACGCTCACCCACGGCGCGGTACGGGTGATCCGGTTGACGTGCACCGGCGTCGACGGGGTGGACGTCGCGTTGCCGTCGGCATCGACGGCGCGGGCGGTGACGAAGTACGTGCCGTCCGCGACGCCGGTCCACTCCACCCGGTACGGCGCCCGGGTGGCCGTGCCGACCAGCTCGTCGCCGGCGTAGAACTCGACCCGGTCGATCGCGGCGCCGCGGCCGGTGGCGCTCGCGTTCAGCACCACGCGCGCTTCCGCTCTCGCCGCCGCCACCAGGGCGTTCGTCCCGGGCTGCAGCAGCGTGACCGACGGGTTCGCCGAGGACGGGCCGGTGATGGAGTTCAGGTAGCGCTCCAGGTTCGTGTAGCCGTCGGTGCCGACGGCGTTGCCGTCGGCCGGGTCGCTCGGGTCCAGCCCGTGGGCCAGCTCCCAGTCGTCGGGAATGCCGTCGTGGTCGCTGTCGACGGGCGCGGGCGCCGAGGCCAGCGGCGGCCAGCCGCCCACCTCCGTCTGCGAGTTGATCAGCCGGCCGGTGCGCCGCCGCACGTCCTCGACCAGCCGGGCGTCGACGGAGTCGCGACGCGGCAGGATCGCGCCGGCCTCGTTCAGCACCCGCTCGAACGCGATGGTGGCCGCCTCGGCCGGCAGCGGCTGCGGGAACGGCACCGGCTCGGTGCGCAGCGTGACCGGCACGTCGCCGTCGATGCCGAGCGTGTTGTCGGCGGTCACCTCGGGTGACCCGTCGACGTAGTTGTCCGCGACGTACCAGACGCCGGGCCCGCCGAGCGTGCTCACCGTCGGCTCGACGATGCGGTCGCGGACCTCGGCCAGCGTGTCCGGTCCGGGCCGGTAGTAGTTGCCGATCATGTTGATCCCGGCCGAGTCCTCGCCGCCGTAGGCGGAGTTGAATCCCCAGTTGTAGATGACGTTGTTCTGGTGGTCGACGGTCAGCGCGTAGTCCGGCCCGGTGGCGTTGACCGGCGCGAACCGCGGGTTGCGGCTGGAGTTGTGGATGATCAGGTTGTGGTGGAACGACACGTTCTCGCCACCCCAGATGCCGCCATAGCCGTGCCTCCCCTCCGGGTTCACCGACATCGTCAGGCTCTCGCCGACGATGCACCACTGCACCGATACCCGGGTGTTCTCGTACGGCGACAGCGCCTCGTCGGTGCTCCACGTCAGCGAACAGTGATCGAGCACGACGTCGGCGGTGCGGCGGAACCACATCGCGTCCTCGGTGACCCCGGCGATGTCGCCCATCCGGCAGCGTAGGTACCGCACGACGACGTTCTGCCCGGCGATGCGCGTCGGGTAGCCGGCGATGCAGATGCCGTCGCCGGGCGCGGTCTGGCCGGCGACGGTGAGGTTGGAACCGCTGATGTCCAGCCGTGAGCTCAGGTAGATGGTGCCGGAGACGCGGAAGACGACGGTGCGGTTGCTGCCCTTCACGCCCTCGCGCAGCGACCCCTGCCCGGAGTCGTTCAGGTTGGTCACCTCGTAGACGTCGCCGCCGCGGCCGCCGGTCGTGTACATGCCGCAGCCCAGCGCGCCGGGGAACGCGGGGACCAGGGCGTCGGCGGTGCCGCGGCGGACGGCGGCGAAGGCGGGGGAGCCGGCGACGAACGCGCCGACTCCGGCGAGGGCTCCGGCCGCCGTGAAGGCGCGGCGGGTGAGCGTGTGGTTCTCCGTGCGGTCGGGGCGGGCGTCCGGAATGGAGCTCATCGATCCTCCAGGACCTGGGAGCGGGGTGGGTGCGGTCGATACTGCAAGCGGTTGTGCATTTGTGTCAATACTTGCAGTAGGGTTGCAGCGACGTCGTCCAGCGATGCCCACAGGAGGGTCTCTGTGTCCGAACCGATCACCCAGTTCCAGGCCGGCGAGCTCGCGGTCGAGGTGTACTCCGGCACCGCCGAGATGGGTCAGGCGGCAGCGGAGCGCGCGGCCGCCGTCATCCGCGACGCCGTCGCCAGGACCGGCCGGGCCCGCGCCGTCTTCGCCACCGGCAACTCGCAGTTCGCGTTCGTGCAGGCGCTGCGGTCTCAGGACGTCCCGTGGGACCGCGTGACCGCGTTCCACCTGGACGAGTACGTCGGCATCGACGCGAACCACCCGGCCAGCTTCCGGCGCTGGATCCGCGAGCGCATCGAGGAGCCGTTCCGGCCGGCGAAGGTGCACTACATCGAGGGCGACGCGCCGGACGCCGAGGCCGAGTGCCGCCGCTACGAGGACCTGCTGCGGGCCGAGCCGCTGGACGTCGTCTGCATGGGCATCGGTGAGAACGGCCACATCGCGTTCAACGAGCCACACGAGGCCGACTTCGCCGACCAGCGGCTGGCCCGGGTCATCACGTTGACGCCGGAGTCGCGCGCCCAGCAGGTCGGGGAGGGGCACTTCCCGGACGACGCCGCCGTGCCGGCCACCGCGATCTCGCTCACGGTGCCGGCGCTGCTGTCAGCCGGCCAGGTACTGGTCTGCACGCCGGACCGGCGCAAGGCGGCGGCGGTCGCGGCCGCGGTCAACGACGAGATCAGCCCGGCCTGCCCGGCGACCGTCCTGCGCACGGCCGGACACGCGACACTGTTCCTCGACCCCGAGTCGGCCGGGCAGCTCGACGTCACGGCCGGATCCGCGGCGAGCTGAGTTCCAAACGGTTGCTGAAAGGTGGCAGCGGCGATGCCGACGACCTCACGACCGCATCGGCTGGCACTGACGCGCGCGACGGTCGTCAGCGACGGGCGGGTCGAACCTGACCGCACCGTGGTGGTGGACGGCGAGCACATCGTCGCCGTGGCATCCGGTGCCGACCTTGAATCGCTGCGCGACGCCCGGGTCGTCGACGTCGGTGGACGCATCGTCACCGCCGGCCTGATCGACCTGCACGTGCACGGCGCGGCCGGTCACGCCTTCGACGACGCCGACGGCGCCGCGCTGACGGCGGTGCTGCGGCGCCTGGCCGCTTCCGGCGTCACCAGCGTGCAGCTGAGCCTGGTCTCGGCGCCGGTGGACGTGCTGGCGGCGCGGATCGCGTCCCTCGCCGAGCTGGTCGCGGGGGTGCCCGCCGACGCCGCCCGGGTGCTGGGCGTCCACCTCGAGGGCCCGTTCCTCGCGGCCGCGCAGTGCGGGGCACACGACCCGGACGTCCTGGTCCCTCCCTCGCCGCGCGACGTGGCCCGGCTGCTGGAGCACGCGGCGACGCTGCGGATGGTGACGCTCGCGCCTGAGCTGCCCGGCGCCATCGAGGCCACCCGCCGGCTGGCCGCGGGGGGCGTCGTCGTCGCGGCCGGCCACAGCGGCGCCACCGCGGCCGAGCTGGCCGCCGCGGCCGATGCCGGGCTGACGCACGTCACGCACCTGTGGAGCGGGCAGTCGACCACGCGCCGGGAGGGGCCGTGGCGGATCCCCGGGCTGCTCGAGGGCGCCCTGGCCGCGGCGGACCTGACGGCGGAGGTGATCGCCGACGGGCGGCATCTGCCGCCGGAGTTGCTGGAGATCGCCCGGCGGTGCGTCGGCGACCGGCTCGTCGTCGTCTCCGACGGCACCCCGGGCACCGGCATGCCGGCCGGGCACCGCTACCGCCTGGCCACCGTCGAGTGCGTCGTCGGCGACGGCGTCGGGATGGTGGACGGCGCCGACGCGTTCGGCGGCAGCACCAGCACGCTGCCGCGGATGCTCGCCCATCTGCACGACGACCTCGGCTGGCCGCTCGCGGAGGTGGTAGCCGCGGCCACCGGCCGGCCGGCCGCCGTGGCCGGCCTGTCCGGCCGCCGGGGCGCGGTCGTCGCCGGCATGGACGCGGACCTGGCGATCTTCGACCCCGGCTTCCGGCCCTGGGCCACCGTCCTGCGCGGCCGCTGGCTGCCGGCACCATCCTCTGGAGGACCCCTGTGACATCCGAACCCACCCGGCTGGTGCGGCTGCGCGCCGACGACTCCGTGGCGGTGACGCTGGACCCGCTGGCCGCCGGCGCGCCCGTGCCCGGCACCGGGCTGGTCAGCCGGCAGGCCGTCCCAGCCGGTCACAAGGTCGCGCTGACCTCCGTCGGCGCGGGCGCCCCGGTGCTCAAGTACGGCCAGGTCATCGGGCACGCGACCACGCGCATCGAAGCCGGCGACCACGTCCACCTGCACAACCTCGGCTACACCGACACCGTCGAGCATGAGGTCGCGATCGGTGCCGGCGTGCCGCCCGAGCCGGTGGCGCCGGAGACGTTCCAGGGCATCGTCCGCGCCGACGGCCGGGTCGCCACCCGCAACTACGTCGGCATCATCACCTCGGTGAACTGCTCGGCCACCGTGGCCAAGCTGATCGCCGAGCAGGTGCGGATGTCCGGCATGCTGGCGGCGCACCCCAGCATCGACGGCATCGTGGCGATCACCCACGGCAGCGGCTGTGGGCTCGCGTCCGACGGCGAAGGCCTCGACCTGCTCAAACGCACGCTGTCGGGGTACGCCGATCACCCGAACTTCGGCGCGCTGATCGTGCTGGGGCTGGGCTGCGAGGTCAACCAGATCGCCGAGCTGGAGCTGCCGGAGCACACCCCGGTCGTCGGCATGACCATCCAGGAGGCCGGCGGCACCGCGGCCGCCGTCCGGGCCGGCGTCGCCGCCGTCGCCGAGGTGCTGGACCGGCTGGACGTCCAGCGGCAGCCGGTACCGGTGTCCGAACTGGTGCTGGGCCTGAAGTGCGGCGGGTCCGACGGTTACTCGGGCATCACCGCGAACCCGGCGCTCGGAGTCGCCGCCGATCTGCTGATCGCCCGGGGCGGCACCGCCGTGCTGTGCGAGACGCCGGAGATCTACGGTGCGGAGCACCTGCTGGCCGCCCGGGCCGAGTCGCGCGAGGTGGCCGACGCGCTGCTGGAGCGCATCGCCTGGTGGCGCGAGTACACCGCCAGGCACGGCGGCAGCCTCGACAACAACCCGTCACCGGGCAACAAGGAGGGTGGCATCACCACGATCCTGGAGAAGTCGCTCGGCGCGGTGGCGAAGTCCGGCTCGACGCCGCTGCGCGCGGTGCGCCGGTTCGCCGAGCGCATCGACAGCCGCGGCCTGGTGTTCATGGACACGCCCGGCTACGACCCCGTGTCCGTCACCGGCATGGTGGCCGGCGGCGCGAACGTCGTCTGCTTCACCACCGGCCGCGGCTCGGTGTACGGCTGCAAGCCGGTCCCCAGCCTCAAGCTGGCCACCAACACCGCGGTCTACCAGCGCATGACCGAGGACATGGACCTCAACTGCGGCGTGGTCGCCGACGGCGAGGCCGGCCTCGACGAGATGGGCCGGCGCATCTTCGACGCCGTCGTCGCCACGGCCTCCGGCCGGCAGACCGCCAGCGAGGCCCTCGGCTTCGGCGACGAGGAGTTCGCCCCGTGGCAGCTCGGGGCGGTGATGTGACGGTGGCGCACCTCTCCCGGGCGGAGCCGGCCCCACGGCCCGGCGTCGTCCACCTCGGCGTCGGCGCGTTCCACCGTGCGCACCAGGCCGTCTACACCGACCGCGCGATGGCCGCGACCGGCGACCAGCGGTGGGGCATCGTCGAGGTCGCGCCCCGCTCGACGGACGTCGTCGCGGCGCTGCGCCGGCAGGGCGGGCTGTTCACGGTGCTGGAGCGCTCCGGCGACCGGGTGACGGCGAACGTCGTCGGATCCGTCGCGGAGGCGTGGCACGCGCCGTCGGAGTGGGACGAGGTGGCCGCCCGGTTCGCCGACCCGCGCATCGCGGTCGTCACCCTGACCATCACCGAGAAGGGTTACCTCGCCGACGCGGTCACCGGCGCGCTGCTCGACGACGACATCGTGCGGGCCGACGTCGCGGCGGTCGCCGCCGGCGAGCGGCCGCGGACCGGGCTCGGGCTGCTGGTGGCGGGGCTGCGTGGACGGCTGGCGGCGGACGCGGGGCCCGTGACGGTGCTGTCCTGCGACAACCTGGTCGGCAACGGGCGCCGGCTCGGCGCGCTGGTCGGCGAGTTCGTCTCCCGGCTGCCGGGCACCGCCGGCCCGGCGCTTGCCGCGTGGATCGCGTCGTCGGCGCGGTTCCCGTCGGCGATGGTCGACCGCATCGTGCCGGCCACCACCCCCACCGACCGCGCCGACGCCGCGAGGCTGGTCGGCGCCATCGACGACGCCGTCGTGGCGGCTGAGCCGTTCACCCAGTGGGTCATCGAGAACGACTTCGGCGGCGACCGCCCCCCGTGGGAGCGGGCGGGCGTGGAGCTCGTCGCCGACGTCGCTCCGCACGAGACGGCCAAGCTGCGGGTGCTCAACGCTGCGCACTCGATGATCGCCTACCTGGGCGCGCTGGCCGGCCACGAGACGATCGCCGCTGCCGTCGCCGACCCGGCGATCCGCGGGGCGGTCGAGGCGCTGCACCGCGACGTGCTGGCGACCGTCGACGCGCCGCCCGGCTGGGACCTGCGCGCCTATGCGGCGTCCGTGCTGGAGCGGTTCGCCAACCCCGCACTCGGGCACCGGTGCGACCAGGTGGCGGCCGACGGCTCGCAGAAGCTGCCGGTCCGCGTCGTGCCGACGATCCTGGCCGCCCGCGCCGCCGGTCGCCCGTCCGCCGCGGCGACGCTGGTGGTGGCCGCCTGGCTGCGCTTCGTCGTCGCCGGCCGGTCCGACGACGGCCGGCCGCTCACCGTCGACGACCCGGCCCGCGACGCGCTGCGCGCCGTCCCCGCGTCGGACGCCGGACGGCTGCTGCGCGCCGCCGCGGTGGTGCCGCCGGAGCTGGCCGCCGATGACGCGTGGGTGGGTGACGTCACCCGGTACCTGGACGACCTGGCCCGTCACGGCGCCGTCGCGACCACCGCCGCCCTCACCTGACCCGCCCGCCCCACCATGTTGATCATGGAGAAATCGGGGATCCACTCGCCCGGATCCCCGATTTCTCCATGATCAACACGGTGGGGGGGCTAGCGCTCACGGACCGGGCTGGTGGAGCTGCGCACGATGAGCCGGGTCTCCAGCTGAACGACGGCGGGCTCGGCCTCGCTCGGGGTGTCGGCGAGGTCGAGGACGATGTCGACGGCGCGCGCGCCGGCCTCCGAGCCGGGCACGTGGATCGAGGTGAGGGTCGGGTAGGCCATGCCGGACATCGGGCTGTCGTCGATGCCGATGACGCTGATGTCCGGGCCGACGCGCACGCCCCGCTCGTTGAGCCGGGCCATCAGGCCCAGCGCGATCATGTCGTCGTAGGCGATGACGGCGGTGACGTCGGAGGCGTGGACGAGGTCGGCGGCCCGCACTCCGGCCTGGATCTGCGGCTCGAACGGGCCGAACTCGACGAGGTCGACGCCGTGGGCGGCGCAGGCCTCGCGGACGGCGTTCTGCCGCTGGGTGTTCGACCACGACCGGCGCGGGCCGTTGAGGTAGCCGATGCGCCGGTGGCCCAGCGCGGTGAGGTGCTCGACGGCCTCGCGCATCCCCTCGGAGTCCTCGATGATCACGCTGGCCGCCCCCTTCACCTCGCGGTTCACGAACACGATGGGGCGCAGCTCGGCCAGCTGGTCGAGGCGGTCGTCGGGCGTGCGCGGCGAGACGACGACCAGGCCGTCGACGCGCTTGCGCATGACCCGGGCGCGCTGGATCTCGTCGGAGGGATGCTCGTCGACGTCGGCGATCAGCACGGTCTTGCCCTTGGCGCTGGCCCGGGCCTGCACCGCCTTGATGATCGGCGGGAAGAACGGGTTGGCGATGTCGGGGACGATCAGCCCGATGAGGTCGTTGCGGCCCGAGGTGAGCGACCGCGCCACCTGGTTCGGCACGTAGCCCATGTCCTGGGCGATCTTGCGCACCCGGTCGCGAGTGCGGGGATTGACCTTGTCGGGATCGGACAGCGCGCGCGAGACCGTGGAGGCGGACAGGCCGGTGGCCCGCGCGATGTCGGCGAGCGTGACGCTCATCGGGTGTCTCCTCCTGCGTGGTTCGCGGGGTGCATCGTGCTGCAAACACGCCGAGCGTAGCGCAGATCGACGCAGTTGTGACGCGTTCACACAGCATGTCGCTATGATCGACGGTGGTTCCTTGCGGCAACCGTTTGCGTCACGTAGCGTCCGGGGACATGGCTGCTCCGTCAACCACCCCGAAGCCTCCCGCTCTCGGCCCGGACGCCCCGTTGCGGCTGGGCGTCGTGGGCAACGGCAACCGCGGGATCATCGCGAGGACCGCCGCCGAGCTCGACCCGGCGGCCGAGGTCGTCGCCGCCTGCGACCCGTTGCCGCGTGCCCGCGACCGCGCCGCCGAGCGGTTCGGCTCCGGCGTCGCGGCCACCGCGACCGTCGCGGAGCTGATCGACGCCGGCGTCGATGCCGCCTTCGTCACCTCGCCGGACCACCTGCACGCCGAGCACGCGTGTGAGCTGCTCGAGGCCGGGGTGGCGGTGTTCGTCGACAAGCCGTTGGCGATCACCGTCGAGCAGGCCGACCAGATCCTGCACACGGCCCGGCGCACCGGCAGCCGTCTCTACGTGGGCCACAACATGCGTCACATGCCGGTCATCACGCTGCTGCGCGACCTGATCGCGGCCGGGCGGATCGGCGAGGTCAAGGCGGTGTGGTGCCGCTACTTCGTCGGCGACGGCGGCGACCGGTTCTTCAAGGACTGGCATGCGGAGCGGTCGAAGGTGAACTCGCTGCTGCTGCAGAAGGGCGCGCACGACATCGACGTCATCCACTGGCTGGCCGGCGCGCACACGAGCCGCGTCTCGGCGATGGGCGGGCTGACGGTGTACGGGCAGGTCACCGACCGCGCGGACCGGACGGGGCAGGTCGTCACCGAGTGGCTGGACCGCGAGCGCAACTGGCCACCGCTGGCGCAGACCGGGCTCAACCCGGTGATCGACGTCGAGGACCTCTCGATGATGACGATGGCCCTGGACAACGGGGTGTTCGCCAATTACTCCGAGTGTCACTACACACCGGACTACTGGCGCAACTACACCGTCATCGGCACCGAGGGCCGGCTGGAGAACTTCGGCCTCGGCCCCGGCGGCGTCGTGCGGCTGTGGAACCGGCGCACGGAGTTCGCGCCCGACGGCGACGAGACGTTCCCGATCCCGGACGCGCCCGGCGGGCACCACGGCGCCGACCCGGCGCTGCTGCGCGAGTTCCTGCGGTTCGTCCGCGAGGGCGGCGTGACACAGACGTCGCCGGTGGACGCGCGGGCGGCGGTCGCCGCGGCCGCGACCGCCACGGCGTCGCTGCGTACAGGTGGGGGCGCCCTCGACGTGCCGCCGCTCGACACGGCGGTGCGTGCCTACTTCGACGCCGGGCAGGCGGCGTGAGCGCCGCGACGGCCCGGGTGGGCGTCCAGCTGTACTCCCTGCGCGAGACCGCCGACCGGGCCGGCGCGTTCGCCGCGCTTGCCGCGGCCGGCATCGGCGCCGTCGAGCCGTACGACCTGAGCGACGTACCCCGACTGCGTGCCGACGCCGGCCGGTACGGCCTTGCGATCCCGAGCGTGCACGCGCGCGAGCCCGACCCGGTCACGCTGGAGCGGGTGGCCGAGCTGGGTGCGCACACGCTGGTGATCCCGCGTTCGGAGCCAGAGGACTGGGCCGACGCCGACGGCATCCGCCGCGTCGGCGCGCGCCTTGCGGCCTGGCAGGAGCGGGCCGCGGCGGCAGGGCTGGGCCTGGCCTACCACAACCACTACTGGGAACTGGGCCGGTTGCCCGACGGGCGGCACGGGCTGGACCTGCTGGCCGCGGCCACGCCGCCGGACGTTGGCTTCCAGATGGACCTCTACTGGGCGCACGTCGGCGGCGCTGACGTCGCCGCGCTACTGCGCCGCCTCGGCGACCGTGTCCGCTCCGTGCACGTCAAGGACGGGCCGGGCGACGTCGCCGCCGACCAGGTGGAGCTGGGTCACGGCACGCTGCCGGTGGCCGACGTCCTGGCCGCCGCGCCGCCCGGCGCCATGCGGATCCTCGAGATCGACCGCTGCGCCGGTCCGGTGCTGGACCTGCTGGCCCGCAACCGGGCAGCCCTCGCCCGGCTCGACCCGGAGGTGGCCGCGTGAGCCGACCGACTGATGTGGCCGACCGCGTCGGCATCGGCGTCGTCGGATGCGGCACGATCAGCCGGACCTACCTGGAGAACCTCCCGCGCATTCCGGGCTTCGACGTGGTGGCCTGCGGCGACCTCGACGTCGCCCGGGCACGGGCGGCGGCCGACGCCGCCGGCGTACGGCACGCGGGCGGTCCCGAGGACGTGATCGGCCGGCCGGACGTCGACATCGTCGTCAACCTCACCGTGCCCGCGGCGCACGCCGAGGTGGGCGCCGCCGCGTTGCGGGCCGGGCACCACGTGTACGGCGAGAAGCCGCTGGCTCGCTCGCGGGCCGAGGCCGACCTGCTGATCGCGGCCGCCGAAGCGGCCGGCCGGCGGATCGGCAGCGCGCCGGACACCTTCCTCGGCGCCGGCATCCAGACGGCGTTGCGGCTCATCCGCGGCGGCACGATCGGCCGGCCGGTGTCGGCGATCGCCTGCTTCCAGGATCCCGGGCCGGACCGCTGGCACCCGGCGCCGGAGTTCCTGTTCGCAGCCGGCGCCGGTGCGTTACTGGACATGGGGCCGTACTACCTGACGGCGCTGACGGTGCTGCTCGGGCCGGTGCGACGGGTGGCCGCCATGGAACGCGACGGCCCGGCCGAACGCGTCGTGGTCAGCGGCCCGCGGGCCGGGCATCGGTTCGCCGTCGAGGTGCCGACGCACACCTCCGCGGTGTTGGAGCTCGCGTCCGGCGCGGTCGCGACGACCGTCTTCAGCTTCGACTCGCCCCGCAAACGGCATGGATTCCTGGAGATCGGGGGCACCGAGGCGACGTTGCGGTTGCCCGACCCCAACCGCTTCGACGGCCCGCTGCGGCTGTGCCCGGCGGGCACGGACGAGTGGCGCGACGTGCCGACGGCGGGTGCCCGCCTGGGTCGTGGGCTGGGTGTCGCGGAGCTGGCCGAGGCGATCGCGGCGAACCGGCCGCACCGGGCGAACGCCCAGCTTGCGGCGCATGTCCTCGACGTCGCGGCGGCGGTGGCGGAGTCCGGCGCGAGGCACCGGTTCGTCGACGTCGAGTCGGACCCGCCGGCGCAGGAGCCGCTGGATCCGGCATGGGCGCCGGGGGAGGACGGCACGGCCGCGGGGTGAGCCGCCGTTGCAACTAAACCGCAACCTCATTGCATGGCCTTGCTATTGCGGCAACCGCTTGCGGTCGATAGGTTCTCCCCAATGCTTCCGGGTTCGGCGTTGCTGATCTGCATGAACGCCTGACTCGCCCAGGACGCCGCGAATGGCGTCAACGTCCCTCGAGGCGACGGACTTGCTGGATGAGCACCTGACGTGTGGAGGAGTTGCGGATGTCGGCAGAACAGATCGTGGTGTCCCGCAGGATGTTGCTGAAGGCCGGCGGCGGGATGGCGGCCGCCGTGGCCGTCTTCGGCACGGCCGCGTGCAGCGGCGGCGACGACACGCCCAACCCGTTCGGCTCGTCCGGCGGCGACCCGGACCTGCTGGAGTCGCCGATGCTGGCCCAGCGGGTCGAGGCCGGCGAACTGCCCCCGCTGGCCGAGCGGCTGCCATCGACCCCGATGGTCGTCGAGCCGTGGGAGAGCGTCGGCCGGTTCGGCGGCAACCTGCGGCGGGCGCAGACCACTCCGACGCATGACGGCGCGCTGCAGGCCTTCGCCGGGTCCGGCCTGATCGAGTGGAACATGGCCGCCGACGGATCGCAGCCCAGCCTGGCGGAGAGCTTCGAGAAGTCCCCGGACAACCGCACGTACACGTTCGTGCTGCGCGAGGGCCTCAAGTGGTCCGACGGTGCGCCGTTCACGTCGGCGGACCTGAAGTTCGCCGTCGACCACGTGCTCAACCACGACGTGCTGTTCCCGTCGCCGGCGTTCTGGTTCTCCGACGCCGGCCAGACCCGGCCGACCATCGAGACGCCGGACGAGCTGACGGTGATCATCAACTTCACCCAGCCGTTCGCGCTGTTCGAGAAGTTCCTGTGTCATCCGGGCGTGAGCTTCCAGTTCATCAAGCCCAAGCACTACCTGGAGCAGTTCCACGCCGACCTCGCCGACCCCGCCGCCGTGACGGCCGCGACGGCGGCGGCCGGGTTCGACACCTGGGACCAGTACTTCTTCGACCGTGACAACTGGTGGACCAACGTCGAGCGGCCGGTCATGGGCGCGTTCAAGGTCACCAGCCCGGCGAGTGCGCAGAGCGGCACCGCGGCGCTGGAGCGCAACCCGTACTACTACAAGACCGACCCCGACGGCCGGCAGCTTCCCTACATCGACACCATGCAGATCCAGGTGCTCGACCAGGACGCGCTGGACCTGCGCGCGGCCAACGGCGATCTCGACTTCCAGGGCTTCTACCTCGGCTACAACTCCACCCAGGTGTACCTGCAGAACGCCGAGCAGAAGGGGTTCGAGGTGCTTCGGTGGCAGCCGTCGGCAGGCCTGATGGCGATCTGCCCCAACCTCTCCCACAAGGACCCGGCGGTGCGCGAGCTCTTCGCCGACGTCCGGTTCCGAGCCGCGTTGTCGCACGCCGTCAACCGCGAGGAGCTGAACGACACCCTGCTCGGCGGGCTGGGCGTCGTCCGGCACCCGATCGCCACCGAGTCCTCCGACTACTACGTCGAGGGCAGCGGTGAGCGGTTCATCGAGTACGACGTCGACGAGGCCAACCGGCTGCTCGACGAGATCGGGCTGACCGAGCGCAACGGCGACGGCATCCGCCTGCGGGCGGACGGCGTCCCGCTGGAGTTCGTCATCACCTACCTCGACTTCGACGCCGGACTGGCGCCCACCGACGTGTTCGAGATGGTCCGGCGGAACTGGGCCGAGATCGGCGTCAAGGTGGTCACGCGGCCGGCCGACCAGACCCTGTACACCGAGATCCGGATGGCCAACGACTTCGACTTCGACGGCGTCGCCCACCCGTCCGACGACTTCGACCTCGAGCCGGTCTGGTTCGTCCCGACCGCCGACAACAGCCACACGGCGCCGGCCTACGGCAAGTGGTACTCGACGTCCGGCGCCGAAGGAATGGCGCCGACCCCGGAGTTCCAGCAGCTGATGGACAACTGGGACGCGATGCGCACCGCCGACTCCGACGAGGCGCGGATCGAGGCCGGCCGGGCGATCATGCGTCAGCACGATGAGAACGTCTACGCGATCGGCCTGGTCGGCCTGCCGTTCCAGCCGGTCATCGCCAAGACGGCGCTGAAGAACGTCCGCGACGACGAGCCGAAGCTGTCCTTCTACTACGGCCGTGAGGGGATCTCCAAGCCGGAGCAGCTCTACTTCGCCGAATGACGAAAGGACTCTCGCCCCGATGTGGCGCTTCATAGCGATGCGGGTCCTGCATGTGATCCCGACCCTGATCGTGATCTCGATGATCGCGTTCTTCATCATCCAGTTGCCGCCCGGCGACTTCCTCAGCACCCAGGTGGCCCGGCTCGAGGCCGCCGGGCAGAGCGTCGACCAGGCGCAGATGGATGCGTTGCGGGAGCGCTACGGCATCGGCGACCCGTTCTGGGTGCAGTACGCCAAGTGGATCGGCAACATCGTGCTGCACGGCGACTTCGGCCTGTCGTTCCAGTTCCAGCAGCCGGTGTCGACGCTGATCGCGGATCGGCTGCCGCTCACTCTGGCACTGGGCATCGCGACACTGATGTTCACTTGGGCGATCGCGCTGCCGGCCGGCATCTACTCGGCGATCAAGCAGCACACGTGGGGTGACTACACGATCTCGGGCATCGGGTTCGTGGCACTGGCGGTGCCGCAGTTCCTCGCCGCGCTCGTGCTGGCGTACCTGGGGTTCGCGCTGTTCGACCAGAGCGTGGGCGGGATGTTCTCACCGGAGTACGTCAACGCGCCCTGGGGCGTGGGGAAGTTCGTCGACCTGCTCGGTCACCTGTGGATCCCGGTGGTGGTGATCGGCCTCGCCGGCACCGCCGGGATCATCCGCGTGACCCGGGCGAACATGCTGGACGAGCTGAACAAGCCGTATGTGATCACGGCGCGGGCGAAGGGCCTCTCCGAGGGGCGGCTGGTGACGAAGTACCCGGTGCGGATCGCGATGAACCCGTTCATCTCCACGGCCGGCTGGCACCTGCCGTCGCTGTTCGACGGCGAGATCATCGTTGCCCAGGTGCTGGCGCTGGGCACCATCGGGCCACTACTGCTGGAGGCGCTGAAGTCGCAGGACATGTACCTCGCCGGCGGCATCATCCTCATCATCGCGGTGCTCACCGTGATCGGCACGCTGATCTCGGACCTGCTGCTCGCCGCCGTCGACCCGCGCGTGCGATTCGGGAAGGCGTGAGGCCGCGATGAGCACCGACCAACTGCCCCAGCAGGACGTGGAGACGCCTGGCGAGCTCGCCACCGAGACCGGGCGCAGCGCCGCCGACGTCACCGTCGCCTCGCAGCGCCAGCTCATCTGGTGGCGATTCCGCCGGCACAAGCTGGCGATGGCCGGCCTGTACGTGATGATCGCCATGTACGTGGTGGCGATCTTCGCCGGGTTCTTCGCGCCGTTCTCGAAGGACACCACCAGCGCCGACCACGCCTACCAGCCGCCGCAGCTGCCCCGCTTCTCCTTCTCCGAGGGGTTCTACGTCCATCCGACGACGGGGTCGACCGACCCGGAGACGCTGGCCCGGGTGTTCGAGGAGGACACCAGCCGAGTGGTGAACCTCGGCTTCTTCGTCCGGGGCGACGAGTACTCGCTGCTCGGCGTCATCGACACGGACATCCACCTGTTCGGCCCGACGGAGCCGGGGGAGCGGTTCTACCTGCTGGGCGCCGACCGCACCGGCGGCGACCTGCTGTCGAAGATCATCTACGGCGCGCAGATCTCGCTCTCGCTCGGCCTGGCCGGGGTGGCGATCTCGCTGGTGCTCGGGCTGGTGCTGGGCGGCATCTCCGGCTACTTCGGCGGCTGGGTCGACTCGGTCATCCAGCGCATCATCGAGCTGATCATGTCGATCCCGACGCTGCCGTTGTGGCTCGGCCTGGCGGCGGCGATCCCGCCACAGTGGGGGCCGACCCGCACGTACTTCATGATCACCATCATCCTGTCGCTGCTGGGCTGGACCAGCCTGGCCCGGGTGATCCGCGGCCGGCTGCTGCAGACCCGCAACGAGGACTACGTGCTGGCCGCGAAGCTCGACGGCGTGCGCACCCGGCGGATCATCTCGCGGCACATGCTGCCGTCGTTCCTCTCGCACATCATCGCGACGGTGAGCCTGGCGGTGCCGGCGATGATCCTGGCCGAGACCTCGCTGTCCTTCCTCGGCCTCGGACTGCGGGCGCCGGCGGTGTCGTGGGGGGTGCTGCTGCAGGACGCGCAGAGCGTCCAGGTGGTGGCCACGGCGCCGTGGTTGCTGCTGCCCGGGCTCGCGGTGGTCGTCGCGGTGGTGGCGTTCAACTTCGTCGGCGACGGGTTGCGTGACTCGGCCGACCCCTACGGAAGGAGGGCACCGTGAGCCGGCGCCGTCGCACCCAGGAGCGGGACGCCGCCCGCGAGATCGCCGCCGCGACCGTCGGCGGCGACCGGCCGATGGACCCTGGCTCGGTCCTCGAGCTGCAGCACCTGTGCACGACGTTCCACACCGACGAGGGCGCGGTGAAGGCCGTCGACGACGTCTCGCTGCGGATCCGCCGCGGCTCAACCACGTGCATCGTCGGCGAGTCCGGCTCGGGCAAGTCCGCCACGGCGCGGTCGATCATCCAGGTGGTCGACCACCCTGGCCGCGTGGAGTCCGGCCGGGTCCTGTACCGGCCGGCGTCCGACGGTCCGGTCGTCGACCTCGCCGCGCTCGACGCCACCGGCCCGGGCATCCGCTCCATCCGCGGCCGCGAGATCGGCCTGGTGTTCCAGGAGCCGATGTCGTCGCTGAGCCCGGTACACACCATCGGGGACCAGATCGGCGAGGTGCTGGAACTGCACGAGCGGCTGGCGCCGGCGGCTGTGCGCGAGAGGGTGATCGACGACTTGCGCAGGGTGGGCATCCCGCGCCCGGAGGAACGCGCCGGCGCGTACACGTTCCAGCTCTCCGGCGGCATGCGGCAGCGGGCGATGATCGCGATGGCGCTGGTCTGCCGCCCGTCGCTGCTGATCGCGGACGAGCCGACCACCGCGCTGGACGTCACCACCCAGGCGCAGATCCTCGACCTGCTCGCCGAGCTGAAGGAGTCGCTGGGGATGACGCTAATGTTCATTACCCACGACCTGGGCGTGGTGGCCGAGATCGCCGACGACGTCGTGGTGATGCGGCACGGCCGGGTGGTCGAGCACGGCCCGGTCGACCAGATCTTCCATGAGCCGCGCCACGACTACACCCGCGAGCTGCTGGCCGCGCTGCCGCAGCGCGGCGCCGTCACGGTGACGGAGCCCGTGCCGGCCGAGGTGCCCGCGCCGGCGCGGCCGCTGCTGCGCATCCAGGACCTGGAGATGACGTTCGAGGCGGCCGCCGGGACGATGTTCGGCCGCCGTCGCACCGAGCGGGTCAACGCCGTCGACAAGGTGACGCTCGACATCCCCGAGGGCAGCACCGTCGGACTGGTCGGCGAGTCCGGCTGCGGCAAGACCACGCTGGGCCGGTGCGTGCTGCGCGCCTACCGGCCGACGGCGGGCAAGCTGTTCTACACGGGCGCGGACGGCCGCGAGACCGACCTCGCCGCGCTGAGCGAGAAGGAGTTGCTGCCGTTCCGCCGGCAGATCCGGATGGTCTTCCAGGATCCGTACGGCTCGCTCAACCCGCGCATGACGGTCCGCCAGGTCATCGGCGAACCGCTGCGGGTGGCCGGGCTGGCGTCGGGCTCGGAGCTGGACGGACGGGTCGAGGAGATGCTCGTACGCGTCGGGCTGAAGCGCTCGATGGCCGGACGGTACCCGCACGCGTTCTCCGGCGGCGAGCGGCAGCGCATCGGCATCGCGCGGGCGCTGATCACCGAGCCGCGGCTGGTGGTCGCGGACGAGGCGGTGTCGGCACTGGACGTGTCGGTGCGCACGCAGATCCTCGAGCTGCTCGCCGAGCTACAGGGCGACCTCGGGCTGACCTACCTGTTCATCTCGCACGACCTGTCCGTCGTGGAGCGGATCTGCGACCAGGTCGCGGTGATGTACTTCGGCGTCCTGGTCGAGCACGGGCCGGCCGAGCAGGTGTTCGCCGACCCGCGGCACGGGTACACGCGGGCGCTGCTGTCGGCTGTGCCGGTGGCGGATCCGCGGCTGCGGGGCACCCGTGAGCGCGTTGTCTACGAATCGGAGGGCTCCGCGGCCTGATCCGGGTCCGGTCGGTGGGCGGGGAATGCCGTCTCCGCCCGCCTCGCTCGTTCCTCGCTCGGACTGTTAGCCGACGCCGAGATTGCCGACGCTGCGGCGTTGGAGATGTCGATGAATGCGTGGGGCGTGTGTCGTGGTGTGGTGGTCATGGTGGCGGCGTCGTCGTCATGGTGTCGCGGTCGGCAGGTGATGCCGTCGCGGCCTGGATGGGTGAGGGATCCGCGTCGTCCTGGCTACCCGGATCCCTCACCCATCAGCGGCCTGCGGCTCGTTGTCATCGGCACCGGGGGGTCGACGGCGACAAGACCGGTGCGCCCGGCCTGGCTGGCACCACACGACTGGGTTCGTCGGCACGGTGAGGGGGCCACGGCCGCGCGTGTGGCGGTCGGCACGATGCCGGCTCCATCGCGAACGCCAGCGACCTTCCCACCGGCACGACCAACGTCGGCTCACAACTCGGACGCCCGCAGCCTACCCCTGACGGCATTCCCCGCCCACCGACCTGGCTGGTCTGTCAGGCCCAGGTGGGGTGGGGGTCGCCGAGCGCGACGAGCAGGTCGCGGGCCAGTTTCTGATGTCCCTCGGGGCCGGGGTGCAGGGGGTCGGCCAGCAGCGCGAGCGCGTCGTCGCCGGCCGCGAGCCAGGCCGCGTGGTGGTCGACGAGGTGGCTGCCGGTGTCGGCGGCCACCTCGCGCACCGCCTGCGCGTACGAGGCCAGGTCGCCCGCCTGGGCCGCCGCCGGTGCCACGGTGGGCGGCGTCTGCAGTACGACGGCCGCGCCGGTGGTCTCGCCGATGCGGCGGACGATGGCGGCGTACTCGCGCCGGAACGCCGCCAGCCCGGCCGGGCCCTCGTTCGCGTCGTTCGTGCCCAGCCCGATGACGACGACCTGCGGCGTGTGCCTCAGTACTGACGTCTGGAGCGCGTCGCGCAGCGCCGGGACCCGCCAGCCGCTGACCGCCGTGTTGAGGACGGTGTCGTCGCGGCGGCCGAGCCAGTAGCGGACCCGCTCGGCGAACAGGTCGGCGTAGCCGCGGTGCACGCCGGTCCACCTGGCGGCCGCCACGATGCTGTCGCCGGTGAACAGCCAGTCGACCGGCGTGCTGCCGGTCAGCGCGGTGCGGGCCGGGTGGTCGGTGGTCATGGAACCTCCCTGAGTCTGGTGCCGAGCAGGTCGTGCAGCCGCCGCCCGGGCGCCAGCCGGGCCAGGCCTGGCAGCACGCCGTGCCAGGCCCCGCTGCCATCGTCGTGCAACCGCGTGGTCATGAGGTGGTCGAGGTCGACCACCGGCCCGGACACCGTCACGTCGGCGATACGCGGGTCGGCGGCCGCGGCCAGCATCGCATGATGCGCGCCGAGGCCGGCTGCGTGGACGTGCACCGGCCGGTGGGGTCCGAGGCCCGGATGCTCGGCCCGCACCCGGGCGTCGCCCAGCACGACGTCGATCGCCCGTGTGATGTCGAACGCGCGGGCGGCGGCCAGGCTGTCGTCCAGCCACAGCAGGTCGCTGAGCAGCTTGTACAGCGTGCTGTCGTGGCTTCGTGGTGACCTGCCGGACCGGTCGCGCGGCAGCAGCGCGCCCTGCCCGCGCACGTCGAGCACCAGCAGCGGCCCGCCGACACGGTTGTCGCGGGATGCCCGCCTGAGCACCGGGTGGTCGGTGGTGAGCTCGGCGGTGCCGTCGTGCAGGAGCACCACTCGTAGGCCTGACCGGGCGCCGGTTGCGCCGGGTAGCAGCACGCCGGCGCCCCAGAGGTCGGTCTCGGCGCGCCAGAAGCCGTGCCAGGTGCCGGCCGGGCCGGGCAGCCAGCGCACGCCGGGTGCTTGGGGCACGTCGCGGCCGGACGTCACCCGCTCCCGCAGCCAGACGGTGAGGTCCTCGTCACTGACGGCACAGGCTCGCGCCGCGCGGTACTCGGCCGCGACGAGGTCGTGCAGGAACGCCGAGCCACCCGGTTCCCGAGCCAGCTGGCCGGTGGCCGTGCAGGCCAGGGCGGACGGCGGCAGCACGGCCGGTTCGTCGCCGTCGGCGGGCGCCGGCAGCCCGAAGGCGGCGCAGAAGAACCGGACAGCCGCGGCCGCCAGCTCTGGGGCGTATTGGTGCGTCGTCGCGGCGGTGACCAGCGTGAGCGCGTCGGGCGCGCCGAGCAGCTCGTAGCTGCGCCTGGCACGGCGCACCGTCTCCGTCGTGCCCTCGATCGGGAAGAAGTCGTACTCGGCCGCCAGGACGGTCATCGGCCGAGGCGCGGCGGCAGCCAGCAGGTCCCCGTGGTCGACGCCGTGCTCGGTGCCGCCGAGCAGGATCTGCTCGGCGTCCTGGTGCTGACCGCCCTCCAGGTAGCGGCCCCGCGACGTGACGAAAGTGGCGGGCGCGGCCGCGGCGATCCGCGGCTCCACCGCCGTGGCCAGCGTCGTCAACCAGCCGCCACCGCTGTTGCCGGTGAGGCCGATGCGGCTGGCGTCGACGCCGGGAAGGGTCTCGAGCAGGTCGATCGCGCGGCGCACCTCATGCACGAACCAGCGGGCCGGCGACTGCCCGAGCCACCAGGCCTGCAGACCGGCGTAGGTGTGCTCGGCGGTGCCGGCAGCCACGACCGGCCGGCCGCCGCCGTCGAGGTAGCCCAGCCGCTCACCCTGTCCGAACGGGTCCAGCGCCAGCGCCACCAGCCCGGCCTTGGCCAGCCGGGCGCAGACCGCCTGGTACGGCGGGTACGCCTTCGCCTCGTCGGCGTGCCCGCACACGAACACCACGGCCGGAGAGCCGGCCCGCCCGGCGGGGAGGGCGCCCACTCTATGGGCGGGCGCCGACAACGTCGTGCCGCCGGCGGGACGGTAGAGGTTGGCCGTCGCGAGGACGCCGGGCGCGGTCTCGATGACGAGTCGCTCGATCCGGTACCCCGCGTCGTCGGGCACGCCGCCGGCCGGGCCGCACCAGCGCACCGGCGGCGGCGACGCGTCCCGCGGCGGCAGACCGCCCAGCCCGCG
>NZ_QUAL01000118.1 GCF_003579925.1 Jiangella rhizosphaerae | reverse complement strand
CGGCCGGCGCGGTCTCGGCCACCTCGGCGAACAGCTCCGCCGACCCCGCCTCCGCGGCGACGGCCACGAGCCCGGCCAGCCCGGCCAGTCCCGCGAGCCCGGCGTCGGCCACGTCGGCGACTTCCCCCGCCGACCCCGCCTCCGCGGCGACGGCCACGAGCCCGGCCAGCCCGGCCAGTCCCGCGAGCCCGGCGTCGGCGAACAGCGCCTCGTCGGCCGGCTGACGTCGGTTCTCCGGGCCCCTTCGGTCGGTCGGATCGCGGCGTCGGCCTGGGTGTGAACGTCGGGCCGTCCCCCTGCTGCCCGATTGTCTTGGCCGCGGGCAGCTATCAGGGGGACGGGGAAAGAGCGGCGACGGCTGCCCCGGGCGTCGGCCCAGTGTCGGTGTGCGTGTGGTGTCGTGGGGCGTCCACGTGGTGAGATTCGCCGGCGATTCGAGGGCCATCACTAGGAGAAATCGTGTCGCACTACGCCTGCAATCGTGGTGACGCTCGGGTGATCGTGGTGACGTTTGCGACCGTTGATGATCATCGCACTCCCAGCCCGACAAACGGGGCGAAACTGGCACGAGGACTGCACAGTGCCCGGATCGGGGCGTTCGCCCCGGTGTCGGTGTGAGTTTAGTGCCGCTGGGCGTCCACCTGGTGAGATTTCACCGCGATTCTTGGGCCGCCCACCAGGCGTTCTCCCGCTCTGCTAGGCATGCATGGGTGGTAGAGCGGGAGAACGCCTAGTGTCGTGGACGATCGCCGATGATCATCGCTGTCCACAGCGCGACAAACAGGGCGAAACGGGCACGGCAACGTCGAGGCGTGCCCACATCCTCCCCGTCCCCCGGATAGCTGCCCGTTCTTGGCCGCGCAGCCGCGGGTCAAGTCCAAGCGCCCCAACCACAGCGAAGCCCCACCACAACGCGCGCGGACTTGAGGCGCGGATGCGCGGCTAAGAAAATGGGCAGCAGGGGGACGGCCAACGTTCACCGAGCCGACGAGAAGCCCGAGCCGAACCCTGGATCAGAGAGTCGAGGCCGGCTCACGGGGCGGGCGGCGGGCCGTCGCCGTCGGCGTCGGGGCTGACGAGGCGGTAGCCGATGCCGCGCACCGTCATGAAGCGGTCGCTGCCGAGCTTGCGCCGCAGGTAGCGCACGTACACGTCGACGACGTTGGAGCCGGGGTCGAAGTCGTAGCCCCAGACGCGGCTCAGCAGCTGCTCCCGGCTGAGCACCTGGCCCGGGTGCCGCAGGAACGTCTCGGCCAGCGAGAACTCGCGCGCCGACAGCTCCACCGTCCGCCCGTCGACCGTCGCCCGCCGGGTGCGCAGGTCCAGCGACAGCCCGCCGTGGTGCAGGACCATCGCCTCGGGGGCGCGGTCCTCGCGCAGCCGCAGCCGGATGCGGGCCAGCAGCTCCTCGAACCGGAACGGCTTGGCCATGTAGTCGTCGGCGCCGCCCTCGAGGCCGGCAACGGTGTCGGTGATGGAGTCGCGAGCGGTGAGGATGATCACCGGGAGCTCGTTGCGGGCCTCGCGCAGCTGCCGCAGCACCGAGAACCCGTCGATGATCGGCAGCCCGATGTCGAGGATGACGAGGTCGAACCCGCCGGTCATCGCGTAGTCGAAGGCGCCGCGCCCGTCGCCGACCACGGTGGGCGTCATGCCGGCGGCGCGCAGCCCCTTCTCGATGAACGCCGCGATGCGGGGCTCGTCCTCGGCGATCAGGATCCTGCTCATCTACGCTTCCTCCTCCACGAGGTCGTCGGCCGCCGCGGCGCCGGCGAGTGGCAGCGCGATGGTGAAGATCGCGCCCTCGCCGGGCCGGCTGTCGACGGTGACGGTGCCGCGATGCGCCTCGGCGATCGCGCGGACGATGGCCAGTCCGAGGCCGGAGCCCTCGATGCCGCGGCCGACGTCGGCACGGGCGAACCGGTCGAAGATGCGCTCGAGGTCGTCGGCGGCGATGCCGGCGCCGCTGTCGCGCACCCACAGCCGCACCTCGTCGCCGGTGAGCTGGCTCCCGACGGCGATGACGTCGCCCGGCGCGGTGAACTTCACCGCGTTCGAGATCAGCTGCAGCAGCGCCTGGGTGATGCGCTGCTGGTCCAGCGGCACGGTCGCCGAGACCCGCGCGTCGACCCGCCACTGCCGGTCGGCCAGGGCCCGGGCCTTGTCGAGGACCTCGTCGACGAGCCGGTCCAGCTCGACGGGGCGGGGGTGGACGAAGTCGGGCCGCTTGGCCTTCGCCAGCATGACGAGGTCGTCGACCATGCGGCGCATGCGGTCCAGCTCGTCCATGGCCAGGACGCGGACCTCCTCGACGTCGGCGGGATCGGCGGAGTCCATGAGCTCGAGGTGGCCGCGGATGATGGTGATCGGCGTGCGCAGCTCGTGCCCGGCGTCGTCGAGGGCGTCGCGCTGGCCGGCGAAGGCGATCTCCAGCCGGTCGAGCATGTCGTTGAAGGTGCGTGCCAGCACGGAGATGTCGTCGGTCCCGGTGACGGGGATGCGGCCGGACAGGTCGGTGTCGCTGATCCGCTGGGCGGTGTCGCGCAGCAGCCGGATCGGACGGAGCAGCCGGCCGGCGACCAGCCAGCCGACGGCGCCGACCATGGCCAGCGACGCGAGCGCGACGACGGCGAACGTCTGGTACGCGTCGACGACCTCGGCCTGCTCCATCTCGCGGGCGTAGGCGATGACGTAGAGCCCCTGCGCCGGGTCGCCCGGAACGGTGACCGGCACAGTCACGTAGCGCAGCGTTCCGAGCTCCTCGGTGTCGGCCGACCGCGGCCGCACCCGGGTGCTGCCGCCCTGCTGGGCGACCATCTCCACGAACTCCGGGTCTGCTTCCAGCCGGACGTTGACGCCGGAGGCGGCCTCCCAGGCGATGCGGCCGTCGACGAGCGCGAGCAGGCCCTCGTCGCGGTCGGGGACGTTGCGTGTCATGACGACCTCGAGGAACCGGTCGACCGTGGTGAACTCGCCGCCCGTCGCCGGATCGATGCTGTCGTCGGCGAACTCGCGCAGCTCCTCGACCTCCTGGGCGAGGTTCTCGTCGATGCGGGCGTCGACCCGCTCACGCTGCACGAGGAACGACGTCACGCCGGCCACCAGCATGCCCACCGCCGCGACTCCCAGTACCGCGGCCAGCACCCGTGTCCGTACGGCGACCCGGACCCGCACTCCCCCGGCCGCATCACGCGCCTGGCTCAGTCGTCATCATCCCCGTCGTCGCCGACGTCGTCGTCGTCATCGTCACCGTCGTCGTCGCCGGGATCGGGCCGCACCGGCGGGGGCGGGTCGACGGGCTGACCGCCGCCTCCGGCGCCGCCCGAGGTCGGCGGGTCAGGCGTGGGGGCCGGCGTCGGGGTGGGGGTTGGCGTCGGCGTCTCGGTCGCCGTCGACGGCGCCCGCGTCGGCTCGCCGCCGCCCGGGCCGGACGTGGAGCTGGACGGGCCGACCTCGACCGGCTCGCCGAAGTCGTCGCCGGTCGACGGCGCCGCCAGCAGGGCGCCCACGCCGAAGATCCCGGCGGCCACGACCGCCAGCGCGCTGATGGTGAGGGCGGCCGCCGACTTCATGGAGAGCATCGTCGGCTCACCGCACGAGACGATGATGAGGCGCGGATGAGAGAACTCTCATCCGCCGCGAGGCCGGCCCCCGTCGGCACTGCGTGGTTCATCCCCGGCAGTCTGCCACCGACACAGCCTCAGCGCAGCCGCGTCACCTCGGCCGTCACCCCGAGGGGCGGGGCAGCGGAACCGTCCAGACCCAGCCCTCGGCCAGCAGTTCCCCCTCGGGCATCGCCTCCGGGTCGTCCGGCCAGCCCGGCCAGCGCGACCCGCCCCAGAGGAACACCAGCCTGCCGTCCGCGGTGTCCGCGAACGCGGCCGACTGGCCCTGAACGTGGTCGTCGACCGGCAGATCGGGCACCCTCGTCCAGGTCAGCGTGGGAACGTCGAGAGCGCAGGCGCCGGAGACGATCGTCCGCTCGCCGGTGAGGTCGCCGACGGGGATCATGAACCCGTCGAGGGGGTCGCGGTGGGCGCGTTCAGGCAGCTCCGACCACGCACCGGTGGTGGGGTCGAGGATGCCGCCGTAGGGGATGTCGCGGCCCCAGTTGTTCACCTCGCCGCCGTCGGCCGACTCCTCCAGCGCGCTGACCAGCAGGTCGCCGACGCGGCGGAAGCCGTACCCGCTGACGACGTCGCCGTCGGGCAGCTCCGTCCAGGTGCCGGCCGCGAGGTCGAACCTCGCCGCGCGGACGACCGGCGGGTCGACGCCGGGGTTCGGCACGAGATCGCCGGCCAGCAGCACGGCGCCGTCGTCGGTGCCGATGAGCCGGCGGTCGAACGACGGGCCGAGCGGGTCGGCCGGCAACGCCGACCAGGCGTCGGATGCCGGGTCGTAGACGAGGTCGGCGGGCAGCGGGTCGAGCGGCTCCAGCGACCCGCCGGTGTCGTCCTCGTGCGAACCGCGGTAGGCGACGACCCGGTCGCCGGCCACCGTCAGCGACACCCAGTCGGAGCCGGGCGGCGGCGTCAGCTCGGCCCAGCCGTCCGCGGCGGCGTCATAGGCCTGGAAGGTCCTGGTGGTCGTCCCGTCCTGGGTGAGGATCGTGGTCAGCACGTAGACGGTGTCGCCCACGACGGCAGCGGTGTCCACGCCCCCGCCGACCGGCCCCGGCGCGTCGGCGATGGGCGTCCAGGCGTCCGCCGCGGGATCGTAGGCCGCGCCGTCGCGCAGCGGCTCCGGCGGCGCGACGCAGTCCGCGTTCGGCGGGCAGGGCGGCCCGTCGCTGCCGCCGATGACCAGGATCCTCTCGCCGACGATGACCGCCAGCGGCGCCTCGCGCGGGCTCAGCGGCGCCTCCGCGACCCTCGTCCACCCGCCGCCGTCCGCGGACTCAGGCCGCGCCGGCGTCTCACCGCACCCCGCCGCGACCAGGACGAGCAGCCCCGTCGCGGCCACACCCCGTGTCCGTGGCCCCCTCATGGAGCTTGGACGTCGTCACGGCGTCAGCGGTTCTCCCTGCGGATCACCAGCTTGAGGCCGGACCACACCTCGTCGATCGCGCACACCTTCACGTCGACCAGGCCGCGCGGCAACGCCACCTCGCGCACGACGTCCTCCGTCAGGTCCGTCGGGACCTTGCTGGCCCGTTTCGGCCAGGCCACCCAGACGGCTCCGTCGCGCTCGATGCGGGCCTCGTGGGCGGGCAGCTCGCGCTCGAGCGCCGCCCGGTCGCGCGTGAACGCGACGACGACGTCGTACGGGCCGCCGCCCGCGCGGTGCTCGACGACGACACCGTCGGGCAGGCCCTCGAGCTCGAAGCCGCCGGGCACCCCGTCGAGCAGGACCCGGTGCCCGGCCTTGATGCCGAGCTTGCGTACCAGCGGCGTGCCGGAATACCCCGTGGTCACGGCAGGCCGAGCTCGTCGGCGAACAGGTCGTAGCCCACGAACGAGACGATGTCGAGGATGGAGTGCGCGACCACCAGCGGCATCACCCGCCCGGTGCGGTGGTAGAAGTACGCGAACACGACGCCCATCAGCGCGTTGCCGATGGCCATGCCGTACCCCTGGTACAGGTGGTACGAGCCGCGCAGCACCGCGCTCGTCGCGATGATCGCCGGCAGCTCCCAGCCCAGCTGCCTCAGCCGCGTCATCAGGAACCCGACGACGATGACCTCCTCGACCACCGCGTTCTGCAGCGCCGACAGGATGAGCACGGGCACCGTCCACCAGTAGGCGTTCAGCGTGCTCGGCTGGATCGACACGTTCATGTCCAGGGCGTGCCCGAGGAAGTAGATGCCCAGCCCCGGCAGCCCGATGACCACCGACAGCCCGACGCCGAGCAGCAGGTCGCGGCGCGGCTGGGCGAGGTCGAACCCGATGCGCCGCCACGCCGACCGCCCCGGCCCGGACAGCAGGTACAGCGCCAACGCCACCGGCACGAGCGCGAACCCGATGGACAGCACCTGGTAGGCGAGGTCGAGGTACTCGCGGGTGCTGCGCGACGCGTTCAGCGTGGCGGTCTGCTCGCTCAGCCGCTCGGGACGGGTGAGCCGGGCGATGAGGCTGACGATCGCGTAGACGGCGGACTGCCCCAGCGACAGCCCGAGGACGATCCAGAGCTCGGCGGTCAGCCGCCGCCGCGACGTCGTCTCCGTCCCGGCCGCGGGCAGGTCCTGGGTCACCACCGTTCGAGCGTAGCGGCGATCCCTGAGCGTGGCCTTAACACGCAACCGATATCCGGAGTGACCATCGATATATAGCTGACCTCAGGATATCGTGTGGGTAAGGAGGTAGACCATGACGAAGACGCTCCTCGACTTGGACGAAGCTCTGCTCGATGAAGCCACCCACGCTCTCGGCACGACCACCAAGAAGGACACCGTCACCGAAGCATTGCGGCTGGCCGTTGAGCAGAGCAGAGCCCGACGCCTCGCCGCGCTCGAGAGCCTGCAACGCATCGCCGACGACGGAGGCTTCGACTTCGACCGGCTCGACGAGCTCGACGAGTGAAGTACCTCATCGACACCAGTGCCCTGGTCCGCGTCCTCAGGCGGCAGGTGACTCCCGAGTGGCACGACCTGGTCAGCCGCGGACTGGTCG
This sequence comes from Jiangella rhizosphaerae, assembly GCF_003579925.1. GTDB lineage: Bacteria > Actinomycetota > Actinomycetes > Jiangellales > Jiangellaceae > Jiangella > Jiangella rhizosphaerae. The sequence goes on along the minus strand of NZ_QUAL01000118.1, from coordinate 6,587 downwards.
CTGTCTGCGAACCGGTTCTGATCGAATGCCTGGCCATCGCCAACGCCAAGAGCTACGAACAGGTCGAGGACGACCTCCGCGCCGCTTACCCCTGGGTGCCGGTTCCGGACGATGCTTGGGAATCCGTCCGCGTGCTTCGGCAGCAGCTCGCCGCCCGCAGCGCCCATCAGGGGCTGTCTGTCGCCGATCATCTCGTGGTCGCAACCGCTCTGCATCACCGGCTCACCGTCCTTCACGAGGATGCCGACTTCGAGACGGTCGCGCGGATGGTGCCGCAGCTGGCCCAGGTCCGGGTCAGTCATCCGCCCGGGTGAGGACGCGAACCGGCCCCGGCGCGGGCTCATGCGCGCCGGGGCCGGGGGCCTGCGGTGACGGGGTCAGCGGCGGGCCCGCTTCAGGCCGGCCCACTGCAGGACGGCGAAGAGGGCGACCAGCCCGGCCTGCAGCAGGATCCACACCCTCCCGGCGGCGGTCGGGTCAAACCAGCCGGCCGCGGCGACGATCACGCTGTCGACCGCCCAGACGGCGTTGAGGACGAGGATCGCGCCCACCCAGAGGACGGGCGCCTCCCGCCGCGTCGACACGGTGAAGACCAGCGCGCCGACGACGACCAGGAACGCCCCCGCTGGGTAGAGCAGCGCGGTCGGCAGGCCCAGGTGGTCGCCCACCCACCCGGCCGCGAGCACGTACACCAGACCGTTCAGCGCCGTCGCGATGCCGTCCAGCTCCAGCGTCCAGCGCAGCAGCGGCGTCTCGCGGATCCGGGCGACGGCGGGGGTACGGGTGACGGTGTCAGCCGCCATGATGACCAGCTCCTTCGTGATGTCGTTCGGACACCACGACCGTCGCCCGGACAGCACTGCCAACCACAGACCAGGCACTGCCAAGTACTGCCAGTTCAGCCTCTCCGGGTCCGCAGATCGTGCGCGACGACCCGGGCGGCGGCGTTCTGCCAGTTGTAGAGCGTGCGCTCGGGGACGTACCGGCGCAGCCAGTCGAACGCCCGCCGCGAGGTGTCGTCGAGGCCGCTGAGATCGGGCTGCCGGCGGTACGGGCGGATCCCGGCGACGTACGGGAAGTAGAGCGCGTTGAAGTACCGCCACTCCTCGCTGGTGCCGAACTCCGCATCGCGGGGGCGCAGCCGCTCGATGCACTCCAGCAGCAGCGCCTTCAGCTCGGTCGCCCGGTCCAGCGGGTGGCCCTCGCGACCGCCCAGCCGCGCGTCGACGGCGGGCAGCGCGAGCAGCGGGCTGGACACCAGCTTGCCGAGGTCGCCGTAGTTGCGCAGCGCGTCGCGGACCAGCCGGGTGAACGCGTCGTCGTCGAGGGCGTCGAGGTGGTGGCGTTCGTCCCGGCGGGGCAGCGCGTCGGACGCGTCGCGCAGCTCCGCCCGCGACTCCCGCAGCGCCGGCGCGCCGGCGAAGGCGAGCCGGTCGACGGCGGCCTGGACCGCGCTGGCCAGCGTCACGACGGCGATCGCGGCGCCCACGACGCCGAAGGCGAGCACCCGCAGCGCGTCGCCGGCACCGTCGCCGCCGCCCGCGCGGTCGTCCCCCGACGCCAGCGCGACCAGCCCGACCTGCCCGCCGAACACCACCGCGGCCAGCAGCGCCCCGACGGCGGAACGGCGCAGGTCCGCGCCCAGCGCCTCACCCGCCTCCAGCGCGTTCGTCACCGCGACGACGACGCCGAGCACGACGAGGTCGACCCCGACGGCCGCGAGCACGAGGCCGTCGGGCACCCAGCCCAGCGGCACCAGCACCGCTACGGCACCCAGCGCGAACAGCAGCGTCGCCAGCACGACGACGCCCTGCCGCAGCGCCGACGAGTCGCCCGACGAGCCGGACGGCCCGCCCGCGCCGCCGGCCGCCGTCCGCGCCCTCAGCACCAGCCACAGCGCCGCGGCCAGCGGCAGCAGCACGAGCACCGCCGTCAGCGGCTCCCATCCGCCGCCCACGATCGCGGCCGCCGCCAGCTCCGCCACGCCCAGCGGAAGCACCGTCCAGCGCCACACCCGCTCGGCCGGCGCCCGCCACGGCGCGCCGTCGGGCAGCAGCGCCAGCAGGACGCCGGTCCAGATCAGCGCCGGCAGTCCCGCGAACACGTACCCCAGTGCGTCGACGACGGTCCCGTCGAACGGCGCCAGCGCCAGGGCCAGCGCGTACGAGACCAGACCCAGCCCGGCGCGGCGCATCGCGGGGTCGGCGGGGTCGCGGCCGGCCAGGTAGAGCCCGAGCCACCACGCGACGGAGAACGCCGCGACCGCCAACACCAGCACGAGAGGAGGCTAGCGCCGACGGATACGGTGGGGATGGCCCGGTGTTCCGACGCCGTACACCTCGGCTTCCTCTGACGGTGACGACGAAGGGTGTGTGATCGGATCCATGAGCGACGCGGACCACGAGCACCGGCACGGCCACCACGCCGACGTCGGCAGCGGCGACGAGGTGAGCCGGCGCGACGTCCTCGCGGGCGCCGCCGGCGGGCTGATCCTGGCCGCCGCCTCCGGCACGACGGCGTCCGGCAGCGCCGCCGCCGAGGTCACCCGCACCGCGTCGGGTGCGCCCGGCGCCGAGCGGGCCTCCCGCATCACCCGCGGCCGCACGCTCGTCCACGCCGACCTGCACAACCACACGCTGCTCTCCGACGGTTCCGGCGACCCCGCGCTGGCCTACGAGTCCATGCGCTCCGCGGGACTCGACGTCGCCGCGCTCACCGACCACGCGACGCTGTCCGACGGCGTGCTGAGCATCCTCGACCCGCTGCTCCCCGACGGCGTCAACCAGATCACCGGGCTGAGCCGCGGCGGCTGGCGGCGCACCCGCGAGCTGGCCGACGCCGCCGACGAGCCGGGCGTGTTCACGGCGATCCGCGGGTTCGAGTGGACGAACCCGCTGCTCGGCCACGTCAACGTGTGGTTCACCGACGCCTACACCGACGTGCTCGACGCGACGCTGATGGGCGGCTTCTACCGCTGGCTCACCCGCGATGACGGCTTCCTCGGCCTCGGCGACGGTGGCGCCGACGGCCTGGCCGGGTTCAACCACCCGGGCCGCGAGCCCGGCCGCTTCAACGACTTCCGGTACGAGCCGAAGGCGCACGACCAGCTGGTCAGCCTCGAGATGTTCAACCGCTACGACGACTACCTCTTCGAGGGCTGGGCCAAGGGCGTCAGCTCACCGCTGGTGACCTGCCTGAACGCCGGCTGGCGGCCCGGCCTGTCCGGCGTCACCGACGAGCACGGCACCGACTGGGGCTTCCCTGAGGGCAAGGGCCGCACCGGGATGTGGGTCACCGAGAACACCCGCCAGGCCGTCTTCCAGGCGATGACGGAGCGGCGATTCTTCGCCACCCGCGTCTCCGGCCTGCGGCTCGACGCCACGGCCGACGGCGCGCCGATGGGCGGGTCGATCCGGCGCTCCGGCGGCGACATCCGCTTCGCCGTCGACCTCGACCGCGGCCCGGAGTGGGACGGCAGACGGCTGGACATCCAGGTGCTGCGGCCCGGCGAGGGCGTCCCGTCGGTCGCCGACGTCGTCGAGGCCGCGGCCGGCCGCGTCACCCGGTTCACCGTCCCCCTCGACGCCGGCGACGGCGACTGGGTCGTCCTGCGCGTCTCCGACCCGTCCCAGCCGAACGGGACGCCGGGGCCTGACGGCCACCCCTGCAACGACTTCGGGATCGCCTACTCCAGCCCCTGGTGGTTCGACCCGGCCTGAACGTCCGCGCCGTCACACCCGCCCCGCCCGCCCCAACGCGCCGCCCACCCAAAGTGGGGTGGACGAAGCGAGCGCTGGCGGCGAGAGGACTTCACCGCACCGATGCCGCACGTTCATTCCGGCATTGACCGTAAGTCGGGACGATCGTGATGTGATCCGGGCACCCCCACACCTTCCGGAGGTCGCCCGTGCCCGCTTCGCCGTCCACCCTCGACCGCCGCCGGTTCCTCGCGCTGACCGGCGGCGGCGTGCTGACGTTCACCGCCGCGCTGGCCGGGTTCTCAGCCGCGCCGGTCCGCGCCAACCCGGTGTTCCGCGAGAACCCGTTCACGCTCGGCGTCGCCTCGGGCGACCCGCTGCCGGACGGCGTCGTGCTGTGGACGCGGCTGGCGCCGGACCCGCTGGCGGCCGACGGCAGCGGCGGGATGGGCGACCGGACGGTCCCGGTGCAGTGGCAGATCGCCCGCGACCCGCGGTTCCGCGACGTCGAACGCGAAGGCACCGTCCGCGCGACGCCGGAGCTGGCGCACTCGGTGCACGCGGAGGTCGGCGGGCTGGAGCCCGGCCGCGACTACTGGTACCGGTTCCGCGCCGGCCGCGAGCTGAGCCCCGTCGGACACACCCGCACCGCCCCGGCCGCCGGCGCCCGCCCCGAGCAGCTGCGCTTCGCCTACGCCAGCTGCCAGAACTACGCCGACGGCTACTTCACCGCGCACCGCCACCTCGCCGAGGAGGACGTGGACCTCGTCGTGCACCTGGGCGACTACATCTACGAGGGCGCGAACGTCGGCAGCATCGGCCGCGCCCACCTGCCCGCCGTCGAGTGCTTCTCGCTGAGCGACTACCGCATCCGCTACGGCCAGTACAAGAGCGACCCGGACCTGCAGGCCGCGCACGCCGCCGCGCCGTGGGTCGTGGTGCTCGACGACCACGAGATCGACAACAACTGGGCCGACGACGTCGACGGCGGCGGCGTGGGCGGCGAGGTGTTCCGGGCCCGGCGGATCGCGGCACTCAAGGCGTACTACGAGCACATGCCGCTGCGCCGCGCGTCGATGCCGGTCGGCCCGGACATGCAGCTCTACCGGCGGCTGCGCTACGGCACGCTGGCCGACTTCAACGTCGTCGACACCCGCCAGTACCGCGACGACCAGGCCTGCGGCGACGGCCGGCAGATCGACTGCGCCGACCGGCTCGACCCGGCCCGCACCATGCTCGGCGACACGCAGGAGGCGTGGCTGCTGGACGGGCTGTCGGGCTCGCGGGCGACGTGGAAGGTGATGGCGAACCAGATCTTCATGATGCAGGCCGACCACGAGGCGGGACCGGTTCAGGCGTTCGGCATGGACACCTGGGACGGCTACGCCGCGGCCCGGACCCGGCTGCTCGACGGCGTGCGCGAGCGCGGCGTCGACAATTTCGTCGTCATCACCGGCGACGCGCACCGCAGCGTCGCCGCCGACCTCAAGGCGAACTTCGACGACCCCGGCTCGGCCACCGTCGGCACCGAGTTCCTCGCCACGTCGCTCAGCGCCGGCGGCGACGGCGCCGACCAGGACGCGCTCGGCGGCGTCTGGCTGGCCGAGAACCCGCACATGAAGTTCCACAACGTCCAGCGCGGCTACGCCACCTGCACGCTGACGCCGGACGCCTGGCGCACCGACTACCGGGTGGTCCCGTACGTGCGCCGGCCCGACGCGCCGGTCACCACCCGCGCCAGCGTCCACGTCCAGGCCGGCGTCCCCGGCATCGCCCAGGTCTCCTCCTGAATGATCACGTTCACCACCCATTCACGTGCCACACCAGGCCTGCAGAGGCCTCGTGAAGCAGAAATTCGGGTGGTGAACGTGATCATTCCGGCCAGGTCAGTCGTCGAGGCCGCGGGCCTGCAGGGCCTCGCCCATCGCGTCGGCGTGCCGCAGCACGCCGACGACGAGGGGCACGGCGAACGCGCGGACGCTGCGCTCGCGGCCCCGGGCCCAGCGGGCCTCGCGGATCCGCCCGGCGATGCCGGCGACGACGGGGACGCTGCGCAGGGCCAGCGACATCAGCAGCGACACCCGCGCCGGCTCCACGCCGAACCGCCGCAGCGGCGACAGCGCCCGCTCCAAAGCGGCCATCAGCTCCGTCGTCCGGGTCGTCAACGTGACCAGCGCGGCCAGCGCGACCGCGAGCACCAGCCGCGCCGTCAACGCGACCGCCGTCGGGACGTCGGCGATCAGCACCTGGACCACGACCAGCACGACGACCAGCCACCGCAGTGGGCGCAGCTGTCCCCACGCCGCCCGCACGCCCATCCCGGCCAGCGCGTACGCACCCACCACGACCATCGTCGCGACGCCCACGAGCACCAGCGACCGCGCGAACACCAGCGCCGTACACGCGACGGCCAGCACCGCCAGCTTCAGCCCGGCCGGCGCCCGGTGCACCACCGAACGGCCGGGCACGTAGGCGCCGGTCAGCAGGCTCACCGGACCACCTCGAACAACCCCGCCACGCCCATGCCCCCGCCGATCGCCGCCGTCGCCAGCCCGAGCGTCCCCGCCGGCGCGCCACCGCGGACCAGCCGGGAGAACAGCCGCACGACGACGACGGCGCCGCTGGCGCCCCAGGGGTGGCCCAGCGCCAGCGCTCCTCCGTCGGCGCAGACGAGCCCCGTGTCGCGGCCGAGCGGGTCCAGCCCGAGCGCGTCGGTGACCGCCAGGACCTGCCCGGCGAACGCCTCGACGATCTCCACCGCGGCGACGTCGCGGAGCGAGACCCGCGCGGCGGCCAGCACGCGATGCACGGCCGGCACCGGGCCCCAGCCGGGCAGCCGCGGGTCGCAGCCGACGACGGCGCCCGCGACCAGCCGCAGCCCGGGCCGGC
>NZ_QUAL01000010.1 GCF_003579925.1 Jiangella rhizosphaerae | reverse complement strand
GCTCGGCGGCGGGGGCCGCCGCGGCGGGCTCGGGCGGCTGTCGCCGCCGAGACCCGCGCGCCCAGCGGATCAGGGCGCGGTAGGTGTCGTCGCGAATGAAGACCATGTCGGCGGCGATCATGGCCAGCGAGAACCAGGGCAGCGCCATCGTCACGGCGATGCCGACGTGCATCGCGAAGACGGCCAGCAGCGCCAGCACCCGGGTGCCCCGCCGCAACAGCAGCAGCGGGAACAGCACCTGGACGAACACCGTCACATAGCTGCCGATCGTGACGAACACGCCGTTGGTGTACACCAGCTCGTTCAGCGCCGGCCACGGTGCGTACTGGCCGATGCGCAGCGGGTAGTAGAGGCCGACGCCCTCCTGCCACATGCTGCCCTGGACCTTTGACAGCCCGGAGGTCATGTAGACGATGAAGACCTGGGCGGCGACGGCCATCAGGGCGACGTTGTGGAACAGCGTGCCGACCCACGACGGCAGCGGAACCAGCGGCCGGTAGCCGGGGCGGGCGCGGCGGCGGGCGTCCAGCGACCACCGCATCGAGGTGTCGGCGAAGCAGAGGAACAGCAGCATGATGCGGACGATGTTGTCGCCCGCGTCGTCGGCCAGCGGGTTCAGCCGCATCAGGCTGGCGACGCCGATCATCAGCAGCGGTGTGACGACGCGGGTCCGCCAGCCGAGCGTGAACGCGACGGCGAGCGCGGCCAGCAGGAGGTACTTGACGGTGAAGGCTGTGGTGCCGTCGTTCTGGGCGAACACCGAGGTGAACGGGAAGCCGTACTCGTCGACGGTGAGCCACGGCGTCAGCCAGCGCGCGCCCGGCCCCCACACGTAGTGCCGGTACGCGAAGTTGACCGTCAGCGACCCCAGGATCGCGACCCCGAGCAGGATCCGCATCGCGGCCAGGCCGTACGTCGCCTTCTTGCCGTCGAACAGCCACTGCTCGCCGGTGTCGACGGTGCGCCCGACGGCCCGGGTGACGTAGCGGATCGCCTCGCCGATCACCGGTTGCTCTCCAGGTCGCGCAGGACGTCGGCGAACGCGGCCTCGTCCTGGTCGGGGTCGACCAGCGCCGGGCGCCAGCCGAAGTCGCGGATGGTCTGCTGCGGGTCCTCAGGCGGCGGGTCCAGCCGCTCGTTCCACCGCGGCACCGGCGTCCGGACCAGCTGGAACTGCACGGCGACGACGTCCTCGCCCCACCTGGCCTTGGCGAACTGCGTGGCGTAGCCGGTCGCGACGCGGTCGGCGCGGACCATGTTCGCCACCCGCGACGACGTCTCACCGCCCTGCGCCGCGATGAGGTCGTCGGCGAGCGGCCGCCAGTCCGCCATCTCCTGGTAGTCGGTGGCGACGATCGCCTGCTGCTCGTCGGTGAGCGCGTTCCAGGCGGTGTTCACCCGGCGGTGCAGGTTCGACGTCAACCGGCTGGCGCGCGACGGCGCGGGGTCGTGGGTGACCAGCGTCCACTCCAGCCGGGTCGGGTCCTCCCAGTCGGTGGTGCGCAGCTCGCCGGTCTGCGGGTCCTCGACCTGCGCGCGGACCCGCAGCTCGTCCTCGGCGTTCACCGGGTTGGGCGCGAACAGGCTCCAGTTCTGCTGGAAGAACGGCCGCATGTAGGCGGACACCTGGGTGCCGACGGAGTCCTTGATCGGGTTCGCCGGCGCGTTCCACAGGAACGTCGCCGCGAAGTGCAGCACGACGACGCCGACCAGGAAGAACGCGGCGCCCTTCGCGATCGGCGGGACGTCTGGCCGTGGCCGGGCCTCCCGGATGTCGTTCGGCACGCGGGTCAGGCTACCTGGTGGGCACCGGCTCGGCCGTGGCCTCCTCGGGCGCGGGAGCCGCGGCACCCGGCCGGTCCCCGCCGGGCCCCGTCCCCGGGCCGGGCTCCGCGGCGCCGGGCCGCCTGCGTCGCCGTCGTCCGTCCCACGCCGAGCGCACCCGGCCCGCGATGCCCTGGTAGGTCGAGTCGCGGATGAAGATCTGGTCGCCGGCCATGATGAACAGCGAGAAGAACGGCAGCCCCATGATCACGGCGATGCCGGCGTGCATGCCGAGGACGCCGAGCAGCGCGACGACGCGGGTGCCGCGACGCAGCAGCATGAGCGGGAAGAACAGCTGGATGAAGACGGAGAAGTACGAGACGACCAGCACGCCGAACGGGTTCCCCGACAGCAGGTCGTTGAGCCACGGCCACGGCCGGTACTGCCCCACCTGCATCGGGTAGTAGACGGCGGTGCCGTCCTGCCAGTACTCCCCCTGCACCTTGTAGAGCGCCGACGCGACGTAGATGATGCAGATCTGCGCGCCGACGGCGAGGATCGCGAGGTTGTGGACGAGGATGCCGAGCCGGCCGGCGCCGCGCCGCACGGCCTCGGGCGTGAACCGGCGCGGCCACCACCGCCGGCTGAGGCCCTGCTCCTGCCGCGCCCGCCGCCGCGCGTCCAGCGACCACCGTCCGGACAGGTCGGCGAAGCACAGGTAGATGAGCAGGATGCGGAAGATGTTGTCGCTCTGGTCGCCGTAGAGCGGGTTCGACTCGATGAGGCTGACCCAGCAGATCAGCAGCGCGGGCGCGACGACGCGCGTGCGCCAGCCGAGCGTGAACGCGACCGCCAGCGCCAGCACGATCAGCATCTTCACGGTCAGCGTCGTCGGGTCGCTGCCGCCCTCGAACAGAGTGAACGGGAAGCCGAAGCCGCCGTTGCGCTCCAGCGGCGTCATCCACTGCGCGGCGTCGCCCCACAGGTAGTGCCGGTTGCTGAAGTTGGCCAGCAGGAACCAGACGGCCGCGAGGCCGAAGATGATGCGGACGACGGAGACGCCGTAGGTGGCACGCTTGGCGCCCAGCAGCCACTCCTCGCCCTTGCCGGCGGTGACGGCGACGGCGTCGAGCGCGCGGTCGACGGCGGACCCGATCATGACCGGAACCTCCCGATGGCGTCGGCGAACGCGGCGCTGTCCTGGTCGTCGTACAGGTAGAGCGGGCGGCGGCCGAACTCGCGGACCGTCACCGACGGGTCGTCGCCGCGGTCGTCGAAGCGTGGCGCCCGGGTCTCCTGGATCTGCACCTCGACGTACTGGATGCCGGCGTCGCGGCCCCACCAGGCCCAGGCGAACTGCGTCGCGTACGCGGTCATCGCGCGGTCCAGACGCAGCACGTAGGAGATGCGCGCGTCGGAACTGGGGTCGGGCGTGGCCAGCATCGCCTCCTCCATGCGCGCCCACGCGTCCTCGTGGTAGTTGCCGGCCAGCACGGCCTGCTCCTCGCGCGTGATGAGGCGGTACTGCTTGCGCATGGTGCCGGCCAGCCGGCGGGTGACGATGCCCGCCCGCGACGGCGCCACGCTGTGCAGGATGTTGCCCTCGACCTCCAGCTCGGTGACGTTCACCCACTCGGTCGAGGTGTCGGCGTCGTACCAGCCGCGCACCAGCATGGAGTACTCGACGCTGATCGGCGTCGGCGCGAACAGGCTCCACTCCTGCTGGAAGTACGGCTGTATGTAGTTCGTCAGGGTGGTGCCCAGCGTCTCCTTGGCCGCGTTCGCCGGACCGACGAACACCGCCGTCGCGAGGAGATGCGCGCACAGCAGCGCGCCGAGCCCCCCGGCGACGACCTTGATCCACGTCGGCCGTGCCGACGGCTGCGATGCCGGCTGCTCCGGCGTCGTCGTCGTTGTCTCCTGGTCGTGCATCGTGCCTGCCCTCGTGTGTCGACCGCCCGGTTCGACCGACCCCGGAAACGCCGATCCGGTGGGTCCGCGCCCTGGCTTGGGAGCGGACCCACCGTGATCGAGCGGCGGAGTCGTGGTGCTACTCCTGGGTGTTGCTGGTGTTACTCAGTCGTGCTGGATGTCACTCGACGGTGAGGCCCCGGCGACGGCTGACGGCGTAGGCCGCGATGCCACCGGCGAGGACCAGGCCCAGGCCGAGGATCAGCAGCTGGCTGGAGCCGGCACCGGTGTCGGGCAGCTCGTCGCCGTCCTCGTTGCCGTCCTGGTTGCCGTCGGCGGCGCCGTCGTCGTCACCGTCGTTCTCGGTGCCGTCGACCTCGGTGCCGTCGACCTCCGTCTCGGTGCCGTCGACCTCGGTCTCGGTCCCGTCGACCTCGGTCTCGGTCCCGTCGACCTCGGTGCCGTCGACCTCGGTGCCGTCGACCTCGGTGCCGTCGACCTCGGTGCCGTCGACCTCGGTGCCGTCGACCTCGGTGCCGTCGACCTCCGTGCCGTCGACCTCCGTGCCGTCGACCTCGGTCTCGGTGCCGTCGACCTCGGTCTCCTCGCCGTCGGACAGCGTGTTCGGGCCGACGTGCGACTCGGCCAGCGTCACCGAGACGCCGCCGTTCTCGAGGCCGCCGAGCAGGGTGACCTGAACGGCCGCGACGCTGTAGGTCTCGGAGGTCGAGGCCTTCTCGACGTTGACCGCGGTACGGGCGCTGGTCGGCTTGGCGACGCCGGCCTCGGCCTCGTCAGGCTGAACGTTGACCTTGATCGACAGGATGTCGGTCAGGGCGTCGGCCAGGCCGTTGGTGAGGTCGTCGACGCCGAGGTCGCCGAGCAGGTCGCCCAGGCCCTCGCCGAGGTCGCCGAGCAGCTCGCCCAGCAGGTCGTCGAGGATGGTGAACAGGCCGTCGCCGATCAGCTCGCTGTTCGGCGGCAGGTCGTTCAGGCTCTCGAAGATCGCGCTCAGGTCGATGACGATGGTGCCGTCCTCGATCCAGATCGCGGCGTCGTCGCCGAGCTCGAGGTTCACGCCGCTGAGCAGCGGAACGGTGACACGGAGCTCGCCACCGGCGATCTCGTAGTCGCGGGAGACCTCGAAGTCGTCGCCCGACGGCTCGAGGTGCGCCTCGGACGAGACGGCGCCGAGCTCGAGCTCGACGTCGGCGATGGTGTCCGTCAGGCCCTCACCGAGCAGGTCGGTCAGGTCGAACGTGGCGTTGCCGGGGAAGCCGGCGTCGACGCCGGTGCCGACGCCGCCGTTGTCGGCGACCGCACCGGTCGCGGCGTGCGACACGGCGCCGTCTTCGGCCGTGGCCCACTGGTTGACCGCGCCCAGCTTGATGATGTCGCTCAGCGGGATCTGCAGGTTCGGCTCGATGTTGATGTTGATCGAGTCGAGCACCGTGACGTCCAGGGGGTTGGCGTCGGTGACGGGCTCGGGGTCGCCCAGGTTCTCCACCTCGACGCCGGCGAGCTCGGCGATCTCGTCCAGGTCGGTGCCCAGGACGGTGCCGTCGAGGAACCGCGCGCCGGCGCGCGACTCGTCACCCTCGGCCGCTGCGGCGGGCGTCAGCCACGCGCCCACAGCGAAAACCGGGGCAATACCAGCTGCGAGCAGCGTTGCCGCTGCGCGACGCCGGCGCATAACAGGTGTTGCAGGCATGCCTTCTCCTCTGGCATTTGCATTTCATGGCGGGCTCCTTCGCGGCCATCAGATGTGCCAAGGCCTGCGAAGCGTGATCATGAACCTACAACTGCTCCAGAGACGTGTCTCGTACTTGGTGAATTTGCCTCCGGGGACACCGACCGCCCATTCGCCTCGCGCCGGTCGCTATGCCTCGAAACGGTTGATCAAGATCTTTGCCCTAAAGCCCCGCAACTCGCCACGATTACCCTTTCCCGCCCTAGTCGGACATAGCGGGACGGATCAGTGCATCCAATCGGTGTGAAACGGGCGAATCGCATCGCGTGGCGACGCGCAAACCGGAACCACTGGTCTAAACCGCGAGCATCGCGGCCGTGACCGAATCGTTATCGAAGGCCGACACGCGGACCGGTTCCCGCAGATCGCTTTTTCCGCCCAATGTCCTGGTCACAGCGCCATTGAGTGGAGTGCGGTTCCCCCATTCGGCTGATGGCGCCGTGCGTTATGCCTATGTCAGCGGAACTCGGCTGTGAATCGCGTTCGAGGCCGGCCGCTCGTCGCGGTGAGTTCGGCCGGCCGCGACAGGCCGATGGCCGTGGATCCGGGTCGCGGATCCACGGCCATCGGCAGGGTGTCGATCGCCTCGGCGGGTCAGCCCTGACCGACGCCTCGGCGACGGCTCACCGCGTAGGCGGCGATGCCACCGGAGAGCATCAGGCCGAGCCCGACGATCAGCAGCTGGTTCGACCCGGCACCGGTGTCGGGCAGCCGCTCGTCGTCGTCCTCGTCGGCGTTGTCCTCGGTCGCGGGGTCCGGGTCGTTGCCGCCGGCCGTCTCGACGCCGTCGACCTCGATGCCCGCCACCTCGGATCCGTCGACCTCGGTCCCATCGACCTCGGTGCCGTCCACCTCGGTGCCGTCCACCTCGGTCCCATCGACCTCGGTCCCGTCCACCTC
>NZ_QUAL01000116.1 GCF_003579925.1 Jiangella rhizosphaerae | reverse complement strand
GGCCGTCCTCGCCGATCCGTTCCCGTCCGGACGCCCCGACCTCGGCGCCGTCGACGCCGCGGCCGGCCGGCCGGCGGCCGAGCCGACGCCGGGCGGGCAGGCCGAGCCCGTCATCGAGGCCGACATCGACGAGCTGCCGGCCGGTGCCCCGGCCGCCGCGCCGTGGTACGCCGACGGCGCCATCCACGACGGTGAGACGGTGGTGCCGTTCGACGCCGAGTTCGCCGGCCTGCGCTCGCTGTCCGCCGTCGCCGGCGGGTACGCCGTCCTGACCGCCGACAGCGAGGGAGTCGACGGCAACGAGCTGTGGCTGGTGCCGTCCGGCGGCGAGCAGACGCGGCTGGCCAGGGGCGCCGTCTACTCGATGGCCGTGTCCGCCGACGGCGCTCTCGTCGCCTGGGCCGAGCACGACTGGAGCACCCGCGCGCCCGGCGACGGCCCCGGCCGCACCGTCGTGTACGTGGCCGACGCCACCACGGGAGAGATCCTGCACGAACGGGAGCAGACCGGCGACGACGGCCCCGTCGGCAGCGTCCGCGGCTTCCTCGGGCCGCAGCGCGTCGTCCTCGACAGCGCCACCAACGCCCCCACCGGCGTGTACGTCTGGGACCTCGCCGCCGACACCGTCACGCCGTGGACCGACTTCGGCTTCACCGCCGCCGTCTCACCGACGGGCGAGCTGGCCGCGCTGGTCCCCCCGAACGAGGCGGCCGACCGCACGACGGCCGTGGTCGACGGCGTCACCGGCGAGATCCGCTGGCGAGCGCCGGAGCGCGCCACCATCACGTCGGACGGGTTCTCGCCCGACGGGCGGTACGTCACCGAGGTGGTCGAGATCGGCCCGAGCCCAGAGGATGTCGAGGCCAGCGCGCTCGCCGAAGGGATCGTCATCGCCGACGCGGCGACCGGTGAGCCGGTGCGGACGGTCGGCAGCCTGCAGCAGGGTGCCCACGCCTGGGAGGTCGACTACGCCTACGAGATCGTCGTCGCCGACACGGCGACCGGTGAGCCGGTGCGGACGATCCGCGGCCTGCGGCCGATGGCCCACGCCTGGGAGCCGGACGGGTCGCTGCTGATCGAGGCCTGGGAGGACGACGAGCGTGCCGCCCTGGTCCGGTGCACCGTCGGCGGCGGATGCGAGCTGGCCGCGCCGGTCCGCGACTCCGCCGGCGGGCGGCCCTACGACCTCGGCGCGAGCGGCTAGAACACCGGCTTGCCACCGGTGACGCCGAGGACGGTGCCGGACACGTAGCTCGCGTCCCGCGGGGAGGCGAGGAAGACGAAGGCCGGCGCCACCTCGGCGGGCTGGCCGGCCCGGCCGAGCGGGGTGTCCTGGCCGAACTTCGCCACCTTCTCCGGCGGCTGGGTGGCCGGCTGCAACGGCGTCCAGATCGGGCCGGGCGCGACGGCGTTGACGCGGATGCCGCGCGGCCCGAGCTCGGCGGCCAGGTTGACGGTGGCGTTGTTGATCGCGGCCTTCGTGCTGGCGTAGTCCAGCAGCGACACCGACGGGTCGTAGGCCTGGATCGAGGAGTTGTTGATGATGCAGCCGCCCGCCTTCAGGTGCTTGACGGCCTCCTGCGTCACCCAGAACAGCGCATAGAGGTTGGTCTTGAGGACGCGGTCCAGCCGCTCGGGGTCGATGTTCTCGATGCCGCCCTCGCGGGCCATCTGGAAGCCGGCGTTGTTCACCAGGACGTCCAGGCCGCCGAGCTCGGCCACCGTGCGGGTCACGACCTCGACGCAGGCGTCGTGAGTGCGCAGGTCCGCGGCGTAGGCGGCGCCGCGGCGGCCGGCGTCGCGCACCAGCCGCATCGTGGCGTCGGCGTCGTCCTGCTCCTCCGGCAGGTAGGTGATCGCGACGTCGGCGCCCTCGCGGGCGAACGCGAGGGCCACCGCGCGGCCGATGCCGGAGTCGCCGCCGGTGATCAGCGTGCGCAGCCCGGTCATCCGGCCGGAGCCCTGGTACGTCTGCTCGCCGTGGTCCGGCGTCGGGGTCATCTCCGCCGTCGAACCGGGCGGCTCCTGCTGCTGCGGCGGGAACTCAGTGGGACGGCTGGCCTGGTCGGTGCTCATGCCTGGCCTCTACCCGGCCGGCCCGCCGCGAAACGCCGTCAGTCGGTCAGGCGGGTCAGCACGAAGACCGGAATGACCCGGCTCGTCCTGGTCTGGTAGGTCGCGTAGTCGGGCCAGGCGGCGACTGCGCGCTCCCACCAGACGGCGCGCTCGTCGCCGTCCACCTCGCGCGCGAGGTAGTCGTGCTTCTGCTCGCCGTCCTGCAGCTCGACGTGCGGGTTGGCCTTGAGGTTGTGGTACCAGACGGGGTGCTTCGGCGCGCCGCCCAGCGAGGCGACGACGGCGTACTCACCCGTCGTGCTCGACCCGCATGAGCGCGGTCTTGCGCAGCTTGCCGGACTTCGCGCCGACGGACGTGAGGACGATGACGGGCTTGCCGCGCAGCGTGGCCGCGGTCGTGCCGCCGGACGCCTCGTAGGCCTCCGCCTGCTTGCGGGCCCAGTCAGACGTGCTCGGCGCGTACTCTCCGGTGAGGGGCATGTCCACGCCAACCCAGCCGTCGCGGAGCGGTATTCCCCCGCACCCGGGTGCGGTAGAGCAGCCAGACGAAGTACGGCGCGCCGACGATCGCGGTGACCAGGCCGGCCGGCAGCTGGGCCGGCGCGATGACCGTCCGGCCCAGGGCGTCGGCCAGGCAGACGAGGCTGGCGCCGAGCAGCGCGGCCACCGGCAGCATGCGCCCGTGCCGCCGTCCGACGAGGGCGCGGGCCGCGTGCGGCGCGACCAGCCCCACGAACCCGATGACCCCGACGCCGGCGACGGCGGCACCGGTCAGCACGACGGCGCCGGTCAGCAGCGCCAGCCGCGCCCGAGGGACGTGCACGCCGAGGATCCGCGGCGTGTGGTCGTCGACGGAGAGCAGGTCCATCGTGTGCCGCATGCCGTAGAGCAGCGGGACGGCCGCGACGACCGCCAGCGACATCGGCACCAGGTGCTCGAACGAGCGCCCGTAGGTCGACCCGGCCAGCCAGGTCAGTGCCTTGGTCTCGTTCCACGGGTCGGTGAGCGTGATGAGCACGACGATCAGCGACTGCGCGGCCGCCGACACGGCGACGCCGATCAGCACCAGCCGGTCGCTGGCGAAGCCGCCCCGTGCGGCCAGCGCGAACACCAGCGTCGCGGCCAGCCCGGCGCCGATGCCGGCCGCACCGGCCAGCGCCCAGAAACCGGCCATCGGGACCAGCGTGATCATGGTGACGGCGCCGACGCCCGCGCCGCCGGCCACGCCGATGATGCCGGGCTCGGCCAGCGGGTTGCGGGCGACGGCCTGGATGATCGCGCCGGCCAGCGCCAGCGAGGCGCCGGCCAGCAGCCCGGCGACGACCCGGGGGAGCCGGGTGTCCATGACGGTGCTGACGATGGGCCCGGCCTGTCCGCTCAGCCAGTTGACGACGTCGCCGAGCAGCAGCACGGAGTCTCCGAGCAGCGTGCCGCCGACGGTGGCCGCGAGCGTCACCACGACCATCGTCCCCACCACGACGCCGAACCGGCGCCGGGTGACGCCGCCACGCACCCCCGCGGCGGGCGGCTCCCCGACGGTGTCCGAGGCGCGGATGCGCCGCGCCAGCGCGATGAGGAAGATGGCCCCGAGGATCGTGGTGACGACGCCGGTGGGCACCTCGAGCGCCCCCTGCGACCCGATCGCGGCCCGCAGCCCGACGTCGGCGGCGAGCAGCATGAGCACGCCGGTCGCGGCCGACACCGGCACCAGCACGGCGTGCTTGTGCAACCCCGGCACGACCGGCGTGGCCAGCCGTACGACCGCGGGTGCGGCCAGGCCGACGAACCCGACCGGACCGGCCAGCGTGACGGCGCACGCGGCCAGCATGACGGCGAGCACGATGGCGCCGCCGCGGACCCGGCGCACGTTGACGCCGAGCATGCGGGCGTGGTCGTCGCCGATGAAGACGAGGTCGAGCTTGCGGCCGAGCAGCAGCAGCCCGGCCAGGACGACGGCGACCACCGGGGCGATGGTGCGGACGCCGTCGAGGCCGTTCTGCCCGAGCGACCCCTCGCCCCAGGCGAACAGGCCGCGGGTCTCCTCGGAGAACAGGATGATCAACGAGCTGGTCAGCGACTGGAACGCCAGCGCGATGGCGGTGCCGGCCAGCACCAGCCGGACCGCGCCCGTCCCGCCCAGGCCGGACAGCGCGAGCACCAGCGCCGCCGCGCCCAGCCCGCCGAGGAAGGCCAGCCCGGCCGCGCCCAGTAGCGGCAGCGTGAACCCCGCCGTCGCGGCCGCCACCAGCGCCAGGTGCGCTCCGGCGTTGACGGCCAGGGTGTCGGGCGAGGCCATGACGTTGCGCGACACCGACTGCATGACCGCGCCGGCCGCACCGAGCGCGACGCCCACGACGATCGCGGCCAGCAGCCGGGGCAGCCGCGAGGCCAGCACGATGGCGCCGGCCTCGTCGGTGCCCTGTCCGGCCGCCCAGCGCAGCACCTCACCGGCGCCGACCTGCGCGGTGCCCTGCATGAGGTGGACCACCGCCAAGCCCGCGATGAGCACCGCGAGCGCGACGGCGACCACGCCGAGGCGGCCGGACTTCACGGGTGGTACCGCCTCAGCCGAGCGCGTCGACGGCGGCGTCGACGTACTGCATCATCGACGTCGGGCCGCCGAACTGCCACAGCGAGTCGGGGAACCGGACGACGTTGCCGGCCTGCACGAACGGCAGCGAGTCCCAGATGGCGTTGCCGGCCAGGATGTCGGCGAACGGGTCGCCGCCGTCGTTGGCGTTGGCCATGTACCAGAAGCGGACGTCCTCGGGCAGCGCCGTCAGCCCCTCGACGTCGGTCTGGGCCAGGCCGTAGACCGGGTCGCCCTCCAGGCCCCACGCGTTCTCCAGGCCGATCTCCGCGAACACCTCGGAGACCAGCGAACCCTCGGCGAAGGGCCGGATGCTGACGGTGCCGGCGTCGGCCCACCCGTCGGCGAAGGCGACCGGGTCGCCGGTGGCGCCGGCCTCCTCGACGGCGGCCCTGCCCTCCTCGATCTTCGCGTCGAACTCGTCGCGCAGCTCCTGGGCGCGGTCCTGGGTGCCGGTGAGCTCGGCGATGAGGTCGAGGTTCTCGAACATCTGGCCGATGTTGTCCTGCACGTCACCGCCGGGCATGACGACGACCGGCGTGGTGGCCTCGATCTGTTCGACGGCCCCTTCGATGAGGCTGTCGGTGACGACCACGAGGTCGACGTCGAGGGTGGCGAGGGTGTCCATGCTCGGCTCGCCGCGGGTGCCGATGTCGGTGACGGTGTCGTCGAGCGGGGCGCCGCTGACCCAGTTCTCATACCCCTGGATGTCGGAGACGCCGACCGGCATGACGCCGAGCGAGACGAGGTTCTCGACGGCGTTCCACTCGGTGGCGGCGACCCGCACCGCGGGCTCGTCCAGCGTGACCTCCACGCCGCGCGAGTCGGTGACGGTGATCGGCCCGCCCGCGGCGTCGCCGGAACCGGCGCCCTCGGTGGACCCGCTGGTCGACCCGGCCTCGGTGGGGTCGTCGCCGGACGCGTCCTCCGTCGTGCCGCAGGCGGTGGCGAGCAGCACGAACGCGACGGACAGGCCTGCGAGGGCGCGCGCTCTTCTCATGGTGGTGTACCTCGTGATCGGTGGGTGTGGGTGGAACGGGCCTCTAGGCCGTGGCGCGCGGCCGGACGTCGTTGTGACGGCCGACGGCGCGCGTGGTGATGCGCCCGTCGACCGGATCGACGTCGACGTCGACGCGGATGCCGTACGCACGGCTCAGGTTCTCAGGGGTCAGCACCTCGCGCGGCGTGCCGTCGGCGGTGACCGTGCCGCCCTCGAGCAGCAGGATGCGGTCGGCGACGGCGGCCGCCTGGTCGAGGTCGTGCAGCACCAGGCCGACGCCGATGCCGTGGTCGTCGGCCAGCTCGCGCACGACGTCGAGGATCTCGATCTGGTAGCGCAGGTCGAGGAAGGTCGTCGGCTCGTCGAGCAGCAGCAGGCCGGTATCCTGCGCCAGGCAGCTGGCGAGCCACACGCGCTGCGCCTGGCCGCCGGACAGCGCCTGCACCGGGCGGTCGGCCAGCGCCTCGATGCCCGTGAGCGCCATGGCGCGGGCGATGGCCTGTTCCGCGCCCGGGTCGCGGCCGGTCCAGCGCGCGCGGTGCGGGTGGCGGCCGTACTCGACCAACTCGCGGACGCACAGGCCGCCCGGCGTGGTGCGGCTCTGCGCCAGCAGCGTGACGCGGCGGGCCAGCTCGCGCGGGTCGAGGGTGAGCACGTCGGTGCCGTCGTGGAAGCTGATGTCGCCGGACGTCGGCAGGTGCAGCCGTGCCAGCGCCCGCAGCAGCGTCGACTTGCCGCTGCCGTTCGGGCCGATGAGCGCCGTGACCATGCCGGAGCGCAGCTCGATCGACGCGGCCCGCACGACCACGTCGCGCCCGTACGCGAGATCGACGTCGCGTGCGGCGAGGCCGTCGACGGGCAGAGTGGGCGAAATGGTCACGGCGCCAACGTAAGGTACGCCTAAGCTAATTCGCAAGCCATGGCGACGGCGGATCCGTCACGTCGGCCCGCCCCCGCGTCCCGGGCGCGCCATGCGCGAGTTGGGCGCTGTGTCGGTGCCCGCCCGTAGGGTGGGACTCCCTCCCAACCGGGCGGGGACCGCACCCCGCGCGAGCCCGGGGGACCCACGCCGTGCGAGGCCGGGGACCCACGCGCGCGGAGCCCGGCGGCCCACGCCGCGCCAGGCCCGGGACCGCGCCCCGGGTGAGCCGCGCCGGGACCCTGGACCGCCCCGCCCTGTCGAGGGCCGTGCATACTGGCGGCGACTGGGGGCCGGAGGCTTCCACGAGTCGTCGCTCCGGACCGTGAGGCGACCGGAGCGAGGGGGTTCACGTGCACGGCCCGAGGCGGGAGGGGTGTTGATGGGTGCGCGGATCGCCAGAGTGGGCGTCGTCGGGCTGGGGACCATGGGGGCCGGCATCGCGGAGGTGTTCGCGCGCGCCGGCCTCGACGTCGTCGGGGTGGAGCGGGACGACGCGGCGCTCGCGGCCGGGCGCGGGCACGTCGACGCGTCCACCGGGCGCGCCGTCCGCCGCGGCAAGCTCACCGCCGACGAGCAGGCCGCGCTGGTCGGGCGGATCGAGTTCACCACCGACCTCGCCGCCCTGGGCGCCGCCGACCTCGTCGTCGAGGCGGTGCCGGAGCGGCTGGAGCTCAAGCGCGACCTGTTCGGCCGCCTCGACGGCGTCGTCGGCGCGGACACCGTCCTCGCCACCAACACCTCCTCCCTCTCCGTGACGGAGATCAGCGTGGCCGTCTCGCGGCCGGAACGCGTCGTCGGCATGCACTTCTTCAACCCGGCGCCGGTGCAGGAGCTGATCGAGGTGGTGCGGACCGTCGTCACCGCGCCGGAGGTCGTCGCCGCCGTCACCGAGCTGGCCCGCCGGCTGGGCAAGACGCCGGTCGAGTGCGGCGACCGCGCCGGGTTCGTCACCAACGCGCTGCTGTTCGGCTACCTCAACCGGGCCGCGGCGATGTACGAGAGCGGCCACGCGAGCCGCGAGGACATCGACGCGGCGATCACGGCCGGGCTCGGCTACCCGATGGGGCCGCTGGCGCTGCTCGACCTGATCGGGCTGGACACCGCCCACGAGATCCTCGCCACGATGTACCGGCAGGGCCACAACCGGCTGCACGCCCCGGCGCCGGTGCTGGGCGAGCTGGTGACCCTGGGCTTCCTCGGCCGCAAGAGCGGTCGCGGCTTCTACGACTACTCCGAGGACGACGCGGTGCGCGCGAGCTCCGCCGTGGTCGCCCCCGAGGTCGGCCGGACCCGCCGCGTCGCGTTCGTCGACCCGGCGACCGGGCCGCTGGCCGAGGCGCTGGCGAAGGCGGGCCACGACGTCGTCGGGTCCGGCACGGAGCTCGCCGGTGCCGACCTCGTCGTCGCGCCGGGCGAGCCGGAGACGTTCGCCCGGGTCGCCGCCGACGCCGCGCCCGGCGCCGTGCTCGTGGCCACCGGCGCCGGACCC
>NZ_QUAL01000115.1 GCF_003579925.1 Jiangella rhizosphaerae | reverse complement strand
CCCGGGACCGCAGCCCGGGCCGGCCCACCTGCGTCATCCCCGTGCCGGTCGTGCGGCGGTCGCTGGGTGTCGACATCCTGGGTCTGTGTGACGTCCTGGTTCTGCGTAGCGCTGAACAGCCGTGACCGGCCCGAGAGCGTCACCTGGAACCAGGACGTGACGGCCGACGACGGCGGCGCAGGGGCCCGGCAACGCCAGCCGTCACCGGCCGTAGGCGGCCAAAAACACGTCGGCCGCGCGGTCGGCGAGGTACTCCAGCTCGTCCGGCGGCGACACGGCCGCTGTCCCGGCGAACATCATCCGGTTCATCGGCTTGTACATGACGAGGCCGGCGAGGTGGTAGGCGGCCAGCGTCGGGTCGTCGAGCTCGCGCAGCAGGCCGCGATCGGCCATGCGCTGCAGCGCCTCGCCCAGCACCACCAGCGATGGGTGGAAGGCCTGCTCCCACCACCTGCCGGAGACCTCGGGGAAGCGGTCGGCCTCGGCGATGACCAGCCGGCGCAGCTGGAGCACGTCGGGCCGGCTCAGGCTCGCCAGCAGCTGGTGACAGACGTCGCGCAGGGCCGGCCGCGGGTCGGTGGCGTCGTCGAGCGTCGCGTACACCCGGGCGAGCCGGTCGCCCAGCACCGAGGTCCGGCCGACGATGATCTCGGCGAACAGGTGCTCCTTGTCGGCGAACTGCTTGTAGACGGTCTGCTTGGAGACCGCGGCCTTCGCCGCCACCTGGTCCATGCTGGCGCCCACGTAACCGTGCTGCAGGAACACCTCGGTGGCCGCCTCGAGGATGGCGCGCCGCTTCCGCGCCGTCCGGCCTTCGTCCACGTCCTCTAGGACCACGGCTCCTCCTCGCCTCTGCGGAGATGGTACTAGACAGTTCCGTACTCGTGTGAGTACTGTACCGTCTAGTTCCAACCCACCGCAGCAGTTCGGATCGAGGAGCAACCACCATGAGCACGGTCACCTCCAAGGACGGCACCACCATCGCCTTCGACGCCTACGGCAGCGGCCGGCCGCTGATCATGATCGACGGCGCCACCGCCTACCGCGCGACCAACCCGTTGAACGCCGAGACCGGCCGGCTGCTGGCCGACGAGTTCCGCACGTACGCCTACGACCGCCGCGGCCGGGGCGAGAGCACCGACACCGCGCCGTACGCCGTCGAGCGCGAGATCGAGGACATCGCCGCGCTGGTCGACGACGCCGGCGGCGGGCCCGCGGTCATCTTCGGCTGGTCGTCCGGCGGCGTGCTGGCCCTCGACGTGGCCGCGTCCGGGCTGCTGCCGGTCAGCCACGTGGCGGTGTTCGAGCCGCCGTTCGTCGTCGACGACATCCGCCCGCCGCTGCCGCCGGACTACGTCGAGCGGCTCGACGCCGCCAACGCCGCCGGTCGCCCGGACGAGGCGGTCGCGATCTTCATGACCGAGGCCGTCGGCGGTTCCCCGGAGGACGTCGAAGGGCTCAAGCAGAGCGACTACTGGCCGGTGATGCTGGGCATCGCGCCGACCATCGCCTACGACGGCCGCATCATGGGCACCACGATGTCCGGCAACCCGCTGCCCGCCGACCGGTGGGCGTCGATCGACGTCCCCGTCCTCGTCATGCACGGCATCGACACCTGGCCCACGCTGATCCCGGGTCCGCGCGCGCTGGCCGAGCTGCTGCCGACGGCGACGCTGAAGCCGGTGCCGGGCGAGAACCACGCCACCACGCCCGACGTGCTCGCCGCGGCGCTGCGCGAGTTCGTGCAGGAGGCCTGATCATGGGCCGCATCGTCGTCACGGAGTTCATCAGCCTCGACGGTGTCGTTCAGGCGCCCGGCGGCGAGGACTTCAGGTACAAGGATTGGACCTTCGAGTTCGACCGCGGTGACGAAGGCGAGCAGTTCAAGACCGACGAGGCGCTCGGCGCCGAGGCACTGCTCCTCGGCCGGGTGACCTACGAGGGCTTCGCCGCCGCCTGGCCGGACTACGAGGGCGAGCTGGCCGACAAGTACAACGGCATGCGCAAGTACGTCGTGTCCAGCACGCTGACCGACCCCACGTGGAACAACACGCAGGTCATCAGCGGCGATGTCGCCACCGAGGTCGCCCGGCTCAAGGACGCGGTCGACGGCGAGCTGCAGGTGGCCGGCAGCATCCAGCTCGCGCAAGCGCTGCTCGAGCACGACCTCGTCGACGAGCTGCACCTGATGACGTTCCCGGTCCTGCTCGGCACCGGCCGCCGGCTGTTCGTCGACACCCCGGACCGGACGCGATGGCGGCTCACCGAGTCGCGGACCGTCGGCGAGGGCGTCCTGATCACCCTGTTCGAGCGCGACCGCGCCTAGGCTGACGGTATGAGCGACGACCCGGTCGGCGTGGTGACCCGCTGGGAGGACGCGGGCGGCGAGTGGCGCGTCGTCGCCCGCACGGCGACGAGCGTCACCGTCGCCCTGTGCCGCTGCGACGGCGGCGAGGAGGTCGAGCGGTTCACGTCGGCCGACCCGGCGCTACTGTCCTTCGTCGCCGGGCGCGCCTGACGACACGGCGGCGGTCATCGCGCGGCGCAGCGCGGTGTCGTCGAGAGTGCCGACCAGCGTGCCCGCCAGCGGCCCCGTCACCGCGTCCGGCAGGGCGTCGACCCCACGGCCATGCCACGCCGGGAGTCCGTGCCGCAGGCAGGCCAGCGCGACGACCTGGTCGCGCAGCCCGTTGATCATGGACAGCGCCCATCCCGCATCTTGGCAAGGCTGATCGTCGCCGCTGCGTCCGATATGTCCGATGTTGCGCGATGGTGGGACTTGCCAAGGCGTTCGGAGCGTCAGCCGAAGACCCAGCCGCCGTCGACGGTGAGGACCTGGCCGGTGACGAACGCGCTGTCGTCGCCGGCGAGGTAGACGAAGGCGCCGGCGAGGTCGTCGGCGGTGCCGCGGCGCTTCAGCGACTGCACGGCGGTGACCTGCTCGAAGACCGCGGCCGCGTCGGGCTTCAGGGCCTCCTCGTGCTCGGTGCGGATAGCCCCGGGCATGACGGCGTTGACGCGGACGCCGTCGGGGCCGGCCTCGCGGGCCAGCGCCCGGGTCAGCCCGATGATGCCGGCCTTGCTGGCGGTGTAGTGCAGCGCGCCGGCCTGCCCGGTGCGGGCCATGACGCTGCTGACGGTGATGATCGAGCCGCGGCCGCCGGCGACGAGGTCGGGGTACGCGGCGCGGGCGAGCAGCCAGCTGCCGCGCAGGTTGACGGCGAGGACGCGATCCCACTCGGCGACGCCGATCTCCCGCCACGGCGACTGCGCGGACAGCGCGGCGTTCGCGACGACGACGTCGAGCGGGCCGAGGTGCGCGCGGGCGCCGTCGACCAGCGCCTCGACGGCGTCCGGGTCGGCGAGGTCGGCCGCCAGCGCGACCGCCTTGGTGCCGGACGCCCGCAGCTCGCCCGCGAGCTCCTCCGCCAGGACCGCCATGTCGGGACGCGGCTCGTACCCGAGCGCGACGGAAGCACCCTCGGCGGCGAACGCCCGCACCACCGCCGCGCCGATGCCGCGGGAGGCGCCCGTCACCAGCGCCACCCGTCCCGCCAGCCGGCCCTCGTCCACCCGTCACCCGTTTCAGCAGACGCAACAGTCGGTTCGAATTCTCGGACCGTTGCGGGGACGGTGTCAACCGGGACGAGCGCGTCGCCCCGCTAGCGGGCGAGGCCGGCGACGGCCTCGACGGCGGCGTCGACCTGCTCGGGCGTCGTCACGATGCTGGCGCCGAACCGGACGTAGGGCTCGCTGTACGGCGTCACCGAGGCGACGATCCGCTGGTCGAGCAGCTGCTGGACGACCTCGGCGGGATCGCGGCCGGCGACGTCGACGCACACCAGCCCGGCCGACAGGGCGGGATCGCGCGGCGTGACCAGCCGGACGCCCGGGAGCTCGGCGAGGCCGTCCTTGAGCCGGGTCGCCAGCTCCTGGGTGCGGGCCGCCACGCGGTCGGGGCCGATGGCCTGGTGGAACGCGAACGCCTCGGTGACGGCCCAGCGGTGCTCGAACGCCTGGTAGCCGCCGGGTGTGTTGCCGACGCCGAACGGGCTGGGCTCGTCGCCGCCGGTGAGCCAGTTGACGAAGCTGGGCGCGGTGAACGACGGGATGGTCGGTGCGACGGCGGCGCCGGCGGCCGGCGCCGCCCAGACGATGCCGGTGCCGCGCGGCCCGAACAGCCACTTGTGCGTGCCCGACACGAAGACATCGCAGCCCAGGTCGCCCGGGCGGGCGGCGTCGGCGCCGAGTCCGTGGATGGCGTCGAGCACGAGGATCGCGCGGTCGGCCTCGGCCCGGCCCGCGTTGGCATCGGCGACGGCGTCGGCGATCGCGCGGACCGGCAGCTTCACCCCCGTGCTGGAGTGCACCCAGGTCAGCGCGACGACCTTCGTCTGCGGGCGGATCGCCGCGGCGACCCGGCCGGCCAGCTCGTCGGCGCCGGCCGCGGCGGGGTCGTCGTAGAGCGCGATGCGCTCGACCTCGGCACCGGCGCGGGCAGCGGCCAGACGGAGCGCCTCGTGGGTGGCGTAGAAGTCGTGGGTGGTGGTGAGCACGTGGTCGCCCGGGCACAGCGGGAGACCGTGGTAGACCAGCCCGAGCCCCATCGTCGTGCTGTCCGTCAGCGCCACCTCGGCCGGCCGCACGCCGAGGTACCCGGCCGCGGCCGTCCGCACCTCCTCGTCGTGCGCCAGCTCGCCGGCGACCGTCGCGGCCGGGTCGGCGTCGAACGCGTCGCGCCACCGCTCGATGGCGGCCCGCACCGGCGCCGGGTGGCTGGCCAGCACGAAGGCGGCGAAGTGGGCGAGCTCGGGATCGAGGGCGAACTGGCCGCGCACGACCTCCCAGTCGGACAGATCGAGGTCCTCGAGTCGCGGCGGCGTCGTCGAAGCGGCCGGCTCGCCGGCATCGTCGCCGGACTCGTCGCCGGGCTCGTCACTGGACGAGCAGCCCACCAGCAGTGCCGGCGCTCCGGCGGCCAGCAGGGCGCCGCCGGTCAGCACCGATCGTCGCCGCAGCCGCGCGTCCGCCATGGCGCGACGCTACTCCGCACCCCGGACGAACGCATCGGTGGCGGCGCGGCCGCCGTGGGGAAGCCGGGGCGGTCGACGGCGGGTTTCGTCGCCACGGTAGGACTACGGGTGCCTGTCGACGCCGACGTGAAGGGATGACGCGATGCGCGTGGCGCTGCACTCCGTGCTCCGGCCGGGGACCGAGCTGGACTACGACCGGGAGCACGAACGGATCCCGGACGACCTCGTGGCGTCGTTCGCCCGGGTCGGGATCCACGAGTGGACCATCTGGCGGGTCGTCGACCGGCTGTTCCACCTGGTCGAGTGCGACGACTTCGACGCGGCCATGCGGGCGCTGGCGTCGGACCCGGCGAACGAACGGTGGCAGGCGCACATCGGCCGGTTCGTCGACCGGTTCGCCGGCGGGACCGACGGACAGCCCGCACCGCTCCCGGAGGTGTGGGACCTCGGCCGGCAGCGACACCTGCGGTAGCTGTCCGAGATGTAGGTGTGGGTCTGCCGCGGGAACGATGTGAACGTGCTGTGGTGGTGACGACAGTGATCCCACATCGTTTCCGCAGCGATCTCACACTGGTGGCCGACCCGATCACCCGGGCGGGACGGCCGGGGCCGCCGTAGCGGGCGTCGCGTTTCTCCACAGTCGGTCACGGCCGGCGAGGGCGTCGCCATCCGGGCCGACCGCGTCGACGACTGACAGCTGGGCTTCTCGTCGACCGGGGGTCGTTCGCAGCCGGGAAAGCCGGGCGTCGTCAATGCACGCGACCGACTTCGATAGCCAGAACCGTCGTCTGCGCCCCGAGACGCCGGCAGAAGACGACTCCCGCTATCGAAGACGACACCTCCGGTCAACCGGACGCGAACGGCCCACGCTCCGTTCACCTCGCGTTCGGAGCAAAAATCACCACAATTCGCAATGGTGACACCTCGCACCGGAGCGGCAGGCTGCCTGGACCGGACCCGAAGGCGAGGAGTCTCCGTTGACCGCACGCAGAATCACGGCCGGCCTGGTCGGCGCCCTGACGGTGGTGGCATTGCTGCCCGCCGTGGCCGCCGCGCCGTCCGCCGCACAGCCCGCCGCTCCCCCGCCGGAACCCGACGCACCGGGCCTGCTCGTCGCCACCGAGGGCGAGGGCACCGGCCTGTGGGTCGTCGAGCTCGACGAGCCGTCGCTGGCGACGTACACGGGCGGCACCGCGGGCCTGCGGCCGACCAGCCCGCAGGTCACCGGGGCGGACCAGCTCGACGTCGAGGCACCGGCCAGCCGCGCGTACCTCGCGCATCTGGACGACCGCCAGAGCACCCTGCGCGACGACATCGAGGACGAACTCGGCCGCGAGGTCGAGGTCGCCTTCGAGTACCGCAACGTGGTCAACGGCCTGGCCGTGCGGGTGGACGACGAGGAGGCGGAGCGGCTGACCGAGCTCCCGGGCGTCGCCGCCGTCTACCGCGACGTCGAGCGCGAGCCGCTCACCGACGTCAGCCACGACCTCATCTCCACCGCCAGCATCTGGGCCGGTGAGACGGGCACCGACGCCGGCACCCGCGGCGAGGGCGTGCTGGTCGGCGTCATCGACAGCGGCATCAACCCCGGGCACCCGTCGTTCGCGGCCACCGGCGGCGACGGCTACACGCCGGTCAACCCGTTCGGCGCCGGGACCTACGTCGGCGTCTGCGCCCCGGACCACCCCGAGCACGAGGACATCTGCAACGACAAGCTGGTCGGCGCGTGGAACTTCCACCCCGCCGCGCCCGACGCGCAGGACGACGACGGCCACGGCAGCCACACCGCGAGCACGGCCGCCGGCAACGTCCACGAGGCGACCGCCACCATCGGCAACGGCACGTTCACCCGGACCGTTCAGGGCGTGGCGCCGCACGCCAACGTCATCTCCTACCTCGTCTGCTCGCCGTCGTGCCCCACCACCAGCAGCGTCGCCGCCGTCGAGCAGGCCATCGACGACGGCGTCGACGTGCTCAACTACTCCATCAGCGGCGCCGACGACCCCTGGAACGACGTCGTCGACCTCGCGTTCCTGGAGGCGTTCAACGCCGGCATCTTCGTCGCGGCGTCGGCCGGCAACGACGGCCCCGGCGAGAGCACCGTCGCGCACACCGGACCCTGGAACGCCGCCGTCGCCGCGACCACCCACTACCGGGCGTTCGCGAACACCCTCGACGTCACCGGGCCGGCGCCGGTCCCGGACGGGCTCACCGGCCTGCCCGCGGTCCCCGGCAGCGGCCCGGCACCGGAGGCCGACATCGAGGCTGAGCTGCGCGACGCGGCGGTCGTGGCGCCGGGCAACGCGCGCGGCTGCCAGCCGTTCGAGGCCGGGACGTTCGACGGCGCACTGGCGCTGGTCGACCGCGGCGACTGCGAGTTCTCCGTCAAGGTCACGAACGCCGCCGACGCCGGCGCCGTCGCCGTGCTGGTCGCGAACAACGTCGGCGGCCCGCCCACCGCGATGGGCGCGCTGGAGGACACCACGATCCCGGCGCTGATGATCGAGCAGCGGTCGAGCGCGGCGATCCGCGCGCTGAGCGGCACCGTCACGGCACGGCTCAACGCCGCCACCGAGCTGATCACGAACCACGACTGGGAGGACCTGGTCGCCGGGTTCAGCTCCCGCGGGCCGAGCCACCTGGACCTGCTCGCCCCGACGTTCGCCGCGCCGGGCGTCGACATCCTGGCCGCCGGCTCCGCGCGTGACGGCGACCCGGACCAGTACATCGTCAACAGCGGGACGTCGATGGCCTCGCCGCACGTCGCTGGCGCCGGAGCGCTGCTGACCGCGCTGCACCCGGACTGGTCGCCGGCGGAGATCCGCTCCGCGCTGGCCGCGACGGCCGACACCGGCATCCTCGAGGAGAACGGCACGACCCCGGCTGACCCGCTCGACGTCGGCTCCGGGCGCATCGACCTCGACGCCGCCGGACGGGCCGGGCTGGTGATGGACGAGTCGTACACCGACTTCCTGGCCGCCGACCCCGCCGCGGGCGGCGACCCGGCCACGCTCAACCTGCCGGCCTTCGTCGACGGCACCTGCACCGGGACCTGCTCCTGGACCCGGACGGTGCGCAACGTCGCCGACGTCGAGGCCGCCTACACCGCGACCACGACGGCTCCGGACGGCCTCGCCGTCACCGTCGAACCGGCGACGTTCGCCCTCGCGCCGGGCGCGACGCAGGACGTCACGGTCACCGTGACGGCCGACCTCGCCGCCGTCCCGCTGGGGCAGCCCTCGTTCGCCGAGGTCCGGTTCGCCACCGACGCCACGCATGCGAACGGACGGGCCGTCGCGCCGGCGCACTACCCCGTCGTCGTCACGCCGCGCGAGGAGGTCCCGCCGTCGCTGGCGGTCACCCCGGGCAGCCTCACCGCGACGCAACGGCCGGACGAGACCGCCACTCACACGCTCACGCTCGACAACGGCGGCAACACCGACCTGCGCTGGGAGGTGTACGCCGACGACGAGCTGCGGCAGCCGCGCGGCGCGACCACGCCGGTGACGACGCAGCCGCTCCCGGCCGGCCTGAGCGGCGGGGAGCTGACCGGATCGGGCGGCACCGGCGAGACGGTCGTCCCCACGCGCGAGGCCGGCGGCATCGCGCAGACGCTGACGCACTCGGCGTCGCAGGCGATCGTGGCCGGCAACGGCATCGCCTGCTCCGCCGACGACGGCGTCACCACCAGCGCGAACTCCTACCTGCGGACGTTCACCCTGGCCGACTTCGGGATCGACCGCGAGTTCGGCGTCACCGAGGTGGAGTTCGGCGTCGAGAGCCTCACCGTCGCGCAGGACCTGACGGTCACGCTCTCCACGCTGAAGGACCCGGCCGCGCCGCTGACCCGGGCCAACCTCGAGCCCGTCGGCAGCGCTACGCAGACGCTGCAGCCGCAGCGGCAGACGCTCGCCACGGTGCCCGTCACCGGGACGATCCCGGCCGGCGCGACCCTGGTGGTGGAGCTGTCGGCGCCCGACCTCACCGGCGTCGGCGGGTTCTGGCCCGGCACCAACAGCGCCGGGCAGAGCGCCCCGACCTACCTGACCGCGCCCGGCTGCGGCGTCACCGAGCCCGCCGGCCTCGGCGCGCTCGGCTACCCGTGGGTGCACCTGGTGATGAACGTCGTCGGCACCACCGAGGCGCCGGCCTGCACGGCGCCCGGCGAGCTGCCCTGGCTCGGCATCGCCCCGCTCGCGGGCACCGTGGCGCCGGACGCGACCGGGCGACTGGAGCTGACCGTCGACTCGGCTGGCCTGCGGCCGGGCACCCTCACCGGGCTGCTCTGCC
Source organism: Jiangella rhizosphaerae (assembly GCF_003579925.1). GTDB lineage: Bacteria > Actinomycetota > Actinomycetes > Jiangellales > Jiangellaceae > Jiangella > Jiangella rhizosphaerae. Next base: position 5,563 of record NZ_QUAL01000115.1, on the reverse strand, counting down.
TGCGCACGAACGACCCCGACGACGAGCTGACCACCGTGCCGCTGGCGGTCACCGTCATCGGCGACAGCGGCCTGACCGGCGACGCCGTCCAGACCCGGCTGACCGCCGACGGCCTGGCCGACGACCAGCTGGGCAACGCCGTCGCGATCGACGGCGACACCGCGGTGGTGGGCGCCTCGCAGGCCGACGTCGACGAGGTCGGCGCGTCGGGTGCGGCATACGTCTACACGCGCTCCGGCGACGGCTGGGAGCGGCAGGCGACCCTGCTGCCCGACGGCGAGCGCGACTGGGGCATGGTGTTCGGCCGGTCGGTGGCGATCGACGGCGACACCATCGTCGTCGGCGCTCCGGGCGCCTCGCTCGACGGCTCCCGTCCCGGCGCGGCGTACGTGTTCGTCCGCGACGGCGACACCTGGACCCAGCAGGCCAAGCTCAGCACGAACGACGTGCGCTGGGGTGCGGAGCTGGGCTACTCGGTGGCCGTCGACGGCGACACCGTCGCGGCCGGCGCGCCGGGCGAGCACCTCGGCGACGAGAACGCCGCGGGCGTCGTCCAGCTCTTCACCCGCGACGGCGACACGTGGACCACCGGGGCGCGGCTGGCCGGCTCCGGGGTGTCGTCGTTCGGCAACTTCGGCACGTCGGTGAGCCTGGACGGGACGACGCTGCTGGTCGGCGCGCCGAACAGCACCGCGCGCGGGGTCTTCCGGCAGGGCGCGGCGTACGTGTTCACCGACGACGGCGACGGCTGGGCCGAGCGGGCGACGCTGCTGCCGTCCGACCCCGCGCCCGAGCTGGCGTTCGGCATGTCCGTCGCGCTCGACCGCGGCACCGCGGTGGTCGGCGCCAGCGGCCCCGGCCTGGACTACGTGCCCAGCGACGGCTCCGTCTACGTCTACGAGGGCCGCGGCGACGCGTGGACGGAGCGGGCGAAGCTCACGTCCACCGGCACGCACGTGAACGACCGGTTCGGCTGGTCCGTCGGCATCGACGGCGGCACCATCGTGGCCGGCGCGCCGTACCGCGGCCGCACCGCCGGCGTCGACCTGCGCAAGGGCGCCGCGGTCGTGTTCGTCCGCGACGGCGACGGCTGGACGCAGCAGCGGGTGCTGCTCGGCGAGGACACCGCGCAGGGCGACCACCTCGGCACCGCGGTGGCCGTGTCGGGCGGCGACGTGCTCGCCGGTGCGCCGAACGCGCACGTCGGCGACGTGGCCGACCAGGGCGCGGCCTACGTGTTCGTGCCCGGCGCGGACGCACCGGCGCCGCCGTCGATCACCGTCGCACCCGGGGAGCTGGCGGCGGAGATCGCGGCGGGCGGCACCGCCACCCGGGAGCTGACCATCGGCAACGCCGGCGAGCGCGACCTGCACTGGGAGGTCGACGCCGCCAGCACGGTCTCCGGTCCGCTGCGGCCGGCCGGGACGACCACGGTCGTGGAGTCCGGACCGGCGCCGGCCGGCGGCGCCGGCGAGTGGACGACGTCGCTCGGCGACGCCGGGACGTCGTCCGCGACCGGGACGGCCGACGCCGCGCCGCCGGCCGCCGGCACCGTCCGGCTCACCCACTCGGCCTCGATGGAGGTGGTCGAGAGCGGCGTGCCGGTGTGCTCGAGCAACCAGACCGGCACCACCCGCGCGAACCGGTTCCTGCGCACCTTCACGCTGGCCGACTTCGGCATCGAGGGCGCGTTCGACGTGTCCGAGGTGACCTTCGGCCTGCAGCTGGTGACGCCGCAGGCGGACCTGACGGTCAACCTCTACACGCTCGACGGGCCGTTCGAGTACGTCAACCTCACCCGGCTGGCGTCTGAGACGGTCACCGTCGAGGACGCCGCGGAGACGCTGGTCAGCGTGCCGGTATCGGCGCGGGTCCCGGCCGGCGCGACGCTGGTGCTCGAGGTCGCGGCGCCGGACCTGCTCAACGTCGGCGCCGTCGTGCCCGGTGCGAACAGCGCGGGGCAGACCGGGCCGTCCTACATCTCCGCCGACGACTGCGGCGCGCCGAACCCGGTCACCATGGAGAGCCTCGGGTTCCCCGACGCGCACCTGGTGATGGCCGTCGACGGGACACCGCGCGAGCCGATCCGGTGCGAGCTGCCGGACTGGCTGGCCGCCGACCGGGCGTCGGGCACCGTCGCACCCGGTGAGGAGCAGGCGGCCACGGTCACGCTGGACGCGGCCGGTCTGGCGCCGGGCGAGTACGCCACGCACCTGTGCGTCGCGAGCGACGACCCCGCCGCGCCGGTCACGCCGGTGCCGGTGCGTCTCACCGTCGGCGAGCCGGGCGAGCCGGAGCTGTCCGTGGACACGTACCTCCAGCGCGGCATCTGGTACGGCCGGCTGACGTGGACCGGCATCGACGCCGAACGGGTCGACGTCGAGCGGGACGGGCTGGTCGTCGCGACGGTCGCGAACTCCGGCACGCACGTCGACCAGATCGGGCGGCCGCGCATCGGCGACTCGTTCACCTACCGCGTCTGCGCGGCCGGGACGGACACCTGCTCCACACCGGTGACGGTGTTCCCGCGCGGCGAGATCCGGGGGCCGGACCGGCGCTGAGGAGCATCCTGACCGGCCGGGAGCCGCGTCCTTCTCCGGGACGCGGCTCCCGGCCGTTCTGCCGCCCAGTGGCGTTGGGCCGTCCCCCTGCTGCCCATTTTCTCAGCCGCGCAACCGCGCCTCAAGCGGACCTATTTGTGCGCTTCGCGCCGGCGCGGATCCGCTTGACCCGCGGTTGCGCGGCCAAGAACGGGCAGCTATCAGGGGGACGGGGGCAGAGCGGGCACGACTCGAGGTAGGCGTGCCCGTTTCGCCCTACTTTGTAGGGCGGCGACGCCCGATGATCATCCAGGATCGCCTACATCACGAGGATTGCCTGAGCATCACCATGACTGTAGGGGTGTTGACGCTCAGGTAATCCTCGTGATGGCCCCCGAATCACGGCGAAATCTCACCAGGTGGACGCTCCACGACACCAAACTCACACCGAAACGGGCCCAGAGGCCTGGCACCGTCGCCACACTCCCCCGTCCCCCCTGATAGCTGCCCGTTCTCAGCCGCGGGAGCGCGGGTCAAGCGGTCATCGCCGGCGCGAAGCGCCTCCACAGTCCGCTTGAGGCGCGCGCACGCGGCCAAGACAATCGGGCAGCAGGGGGACGGCCCCCGCGGCCAACGCGACGCCAACGTCACACCACGCCCGACGTCACAGCAGCGGAGCGGAAACACCGCTGCGCTATGCTCCCGGCATTCCTGACCCGAGGGCCCTGGACGGCATGGCTGAGACGAGCGACGCCCCGCACCGGCTGGTCGCGCCCGCCATCGTCGGCCGCGACGGCGAGCTGCGCCGGGCCGTCGACGCCGTCACCGCGTCTCCCGCGCTGGTGGTCATCTCCGGCGAGGCCGGCATCGGGAAGACCCGGCTGGTCGGCGAGCTGGCCGCCGCGGCGTCGCGGGCCGGACGGCGCCCGCTGGCCGGCCGCTGCCATGCGTTGCGCGAACCGTTCCCGCTCGGCCCGGTCATCGAGGCGGTGCGCGGGCTCGGAGAGCACCTCGGCGAGCTGGCGCTGTCGCCCGTCGCCGGTGCGCTGCGGCCGTTCCTCCCCGAGCTGGCGCATGTGCTGCCGCCGGCCCCGGAGCCGCTCGGCGACCGCGCCGCCGAGCGGCACCGGGCGTTCCGCGGCTTCGTCGACGTGTTCGCCGCGGCCGGGCCGGCCGTCCTCATCCTCGAGGACCTGCACTGGGCCGAGGAGCAGACCGGCGACTTCGTCGGCTACCTGCTCGCCGAATCGCTGCCGGAGCTCTCCGTCGTCGTGACCTTCCGGCCGGAGTCGGTCGACCCGCGCGTCCGGGCGCTGGCCGCCGGCGTGCCCGCGGGGACCGGCGTGGCCGACGTGACGCTGGCGCCGCTCGGCCCGGCCGACGTCGGCGCACTGGCCGCCTCCATCATCGGCGTCGACGCCGTGTCCGCCGAGTTCGCCTCCTACCTGTGCGAGCGAACGTCCGGGCTGCCGTTCGCCGTCGAGGAGCTGGTGGCGCTGCTGCAGGAGCGCGGCACGCTGGTGCAGCGGCGCGGCGGCGGGTGGGCGCGGCGGGCGCTGGACGAGCTGGACGTGCCGACCCGCATCCGCGACTCGGTGCTCGAGCGGGTGGCCCGGCTCGGCGACGCCGCCCGGCAGGTGGCCGAGGCCGCCGCCGTCCTGCAGGTGCCGGTGCCGCTCTCGCTGCTGGTCGCGACCGCACCGCTGGAGCGGGCCGAGGCGCTGCGGGCGGTGGGCGAGGCGCTGGAGTCCGGGCTGCTGGCCGAGCACGGCGACGACGTCGGCTTCCGGCACCCGCTGGCGGCGCAGGCCGTATACGAGGACCTCTCCGGCCCGCGGCGGCTGCTGCTGCACGACCGCGCGGCGACGGCGCTCGCGGCCGCCGTGCCCACGCCTGCCGGGCAGCTGGCCCACCACCTGCGCCACGCCGACCGGCTGGACGAGTGGGTCGCCGCCGCCGAACGGGCCGCCGAGCAGGCCTTCGGGCTGAGCAATGACACCGAGGCGGTCCGGATCCTCGAGGACGTCCTGCGGCACGCACCGGTCTCGACGACGACGCCCGAGCGGCGTGGCCGGCTGGCCGTCCTGCTCGGCGAGGCCGCCGTCGAGGCCGGCCGGGCGCAGGACGCCGCCCAGCTGCTCGGCGCGGTGCTGGAGGAGGACCTTCCGGCGCCCGCCCGGGGCGAGCTGCGGTTCCGTCTCGGCGGGCTGCTGCACGACGCCGGCACCGAACTGCTGCGGGCCCACCAGCTGTTCGCCGACGCCGTCGCCGACCTGGACCACCGGCCGGACCTCAAGGCGTGGGCCATGGTCGTCCTCGGCATCCCGATGGCCGGCGACGGCGACCTCGCCGAGCACCGCGCCTGGCTCCGGCGTGCGCTGACGGTGGTGCCGGAGATCCCCGACCACGCGTTCCAGGTGTTCCTGCTCGGAAAAATCGCCATGGTGCAGCTGCCGACCGGCGACCCCGCGTGGCGGGACACCGCGGGGCGCGTCGAGCGGCAGACCGGCGGGAAGCCGCACCACCGCCGCGAGATCAACGCGTACTGGTCGATCGGCACCCAGGCGACCTACGCCGGCCACCACGAGCTGGCCGACCGGCTGCTGACGGCCGGGTTGGCGGCGGCGGCCGGCGGCGACGGCGCGCGCATCGAGACGCGGATGGAACGCAGCCTGCGTTCCGGCCTGGTGCTGCTGCGCTACTGCGAGGGCTCGTGGGACGGGCTGGCCGAGGACGCCGCCGTCCTCATGGACGAGCTGGCCGGCAACCCCCGCGCCCGCATCGACGGCGAGGCGGCCGCGGCGTGCCTGGCGCTGGTGCGCGGCGATCTCGACGGCGCCGCCGCCGCGTTGACCGCTGCGGCCGACCTCGCCGACGAGCTGAGCGGGTTCGACCTGCTGCCGATCCCGGCCGCGGCGCTGTTCCGGCTGGCCGTCGCGCGCGGCGAGGCCGACGCCGTCCTCGACCGTGCCCGCCGCCTCCTGGCCGCCGCCGAGCCGAAGGGTGTGCTCGCGCCGGCGGTG
>NZ_QUAL01000114.1 GCF_003579925.1 Jiangella rhizosphaerae | reverse complement strand
CGGGCGAGAACGGCGCGGGCGAGAACGGCGCGGGCGACGAGTGGCTCGACGCCTTGCGTGCCGTGTGCGGCGCCGTCTGGGCCGCGGCCGACGCCGCCGAGGACGCCGGCGGAACCGTCGTCGACCGGGCATCGGTCGATGCGGCGCTCGATGAAGCACGAATCACCCGTGCTCCCGCGCGGCCGTATTAGCGTTACCGTCATGCGGGAACTGACGGACGACGGCGGCACCGGCGACGCGCAGGTCGACGAGGCGGTGCGGACGCTCCAGGCGCTCGACGAGCTGCCGGTGCACGAGCATGCCCCGCTGGTCGAGCGGGTCCATCAGGTGCTGCAGGACCGCCTGGCGGGCGAACCCGACGCCGCGTTCGAGGACGAATCCGACCTGCCGGGGGACGGTCAGGGCGGGGTCACCGGTCCGCAGGCCGGGGCGACCGGTCAGCACGGTCCCGCCGACGGCCTCCGCGCACCCGCCTCGTCTGGTGGACTCGCGTCGTCTGGTGGGCCCGCGTCGCCAGGCGGGCCCGCTTGGTCTGGTGGGCCTGCTTCGTCCGGCGGCTCTGGTTCGCTTGGTGGGCCCGCCTCGCCCGGTGGACTCGCCTCGCCCGGCGGGGCGGCGGGCCGCCCCGGTTCCGTCGACGGCGAAGGCTGACCGGCCGGTGCCACCTCGACGACGCCTCGATGCGGAGCTGGTGCGCCGTGGGCTGGCCCGCTCGCGCGAGCACGCGGCGACGCTGGTCGGCGACGGCCGGGTGAAGGTCGGCGGACGGGTCGCGACGAAGCCGGCGACGGCGGTCGATCCGGCGGACGCGGTGCTGGTGACCGAGCCGGCCGAGGGCGACGAGTACGTCTCGCGCGGGGGGCACAAGCTCACCGGCGCGCTGGACGCGTTCGAACCGGCCGGGCTGACGGTCGCCGGCAAGCGGTGCCTCGACGCGGGCGCGTCGACCGGAGGCTTCACCGACGTGCTGTTGCGGCGCGGCGCGGCGTCGGTCGTCGCGGTCGATGTCGGCTACGGGCAGCTGGCGTGGTCGCTGCGGTCCGACCCGCGGGTCGAGGTGCACGACCGCACGAACGTCCGCGACCTGACACCGCAGATCGTGGGTGAGGCGGTCGACGTCGTGGTCGGCGACCTGTCGTTCATCTCGCTGCGGCTGGTGCTCGGCCCGCTGGTCGCTGTCAGCAGGCCCGACGCCGACTTCGCGCTCATGGTGAAGCCGCAGTTCGAGGTCGGGAAGGAACGGGTCGGCAAGGGCGGCGTCGTGCGCGACCCCGCCCTGCGCACGGAGGCCGTCCTCGACGTCGCCAAGGCGGCCGGCGAGCTGGGCCTCGGTGTCAACGGCGTCACCGCCAGCCCGCTGCCCGGACCGTCGGGCAACGTCGAGTACTTCCTCTGGCTGCGGGCCGGTGCGCCCGAGGTCCGCACCGAGGACGTCCAGCGCGCCGTAGAGGAAGGGCCGCGATGACCCGCACGGTACTGCTCGTCACCCACACCGGGCGCGAGGAGGCCAGACAGATCGCCGCGAAGGTGATCGACAAGCTCAGCTCGGCCGGCATCGAGGTGCGCGTCATGGCCGACGAGCGTCACGACATCGACATCCCCGAGTCGGACGACCGGGTCGCGGCCGTGGTCGCCGAGGGCGATCCGGCGGCCGCCGACGGCTGCGAGCTGGTCGTGGTCATCGGCGGCGACGGGACGATCCTGCGCGGCGCCGAGGTCGCCCGCCCCAGCGGAACGCCGATCCTGGGCGTCAACCTCGGCCACGTCGGCTTCCTCGCCGAGTCCGAGGTCGACGACCTCGGCTACACGGTCGACCACATCGTCAAGCGCGACTACGCCGTCGAAGAGCGCATGACCATCGACGTCGCCGTGCGGCACGACGGCACACAGACCGCGGCCGGCTGGGCGCTCAACGAGGTCAGCGTCGAGAAGGCCAGCCGCGAGCGCATGCTCGACGTCGTCGCCGAGATCGACGGGCGGGCGCTGTCGCGCTGGGGCTGCGACGGCGTCGTCATGGCCACGCCGACGGGCTCGACGGCGTACGCGTTCAGCGCCGGCGGGCCCGTGGTGTGGCCGGAGGTCGAGGCGCTCCTGATGGTCCCGATCAGCGCCCACGCCCTGTTCGCCCGGCCGCTCGTCGTCGCGCCGACGTCCAGCATGGCGGTCACGATCCAGCACCGCACGCCGGGCGCCGTCCTGTGGTGCGACGGCCGCCGCGCGGTCGAACTGCCCGCCGGCGCGCGCGTCGAGGTCTGCCGCGGGTCGCGGCCGGTCCGGCTCGCGCGGCTGCACGAGGCACCGTTCACCAAGCGGCTGGTCGCCAAGTTCGCCCTGCCGGTCGAGGGCTGGCGCGGCGCCCGGCCACGGCCACCGGCGCCGGGCCATCCATGATCGTCCGGCGCGACACCCGGGCGGCCGGCGGCCCGGACCACCCACGCATCCCCCGACATGTCGTGCCCGTGTCGAGCGGCGCCGCGACGGTAGGCTGAGGTCCCGTGCTCGAGGAAATCCGAATCCGCGGACTCGGCGTCATCGACGACGCCCAGCTGGAGCTGGGTCCCGGACTCACCGTCGTCACGGGCGAGACCGGCGCCGGCAAGACCATGGTGCTGACCGGCCTCAACCTGCTCATGGGAGGCCGTGCCGACGGCGGCGCCGTCCGCACCGGCAGCAGCCGCGCGGTGGTCGAGGGCCGCGTCACCATCGACGCCGGGAGCGCGGTCGCCGAGCGCGCGGCCGAGGCCGGCGCCGATCTCGAGCCGGTCGGCACCGTCGGCAAGGGCAAGGAGAAGCGGGAACGCCTCGAGCTGCTGCTCAGCCGCACCGTCATGGCCGAGGGCCGCTCGCGCGCCCACGTCGGCGGGCACAGCGCTCCGGTGAGCCTGCTCGGCGAGCTGGCCGACGGGCTCGTCGCCGTGCATGGGCAGAGCGACCAGCAGCGGCTGCTGCGGGCGTCCCGGCAGCTGGCCGCCCTCGACCGGTACGCCGGCGCGGCGGTCGCCGAGCCGCTGGCCGAGTACACCACCCGCTACGCCCGGCTGCGCGCCGTCGAGGCCCAGCTCGACGAGGTGACGTCGAAGGCCCGCGAACGCGCGCAGGAGGCCGACCTGCTCCGGCTGGGGCTCGGCGAGGTCGAGTCCGTCGACCCGCAGCCTGGCGAGGACGAGGCCCTGCGTGCCGAGGAGGGCCGGCTCGCGCACGCCGACGCGCTGCGCACCGCCGCCGTCGCCGCGCACCAGAGCCTGTCCGGCGACGAGACCGTGCCCGACGGCCCCGACGTGCTCAGCCTGCTGGCCCAGGCCCGGCAGGCGCTGGAGCCCGAGCGCGACCACGACCCCGAGCTGGCGGCGCTGGCCGACCGGCTGGCCGAGGCCGCGTACCTCATCGGCGACGTCGCCGCCGACCTCGCGTCGTACGGCGCCGGCGTCGACACCGATCCCGAGCGGCTGGCCGAGGTGCAGCAGCGCCGCGCCGCGCTCACCGCGCTGACCCGCAAGTACGGCGACACCATCGACGAGGTCCTGGCCTGGGCCGAGGCCGGGTCGCGGCGGCTGCTCGAGCTCGACGGCGACGACGACCGCGTCGCGGCCCTCGGGCAGGAGCGCGAGACGCTGCTCGCCGAGCTGGGCGACCTCGCCGCCACCATCACCAAGGCCCGCACCGAGGCCGCCGCCCGGTTCGCCGACGACGTCAGCGTCGAGCTCACCGCCCTCGCCATGCCGCACGCCCGCATCGTCGTCGAGGTCCGGCCACGCGACGGGTTCGGCCCGACCGGCGTCGACGACGTCGAGATCCTGTTCACCGGGCACAACGGCGCCCAGCCCCGGCCGCTGGACAAGGGCGCGTCGGGCGGCGAGCTGTCCCGGCTCATGCTGGCCATCGAGGTCGTGTTCGCCGGCGCCGACCCCGTCCCGACCTTCGTGTTCGACGAGGTCGACGCCGGTGTGGGCGGCAAGGCGGCGGTCGAGGTCGGCCGTCGGCTGGCCATGCTCGCCCGGCACGCGCAGGTCCTCGTCGTGACCCACCTGCCGCAGGTCGCGGCCTTTGCCGACCAGCACCTGAAGGTCGTCAAGTCCGATGACGGGCGGGTCACCAGCAGCGGCGTCGAGACCCTCGACGACACCGGCCGGGTGAGCGAGCTGTCGCGCATGCTGGCCGGCCTCGAGGGGTCGGCGTCGGCGCGGGCGCACGCCGAGGAACTGCTCGAGACCGCGGCCAGTTCCAAGCGGAGCCGCTGACCCGCGAGGCGCACCGGCCGCCCGGCGGCGCGGCCCGATGCGGCGGGGATCATCGCGAAGATCCGGCCGGCGGCTTCGGACGGGTCTATGGTGATCACAGTCCGGCGGGGGAGCGACGCCGTCGCGATCCAGACCGAGGGGGCGCCCATGGTCCCGGCTCTCATCGCCCTGCTGGCCGTGGCCGCCACGGCGGTTCCGGCGCAGCAGGCGACCACGCTGGACGCGGCCGCCGCCACACAGGTCGCCGCCGCCGTCCACGCCTCGCCGGACCTGCCGCCGCCACCCGAGGACGACGACGTCGCGCCGCTGCCGCCGAGCACCCCGGAGCAGGACCGCGCCGCCGAGGAGCTGATCGAGCGATACGCGCCCGTCGTCCGGCTGCGCGAGCAGGTCGAGCCGTGCGGCGACGGCGAGCCGTACCTGCCGGTGGACGTCGACGTCGTCCTCGACGACGACGGCGTCGCCCTGCGCGGGCCGTGGACGTCGAACGACCTGGTGCGCATCGCGCCGAGCGCGGACCAGATCGGGACCGGCCTGCTCGAGTACCACCTGGACTTCCCGGGCGACGCGCTCGACCCGGGGTGTGGCTACGAGACGTGGAGCCGGCAGATCAGCGAGGGCACCGCGCCGACGACGTACGGCCGCGTGGTCGGCGATCCGGCCCGCCCGGGACAGCTGGCGGTGCAGTACTGGTTCTTCTACGTCTACAACGACTTCAACAACCTGCACGAGGGCGATTGGGAGATGATCCAGCTCGTCATCGACGCCCCGGACGCGGTGGCCGCCCTCGACGTCGAGCCGGCCGCCGTCGGCTACAGCCAGCACTCCAGCGCCGAACGGGCGACGTGGGGCGAGGACAAGCTCGAGCTCGTCGACGGCACGCATCCGGTGGTCTATCCGGCGGAGGGGTCGCACGCCAACTTCTTCACCTCCGCGCTGTACCTCGGCGCCAGCTCGGCGGCCGGCGTGGGCTGCGACGACACGACGGGCCCGCACACCGAGCTGGACCTGCGCGTCGACGCCGTCCCGGCCGACACCGACGACTACCTGTCCGGCCACCCCTGGCTGGGCTTCGAGGGCCGTTGGGGCGAACGCCAGGAGGCCTTCTACAACGGTCCCACGGGCCCGAACATGAAGTTCCAGTGGACCGCGCCGATCCGGTGGTCCGAGGACAGCTGGCGCGACTCCAGCGCGACGGTGCCCCTGGGCTCGGCGCTCGGCACCAGCGCCACCGACGCGTTCTGCGGCGTCGTCGAGGGCGGCTCGAACCTGCTGCTCCAGCTGATCCGCAACCCGGAGGCCGTCCTGCTGGTGCTCGCCGTCATCGTCGTCGCCCTCGTGGTCATCGCGACGCGGACGACGTGGACGCCGAGCGACCCGTACCCCGTCGCGCAGCGTCGCTCCTGGGGCCGCATCCTCGGCGCCGCCCGCCGCATGTACGGGCGGCACCCGCTGCTCTTCAGCGGCATCGGGCTGGTGTACGTGCCGGTCATGTTCGTGGCTGTGGGGTTGCAATGGGTGCTGGTCGAGGCCGGCGAGCTGACGTCCCTTGTCGACACCGACGGCGACCAGAACGCGGCGACGGTCTTCGTGGTGGTCCTGCTCGGCGGCGCGATCTCGCTGCTGGCCTACTTCTGTGTCGTCGCGGCGGTGGCGCAGGCGCTGCACGACCTCGACGCCGGCCGGCCGGTCACCGTGCTGTCCGCGTACCGCGAGGTCGGACGGCATCTCCGGCCGCTGGCGCTGGTGGCGGCGCGGCTGGTGGTCGTCTGCTGGGCGCTGCTCTTCTTCGTGTTCACCGCGCCGCTGGCGCTCATCTACGCCGTCCGCAACGGGTTCGCCGTTCAGGCCGTCATGATGGAGGACCGGTCCGCCGGCGACGCGTTCCGCCGCAGCCGCGACGTCGTCCGAGGTCACTGGTGGCGGACGACGGCGGTCACCGCGCTGGTCGTGGGCCTGGGCGCGACCACCGGGCCACTGGTCGGGATCATCCTGCTGCTGGTGTCCGACGGCTCGTTCACCGTCATCAACCTCATCACGGCGCTGGTCTACGTGGTGACCATCCCGTTCGTGGCGCTCGTCCTCGGCTACCTCTACCTCGATCTGCGCGTGCGGGCCGGATCACCTGAGCCGGGTGAGGCCCGGCCCGACGTGCCCGCGGGAGCCTGGCCATGAGGTGAGGTGGCGCGATGGGCGCGAACGGGACGGTGGGCGGCGACCGGCCGCTGGTACTGCGGGCCGCCGGCCGGACCGGTCGCCTGATCGCCGGCGCGGCGGGGCTGGCGATCCGCGCGGTGACGGACGTGCCCCAGCCGGGTCACCGCGACCGTACGCCGGACGGATGGGGCGCTCCTCCGCCACCACCGGAGCCGGGCGGTCCCGCCCGGACGGCCCCGGTCGTGCGGCTGACGGCCGCCCGGCTGGGGGAGGCGACCCTCGGGCTGGCCGCCGTCACGACCCGCCGCGCCCTCGACGTCGCCGCGGCCGCCGCGATGCCGGTCGAGGCGGCCGCCACGATCGTCGTCCGAGCGGGCACGGCTGTCGCGGGCCGGAGCCGGCTGGCCGGGCGCGTCGACCGTCTGGCCCGGATCGGCCGCGCGGAGCAGCGCCGGAACGAGCGTGAGGCGGCGCTGCTCCTGCGGCGGGCCTGGCGGCAGTCGGTGGCCAGCGCCGTCGCGGCGGCCGATGTCGACGCCGTCATCCGCCGGGTCGACCTCGACGCCGTCGTCCGCCGCATCGACGTCGACGCCGTCGTCCGCCGGGTCGACCTCGACGCCGTCATCGTGCGGCTGGACATCCCCGTGCTGGTCGAGCGGGTGCTCGACGACATCGATCTGGGCAGGATCGTCCGCGAGTCCAGCACCGGTGCGGCCGCGGAGGCCGTCGACGCCGTGCGCTCCCGCAGCGCCGGCGCCGACCGTGCGATCAATGAGTTCGTCGACCGCGTCGTTCTGCGCCGCCCATCGCGGGACGGCACCGAGCCGGCGCCGTCGGAACCCGGGCGGCGAGCGCCACCGTGACCGGCGCCGGTCTGGTGTCGCGATGCGCCGCGGCCCTGGTCGATGCCGCCGTCGTCGCCGCGGCGTCGGCGCTGACCGGCTTCGTGCTCAGCGGGATCCGCTACACCGTCGACGGGCCCCCGTTCTCCCTCCCGCCGGTTCCCGGCTGGGCGATCGGTGTGGGCCACTCGGTGCTGGTCCTGCTCTACCTGACCGTGAGCTGGACCCTCGTCGGGTGCACTCCGGGCCAGCTGGTGCTCGGCCTGCGCGTCGTCACCGCCGACGGCCGGCCGCCCGGCCCGTGGCGCGCGCTCGTGCGAGCGCTGGTCTGCGTCGTCCTCCCCATCGGCGTGCTGTGGCTGCTGTTCAGCCGCCGCACGCTCGCCGTCCAGGACCTGGTGGCCCGGACGGTGCTCGTCTACGACCCGCCCCGCTGGTGAGGGAGGTCGCCCATGGCGCACATCGTCCACAGCATCCTGACGCTGGCCTGCGCGCTCGTCGTCTACTACACGCTGCCGCTGACGCGCCCACACGACCCACCGGAGGTCGTCAGCGGCGCGCTGTTCCTGGCCGGCGTCGCCGGGCTGGTGTGGCTGACGGCGCACGAGGTGCGCCGGTTCTCGGCCCGGCTCGGCGAAGCGCGCACGCGGGTGTTCGGCCTGCTGTCGGTGCTGTACGTCGTCGTCACGTTCTTCGCGCTGACCTACTACCTCATGGAGCGCAACGACCCGGCGCAGTTCGACGGCCTCGAGACCCGCACGGACGCGCTGTACTTCTCCATCGTCACGCTGGGCACCGTCGGCTACGGCGACGTCCACGCCGCGGGGCAGGAGGCCCGGATCGCCGCGATGGTGCAGATCGTCTTCGACCTCGTGGTGATCGGCGCGCTGTTCGCCGTCGCGTCGTCGCAGATCGCGTACCGGATGAACGTCGTGCGGTCCGGCCACGAGCACGCGCGGCCCGAACGGCCGCAGCCGCCCGAGATCACCCCGCGGGGGTGAGGGGAGCGCCGTCTCCGGCTGCCACGCTGCGACCGGAGGTGGACCATGGACGACTACCCGCTCCTGAACCTGTTCCTCACGATGCTCTGGTTCTTCCTGTTCATCGCGTGGATCTGGCTCCTGGTGACCCTGCTCACCGACGTGTTCCGCAGTGACGACCTGTCCGGCTGGACGAAGGCGCTGTGGACGATCTTCATCCTGGTGCTGCCGCTGCTCGGCGCGCTGATCTACCTGATCGTGCGCGGTTCCAGCATGACCGAGCGGATGGCACGTGAGTACCAGCGCCGCGACGAGGCGTTCCGCGAGTACGTCCGCGACGCCGCCAGCACCAACGGCGCCAGTGCGGCCACCGCGCCCAGCACGGCCGACGAGCTGTCCAAGCTCGCGCGGCTGCGTGACGAGGGCGTGCTGAGCCCGGACGAGTTCGCGGCGCAGAAGGCGAAGCTGCTGCAGACCCACACGACCGCGGCCTGACACCGTCGGGACCCACCCGGCCGCGCACCCAGAGGAGAGCACCGAGATGCCGCTCACCGAGTACCCGGCCGGGCGGGCGTTCCCGGGCGTCGTCGGCCGTACGTTCGACGTGTCCGAGCCGGCCTGGCCGGAGCCGCGACGGGCGGCCGAGGGCGCGCCGAACGTGCTGTTCGTGATTCTGGACGACACCGGGTTCGGGCAGCTCGGCTGCTACGGCAGCCCGATCGCGACGCCGAACCTCGACCGGCTGGCGGCGGGCGGCCTGCGCTACGCGAACATGCACACGACGGCGCTCTGTTCGCCGACGCGCTCGTGCGTGCTGACGGGCCGCAACCACCACTCCAACCACATGGCCGGCATCACCGAGATCTCGACCGGCTTCCCTGGCTACGACGGCTACATCCCGTTCGAGAACGGCTTCCTGCCGGAGATGCTGCTGGGCCACGGCTACAACACCTACGCCGTCGGCAAGTGGCACCTGACGCCGGCGGACCAGGTGACGGCGGCCGGGCCGTACGACCGCTGGCCGCTGGGCCGCGGCTTCGAGCGCTACTACGGCTTCATGGGCGGCGACACGCACCAGTACTACCCGGAGCTCACGTTCGACAACCACCGCGTGGAGCCGCCGCGTACGCCCGAGGAGGGGTACCACCTCACCGAGGACCTCACCGACCGGGCCATCGCGTTCGTCGCCGACGCCAAGCAGGTCGCGCCGGACAAGCCGTTCTTCCTCTACTTCGCCACCGGCGCCATGCATGCTCCGCACCACGTCCCGCGCGAGTGGGCCGACCGGTACGCGGGCGCGTTCGACGACGGCTGGGATGCCTATCGCGAGCGGGTGTTCGCGCGGCAGCTGGAGCTCGGGCTGCTCCCGCCAGGCACCGAGCTGTCGCGGCACGACCCCGACGTCCGGCGGTGGGAGGACTGCGGCGCCGACGAGCGACGCCTCTACGCCCGCATGATGGAGGTGTTCGCCGGGTTCCTCACCCACACCGACCACCAGATCGGCCGGCTCATCGACTTCCTCGACGACCTCGGCGAGCTGGAGAACACGCTGGTCATGGTGCTGTCCGACAACGGCGCCAGCGCCGAGGGCGGGCCGACCGGCTCGGTCAACGAGAACAAGTTCTTCAACTACGTGCCGGAGTCGCTGGAGCAGAACCTGGCCGCCATCGACGAGCTGGGCGGCCCGAAGCACTTCAACCACTACCCATGGGGCTGGACGTGGGCCGGCAACACCCCGTTCCGCCGCTGGAAGCGCGAGACCTACCGCGGCGGCATCAGCGACCCGTTCATCGTCCACTGGCCGAACGGCTTCGAGGCGCGCGACGAGGTGCGCACACAGTACGCGCACGCCATCGACCTGGTGCCGACGGTGCTCGACGCGCTCGGGCTGGACCCGCCGGATCAGATCCGCGGGGTGTCGCAGGCGCCGCTCGAGGGGGTCAGCTTCGCACACACCTTCGACGACGCCGGCGCACCGACCAGGCACGTCACGCAGTACTTCGAGATGCTCGGCCACCGCTCCATCCACCACGACGGCTGGCGGGCGGTCTGCCCGTGGCCGGGACCGTCGTTCGCCGAGGCCGGGCGCCCGTTCGGCCAGCCGATCACGGCTGAAGAGCTCACCGCGCTCGACGCCACCGGCTGGGAGCTCTACCACGTGGCCGAGGACCCGACCGAGAACCACGACGTCGCGGCCGAGCACCGTGACACGCTGATCGAGCTGATCGCGCAGTGGTACGTCGAGGCGGGCAAGTACCACGTGCTGCCGGTCGACGGACGCGGCCAGGAGCGCCTCGCCGAGGAGCGCCCTGCCATCGCCGCGCCGCGCACGCGGTACGTGTACCGGCCGGGCACGCAGGAGGTGCCGGCGGTGGCGGCGCCGCGCATCGTCAACCGGGCGCACACCATCACCGTCCTGGCCAGCATCCCCGACGACGGCGCCGAGGGCGTGCTGGTCTCGCAGGGCGGCGTCGACGGCGGGTTCACGTTCTACCTGCGCGACGGGCGGCTGCACTACGTCTACAACTACGTCGCCGACCAGGAGTTCCACATCGTGTCCGACGGATCCGTCCCGGCCGGCCGTCACGCGCTGAGCTTCGAGTTCGAGCCGACCGGGGAGGCGCGCCCCCTGGAGGGCAAGGGGACGCCGGGGACGGCGTCGCTGTTCGTCGACGGCGAGCCGGTCGGGTCCGGCGAACTGCCGGTGACGATCCCCATCGCCATGGGCCTCGCGTCGGGGATCGCCGTCGGCTCGGACGCCGGCTCGCCCGTGACGGACCTCTACCGGACCCCTTACACCTTCACCGGCACCATCGAGCGTGTCGTGTACGACCTGTCCGGCGACGGCGTGGTCGATCACGCGGCCGAGATCAGGATGGCGCTCGCCCGTCAGTGACGCAGGCGGCCCGCCGAACCGCGACGAACGGCCAACACACACCGGACCGATGCGGTGTTACGGGCCCGGACATGGCAGGATTCGCTTGGTGAGGATGCCAGCACTGCGCCGCCGCAAGCCCGATGACCTGCCCGGGGTCAGCGGCGTGGTGCGTCTGGACCACCGCACGAAGAACCTCACCAAGCGCCTCAGACCTGGCGAGATCGCCGTCATCGACCACCTCGACCTCGACCGCGTCTCCGCCGAAGCGCTCGTCGCCTGCCAGGCCGGCGCCGTCGTCAACGTCCGGCCGTCGGTCAGCGGCCGGTACCCCAACCTCGGCCCCGACATCATCGTCCGGGCCGGCATCCCGCTGGTCGACGACGTCGGGCCCGACCTGTTCAGCGCCGTCAAAGAGGGCGAGCGGCTGCGCGTCGACGGCACCACGCTGTACCGCGAGAGCACCGGCGAGGCCATCGGCGCCGGCATCCGGCACGACGAAGAGAGCCTCGCCAAGCTGATGAGCGCGGCCCGCGAGGGTCTGTCGTCGCAGCTCGAGGCGTTCGCCGCCAACACCATGGAGTTCCTCAAGCGCGAGCGCGAGCTGCTCCTCGACGGCGTCGGCGTGCCCGAGATCCGCACCGACCTCGACGGCCGGCACGTCCTCATCGTCGTGCGCGGGTACGACTACAAGGAAGACCTCGCGACGCTGCGGCCGTACATCCGCGAGTACGACCCCGTCCTCATCGGCGTCGACGGCGGCGCCGACGCTCTGCTGGAAGTCGGGTTGAAGCCCGACATGATCGTCGGCGACATGGACTCCGTGTCCGACGACGCGCTGTCCAGCGGCGCCGAGCTGATCGTGCACGCCTACCGCGACGGCCGCGCGCCGGGCCTGGGGCGGCTGGAGCGCATGGGGCTGTCCGGCGTCCCGTTCGCCGCCACCGGCACCAGCGAGGACATCGCCATGCTGCTGGCCGACGACAAGGGCGCCAGCCTCATCGTGGCCGTCGGCACACACGCCACCCTGGTCGAGTTCCTCGACAAGGGCCGGTCCGGCATGGCCAGTACCTTCCTCACCCGGCTGCGGGTGGGCAGTAAGCTCGTCGACGCCAAGGGCGTGAGCCGGCTCTACCACAGCAGCGTCCCCACGTGGATGCTGGCCGTGCTCGTCGTCGCGGGCATCACGGCGGTCGTGGCGGCCATGTACTCGACCCCGACGGGCCAGGCCTACCTCGACATCGTGGGCTCGTGGTGGGACCGCTTCTACTTCTGGGTGCAGGGACTCTTCTGACGTGATCGACTTTCGCTATCACCTGGTCTCGATCATCGCCGTCTTCTTCGCGCTGGCGGCCGGCATCGTGCTCGGCGCGGGCCCGCTCGGCGACACCGTCGACGACACACTGGCCGAGCAGACCTCGCAGCTGCGTGACGAGAACCGCGAGCTGCGCGCGCAACTCGAGGCCACCGAGGCCGACACCGCCTACCAGCAGGCGTTCCTCGCCGAGGTGACGCCGCGGCTGGTCACCGGCCAGCTCGAGGGCGAGTACGTCGGCGTCATCGCGCTCCCGGGCGCCGACGAGGAGACCGTCACCGCCGTCCGCGAGACCCTCCAGACGGCCGGCGCGACGGCCGACCTCACCGTCCGCATCGAGCCGACGTGGACCGACCCCGACTCCGAGCCGGTGCTCGACGAGCTGGCCACCGACCTCGTGTCGTCCGGCACCGAGCTGCCGACCGAGGGCGGCGGGTACGCCCGCGGCGCCGCGGTGCTGGCCGCCGCGCTGATGGCGCCGCCGGCCGAGCCCGGTGCCTCGCACGAGACCATCGACACCGCCACCGTCACGGCGTTCGAGGAGTCCGAGCTCATCACGCTCGAGCAGGACGCCTCGGTGGCGCCGTCGCTTGCGGTCCTGGTGGCCGGCAACGTCTCCGGTGACGACGCCGGCGACCGGCTGGACCGGCTGGCCACGCTGGTCGCCGGCATCGACGCCGCCGACGCCGGCACCGTCGTGGCCGGGCCCGCGCAGACGGCCGAGGACGGCCTGCTGCTGACCATCCGCGACAACGGCGACCTCGCCGAGGTCGTGTCCACCGTCGACTCCGTCGACCTGCCCAGCGGCCGGGCCGCCGTCGTCTTCGCGCTGAGCGAGCAGGCCGAGGGTGGCTCCGGCCAGTACGGCGTGGTCGGCGAGACCGACGGCGCGCTGCCGCCGGTGCCCGAGGAGCCCGGCGACAGCGTCACCGACGCCGCGACCGAGGGGAGCTCGTCGTGAGGCGCGTCGTCGGCTCGCTGGTCGCGGCCGGTGCCGCGGGCGCCGTCGCCTGGCTGGCGGCGCGCAAGCTCGGTGCGGCCAAGCCCGGCGGCGCCGAGCGCTGGGAGCGCAAGAACTTCCGCGGCTCGACGGTGACGCTGGCCGCCGGGCCGGCCGTCGCCGCC